>JBGTOG010000428.1:0-25145 GCA_041742675.1 Gemmatimonadaceae bacterium | reverse complement strand
GTGGCGCTCGGCCGCGGCAACCCGGGAGCGGCGCCGGCTATTCGCTTGCGCGGCTCCACCAACCTCGGCGTCGGCGGCTCCAGCCCGTTGATCATCGTGGACGGTGTCATTACACGCTTCTCGATCGCCGACTTTGATGCCCAGGACATCGAGTCCATTGAAGTCCTCAAGGGTGCTGCTGCCTCGGCCTTCTACGGGTCCGACGCTGCCAACGGCGTCTTGGCCATCACCACCAAGCGCGGCAAGGACATTCAGGAAGGCACCGTGCGTATGTCGGTGCGCTCCGAGTACGGCACCACGGGTGTGACGCGCTTCGTGCCGCTCAATCAGTCGCACATCTTCCAGCTTGATGCGAGCGGGAACATCATTGAGACCAGCCCGGGTACGCGCGCTATCGATGGCGGAGTGAACGCTATCTCCGACAATCCGTATCCGACCACCGGTCTTAATCGTTCCCGCAATCAGCTGCAGGAGTGGCTCACCGACGGTCAGTTCTACTCCACGAACTTCCAGCTTGGTTATCGCGGCGGCGGCACGAACCTGAACTCGTCCTTCACGAGTGATCACAACAGCGGCATTCTGCCGTTCCGCTCTGGTCAGTTCCGTCAGTCGGCGCGTGTCAATGTCGATCAGCGCATCAACTCCAAGGCGGATTTTGGTACGTCGCTCACCTACACGCTGAGCAACAACGACTACAACCCGAACGGAAGTGATGGTTGGTTCGCGCTGCTGCAGGCACCGCCCGATGTTGACCTGCGCAATCCGAACAATGATCCCGACCAGGAAGAGTTTTTCCCGCGTCTCCCGGCCTTTGTGCCCAACGCGCGCGGCAATCCGCTGTACCAGTTGCGCTATCAGGACTACAGCCTGCGACGCGAGCGATTGCTCGGCGCGGCAACGCTTCGGTACCGTCCGTTTGAATGGTTGCGTCTCGACGCCCAGTACGGCACGGATCGATCAAACCGTGGCAATGAAGTGTTCAACTTCAAGGGCTATCGTGCGGCCGATGGTACGCCTGGCACGGGTCTCCTGAACATCTCGAATGCGGTGGATGTCGCGGAGAACATGCAGGGCAATGCGATCGCGACCAAGCAGTGGGGGTCTCTGCTCTCCACGTCTCGCGTCACGTACCTGGCCGAGAAGCAGACAGCGAACAGTGTTTTTGCCGGCGGTTCCAACCTCACGGTTGTTGGCGTTCGCGATCTTGATGCGATCGATCCGGATTTCAACAATGTGGGCTCCGGTAGTCAGCAGATCTACAACACCAACGTGTTCTTCTCGCAGGGTTTTGAGTTCCGCGACAAGTACATTGCTGACTTCCTCGTCCGTCAGGACGGCTCGTCGCTCTTTGGTGAAGACAACCGCTACGCCACCTTCTACCGTGTGGCCGGTGCTTGGCGCGTCAGTGAAGACTTCACTATGCCTGGTGTGCAGGAACTCAAGCTACGTGCGGCCCGCGGAACGGCCGGCCTTCGTCCTGGTTTCAACGACCAGTATGAAACGTACAGCATCAGCGGCGGCGTAATTTCCAAGAATCAGCTTGGTAATCCGAATCTTCGTCCGGCACTCCAGACGGAAGATGAAATCGGTATCGAAGCCAGCTTCCTGGACCGGTTCTCGGCCGAACTCGTGTACGCCAAGCGGAAAACGGAAGACGCGTTCCTGAGCGTGCCGCTGTCGCTGGCGCAGGCCAACGGTTTCAGCAATCAGGTGCAGAATGCCGCCACGGTCAGTGCGAACACCGTCGAACTCCTGTTTCAGGCCAACCTGATTGACCGGCAGGATGTGGGGTACTCGGTGACGTTGACCGCTGACCGCACCCGCCAGACGATTGACTCACTGGGTCGCGCCCCGTTCCGCGTGAACGCCGGCGGCCAGAGCCAGAACGTGTTCTTTTACAAGCAGGGTGAGCAGCTTGGTGTGATCTACGGCAAGCGCTGGCTTCGGTCGCTGGAGGAGGTCGCGGCACAGGGTCTCGATGCGAGCCTCTATACCATGAATTCCGATGGCTACCCGGTGCTCACGTCACGGCTCGGTACCGGCGCCGAAGCGCCGATCGCATTTGTCGATTCCACCGGCAGCAACCAGGTCAAGATCGGTGATGTCAACCCCGACTTCTCCTTTGGTATCGCGCAGAACCTTCGCTTCAAGCGTTTTTCAATGTACGCGCTGATCGATGGCGTGCGCGGTGGCGACATCTACAACTTTACCAAGCAGTGGATGTATCAGGACAATCGTCACGGCGATATGGATCAGGCCCTCCGCCCCGAGGCGGATCGTCGTCCGAACAACTGGTACGCTGCTGGATTGTACGACGGACTGAACGCGAACTCGCATTTCGTCGAAGATGGATCCTACGCACGTCTTCGCGAGTTCAGTGTATCGTACAATGTTGATCCGAATCTGTTGTCGCGCGTTGGGCTCGGTACGTTCAGCCAGGGCATGAAGATCTCACTTGTTGGCCGTAACCTGCTTACCTGGACGAACTACACCGGTTTCGATCCGGAAGCGAACTCGGGTAACGATTTCAACTTCCGCATCGACGGCTTCCGGTATCCGAACTTCCGGACCATCACCGCGATGATCGATGTCAGCTTCTGAGCTGCTCGTGATCCCTACTCGGAGAACTTCCTTCATGTCTCAGTCCTTTCGTAGCTGGCGCCTTCTGGCGGTTCCCACCGTGCTGCTCTTGAGCAGCGCTTGTGTGGATCTGGATGTCGCCAACCTTAACAACCCCGACGTGGCGCGTGCGCTGGCCACACCGGAAGACGTGGCCCGCGTGGCCGAGTCGTCCATCAATACGTGGTACCTTGCGCATACGCACCAGGAGCCCACGATGGCGCTGCAGGTCATGGCCGACGCCGTCACGTCGAACTTTGGTAACTTCGGCATGCGGTTCAACAACCTCGAGCCGCGCATCGCGTATAACAACAACTCGGCCAACTCCGACGAGTTGGTGTCGCGGCGGCCGTGGAACAACACGTATGCGGCGCTTGGCGCCGCCAACGACGCCCTGCGCGCTATCGATGTCAATGGTGTGATCATCCCTGGTGCGGACGGTACGGATAAGGCGCGTGCGGCAGCCCTGTTCGCCCAGGCCGCGTCGCTCAGTAACCTGTCCATGTTGTGGGATCGGTCGTTCGTTGTGACAGAGGACAGCGAGGGGCTGCCCACCCTGCAGCCGTACACGGAAGTGCGTGACGCGGCCCTGCAAAAGTGGGATGAGCTGATCGCGCTGTCCGCCGGCAAGACGTGGGTGCTGGGCGAGCTGGTGCTGCCAGTTGGCGTGCCACTCACCGGAACGGTCCTTGCCCGCATCTCCAACACGATGGCCGCGCGTACGCTGGCGTACAATGCGCGTACGGGTGCTGAGAATGCCGCCACGAACTGGGCCGGCGTGCTCAGCTACGCGGACAAAGGCATCACCGGCACAGGCCTCACCGACATGAACTTTGATGTTGTCTACGACGACAACAACTGGTTCTCGCTGACGACCCTGTACGGCAACCTTCATTCGTGGACACGTGTGGACCAGCGTCTGGCCAACCGCATGGCGCCAAACATTCCCGTAAAGTTTGCCGGCATTCCAGCACAGCCGGTGGCCCAGCCGGTTGACAACCGTATGGGCGTAGCGACTTTGCCGTGCGGTGGAAATCCCACGGAGTGCATTGGTAGCAGCACCAAGGATTATCTGGATTTGCGCACGGTACTCGGTGATCCCGGCCGCGGTATCTATATGCAGTCCACAATTTACCACCGTCGTTATCGGGACAAGAGCTTCGCCGTACCAGGCGCGTCGCGTCTTGGCCCGATCCCGTTTGTGCTCGCAGCTGAAAACGACCTGCTCATCGCCGAGGCGCTTGCGCGTACCGGCGGTGATCTCGGTCGGGCAGCGACGCTTGTGAACAAGACACGCGTGACCCGTGGTGGTTTGGCGCCAGTTGCGGCCAACGCGGCCGCGATTCTCGCGGCGATTGACTACGAGCGTGATGTCGAACTGCTGAACACCAACGGTTGGGCTGCCTATCTGGACGGACGCCGCTACGAGCGGTTCCAGCCTGGTACGCCGCGTCACCTGCCGGTGCCGGCTGTTGAACTCGAAGTGCTTGGCCTGCCGGTGTACACGTACGGCGGCGACGGTCCGGACATGTAGTCTGGTCAGTCACGCGGCCGCGTGACAAGCAAAGGGCCCGTTGCCATGGTGGCGACGGGCCCTTTGTGTTCGATTCACGCTCAAAGAAGCGCTTCTTTTCCTGCGCGTGTACATCGCAAGAGGCGATCCGTTGCCATGCACAGACAACTCAGAACGCGATCAGTTACCGGTACGAAGGTTCGCGCAAGCAATCACATTGGGCAGCTGGTCGCCACCGCGGTACACATTCACATGGTAGGTCGCGCCCGGAGGAATCGTGAGCGGTACGGCCTCGGCGTTGATCTGGCCTTGACCATTAATGCCGATCTCAAGGGCAGGAAGCTGCGACACAGGCGTCACAGGAACTCCGCCGCTGCCACACCGGCCCGGTACAACGCCCCATGTGAGGATCTCGCTCTGATTCCCGTTGGTATTCAGCCGAAGCTGCACGTTGGTGCGACTCGTGCTCTCACGAAAGATCAATCGGACGGAGCCATACAGCCGCTGCCGCACCTGCATGCCGACACCGCCGGAGTTCTGCTGCACCGGTCCAAAATCACCGGAATAGCTTGTGGCGCCGGTAGCGTCAATAACGGTCTGCTGCGCTTCTCCCTCGCCCGCTGTATTCACCGCCTTGCCCCCGCTCGCGCAGGCTGCGACAGTCGCCAGCGAGGCGAAAACGAGTGCGTTGCGTGCTTTCATGACTTGTTGCTCCTGAGAAATGGAAACTCGAAAAGTGCTGCGTCAGAACCTACCTCGGGTAGACCCTGAGAGATACCCTATCGCGAGGCGCCGGGTCCGGTGAATCCCGCGCGTTGCGCCTGCGTAGATTGCGGGTATGATCGGATACGTTGTAACTCGGGCACGCGGAATCCAGGCTTCGCGGGCGATGCGTCGCTCGGCAATCGCGCTGCTGCTGACCGTGGCCGCGAGTGGCTCTCTTGTGGCGCAGCCGCCCGCGCTCCCGCAGCCGCGCGGCTACGTCAATGATTTTGCCAATGTGATCACGCCGGAGCATGCCGGCCAACTCGAAACCATCGCGCGCATCGTACAGACCCGCTCCGGCGGCGAGATCGCGATTGTCACGTTGCCCACACTCGGCGGCCGACCAGTTGAGGAGACAGCGCTCCGGCTTGGCCGTGAGTGGGGAGTCGGAGCTCGCGCAGATGTTGGCGACGCGCGTCGAAACGCTGGTGCCGTGATTTTGCTGGTGCCGCGTGAGACAAATGACGATGGACGCGGCTACTGTCGCATCGAAACCGGCATGGGCGCCGAGGGTTTCATAACCGACGCGACGGCAGGATCGCTGTGTCGTTCGGCGACGGACCGCTTTCGCCGATCGGACTACAGCGGTGGCTTGCTGATCGTCGCGTCGGGAGTGGCGGAGGCGTACGCCCGCGAGTTTGACTTTGCCATTGCTGATGGCGAGCTGCCCGTGCAGCGCGTGCGCCGAGAGGAGCCAGGCTCCGGATCCGGGATCGGCATGCTGCTGATGTTCGTGTTTTTCATTTGGCTTGCCAGCCGCGGCGGGCGGAGTGGCTGTCTGCCGCTCGCGGCGGTCGCGACGACAATGAGCTCGCCACATCGCGGACGGTATCATGGTGGCTACGGTGGGGGATTTGGTGGTGGCTTTGGCGGTGGCGGGTTCGGGGGCGGTGGCGGATTTGGTGGTTTTGGCGGTGGTGGCGGATTCGGCGGTGGTGGTGGCGGTTCGAGTTGGTGATGCTTTCTCAGTCCCGGTGATTTACGCATGGCACGCATGACACTCGATGATCTCGTTGGCCAGTTGCAGCAGATGCACGGCGGCAAACTTCGTTGCGTGCTGCTGTACGGCTCTGCGGCGGTGGGTGAGCATCTGGAGCAGCAGTCAGACCAAAACGTGCTGGTGCTGGTCGACGCGATCGATCCGGTGCAGTTGGAAGCGCTCGGTCAGACAGCGCGCGCGTGGGAGGAAGCGGGCAATCCGCCGCCGCTCGAGCTTACCGTCGCAGAGTGGCAGCGCTCCGCCGATGTCTTTCCCATGGAATACGCGGATATTCTTGAGCGGCACCGTGTACTGTTTGGCGAGCTCCCGATATTGACGGACGGCGTTCGCCGCTCGGATTTGCGGCGGCAGGTGGAGTACGAAGCCATGAGCAAGGTGTTGCGACTGCGGCAGGGCATCATGCGCGCCGGCACCGACGCAAAGCAGCAGCTGGACCTGCTGCGCGCGAGTCACAGCACACTGATGGTAATTTTTCGTGCGGCCGTGCGCACCGCGGGTGAAACGGCGCCGCGCGAGCGCGTGGCACTGATTGAGCGTGTCTCGGCTCTGGCGGGTGTGGATGGTGCACCGTTTTTGCGTGTGTTCAAACTGGTGCGAGGCAACGATAATGTGCCGCGGAGCGACGTCGAGCCGCTGCTGCTGGCCACGCTCGCCGGCATGGAACAGCTCACGGCGTGGCTTGATGCACACGCGCACGACGACGATTGAAGTGGTGGGTTTGGCGTTACCGTTCTGATGTTCCCTGACGTTGTCATTTTCGTGGAGAATCACATGTCGCATGTACAGACCACAGAGTTGCCGCGCGTTCGCCGATCTCGCCTGGGGGGCGTGTTGGCGCTGCTCGGATTGCCGCTGCTGCTGAGTGCGTGCGGCTACAACCAGATCCAGAAGCTCGACGAAGACGCCGCGCGTGCGCAGGGCAACATCGAAGCGCAGTTGCAGCGTCGTGCCGACCTGATTCCCAACCTGGTGGCCACCGTGCGTGGCTTTGCGGAGCAGGAGAGTGAAGTGCTTACGCAGGTCACGCAGGCGCGCGCGGGGCTGACCGGCGCACTCAGTCGCACGGGTGGTACCGACATGGCGGAGTTGGCAACCGCCAACGCTGGGCTGACATCGGCGCTCGGTCGATTCAACCTGGTGGTAGAAGCGTATCCGGATCTCAAGTCAGATCAGAATTTTCTCAAGTTGCAGGATGATCTGACTGGCACGGAAAATCGTATCGCCGTCGCGCGCACCGACTACAACGCGGCGGTTGAGGCGTACAACTCGTACATCCGGCGCTTTCCGGCGGTCATGACCGCGAAGGCTACGGGTGCGAAGGCCCGCGAGTACTTCCAGGCGGATGCTGCAGCGCAAACGGCGCCGACGGTGGATTTCGGGAAGTAGGAAGTCTGTTGGTGGTGGCTGTGCGCGGTCGGCTGTCTGCGAAGCCCAAACAAAACCGCAGAGATTCCATTTGATGCGACGCGCGGTCACCGCCACTGCAACAGCAACTGCATTTCCACAGAGGACGCAGAGGGCACAGAGGAACAGCCGAGCAGAGTGGTGGTGCGATGATGCGTACGAGGCATTGAGACAATCTGTAAGCAGCACAACATCCACCAAAAAATCTGTTGCTCTTCTCTGTGCGCTCTGCGTCCTCTGTGGAAATGCTGTTGCAGTTCCCGGGCTACGCCAGGATCTCGCCTACAAGCGATTCTTCTCGTACATGAGATTGCGCGGCGCCACGCGCCACTCGTACCAACGGAACACGGGGTTTCCGTTGTTGACCGATGGATCGGTGCGTTGCGCCATGACTTTCGCACGCACCTTGACGGCCAGGATGCGGTGTCCGTCATTCGTAGTATCGGGATCGAACCCGTCATACTGCGAGTGTTCGATGTCGCCCTGAAAAATCAGCGACGCCTCCCATGCTTCCACGCCGTCGGCGAGGACTTCGCCGAGGGGCATGCCGCTGGTCGGCGAAAGGCGTTCAGCACGCATCACGGACTTCATCCCCGGATCGTACCAATACGCGACGGCGTGCAGCTTCTGGATGGCGGTACCGAAACGATCAACCAGCACAGAGTCATTGAGTCCGGCCTCGCGCCCGAGCAAGCGCGTGGCCGGCAGGAACTCTACAGAAAAATGCGTGCCCAGGTCAGCGGTGTTCGTGATCATCAGCAAGCGACGTTCACCGCCAATTTGCAGTCGCGCCAGATCACCGGCGGCGAGGTTGAACGTGCCGCCTTCCTTGAGAAACGTGAGACAATAGGTGCCGCAGTTGCCGCCCGGTGGCAGCGGGTTGTCGGTGCCGCCATCCATGGCGTCGAAGCGATACGTCGGCGCAACCAGCGGATCGAAGGGCACGGAGAGAATCGAGAGCGTGTCGCCCCAGGTGCCGAGTGTGCCGAAAACGGGCGTGCTTTCAATATCGATACCCGCTTCCGCCGCGTCGCGACTGAGCGCCATGCCGATGAAGCGTGCGTTCCGGTCAACACCTTCCTTGAGCGTCCAGCCACGACGACTTTGCCATGAGTTCATGGCGAAGGCGGTTGCGCTGCTCAGGATGATGAGCGCCATGGTCAGGGAGATCAGCAACTCCACAACCGTAAAGCCGCGACGCGATCGGTGCGCGTTGTCGTGCGGCGATGTCGCATGATCGCCACCGCGCAGGGTTCGGGAGGACGCACGCATCATTCGGCTCCTGAGAGGCCGCTGCCTCGGTATTGGTAGGTCGTGAGTCGCACCGGCTGGGTGGATCGCGGGAAGTCCACGAACAGCTCCACCAGCAGCAGATTCTGACGTTCTTCGGTGACCACCATGCGCCGCGTGTACACGCCGCCGGCTGTTTCGTCGCCGTCCGGACCCACCTGCACGGGCGATTCAGACGTCAGCGCCCAAGGATCACGCGCTCGCACTTCTTCGAGATAGGCTCGGGCAATGGCCAGCGCGTTGGTGCGATTCTGCGCCAGCGTCTGGTGTTTGATGGTGTTGGTGTTGGCGTTGCCCAGGGCGAGGATGCCAACCGTGAGCAAGACAATCGCCACAATCATGCTGACGAGCGTGAAGCCACGACGAGCGATGCGATGGCCCGCCGAACGCGACTGCGCGTGCGTCTGCACGATCGCAAGGCGTTGCTGCGAGCGGCGTGATCTGATCATTCCCATGCTCCGTTCCTCCATACCCAGAGTCGTACGGCGCCACTGCCGGAGAGCGCAACCGCGGTGACACGATCCTTGTCTTCAGTGCTGGTGATGTACACGACGCCTGAGGTGCCGAGAGGTTCGGTGATGCCGCGCGTATTGAAGAGCACGCGATTGTCGTCGAAGGTGACGGGATTGCCGTTGCCATCGGTGGGCAGCGGATTCGCGGCACCGCGTCCGTACTCAACGCGTCCGGAGAGCTCGCGGCGTCCGAAGGCACGCAGTGCGTTGCGTTCGGCGTCGCTCTCTCCGATCGCGCCGTCCCCGTTGTGATCGAGGTAGCCAACGTACGCGCCCGGTGTTGCCTGGGACTCGAACACAAAGCGTACCTCGGAGCGCGTGGACAGCGCGCGCGTGCGTGCCAGCTCGAGATCCTGCACGAGCTGCATACCGACAATCTGGACCTCGGTGGCTTCGTTCAGGCGAAACTTCGGACCAACGATCGCCACCATTACGCCGATCATGGCCACCACGAGCAATAGCTCGATCATGGTAAAGCCGCGGCGAACAGTTCGCATGAATGCAGTGCGCATGCGCGGCTCAGTAGAGAGGACGGAAGGCCGTCTGGATGACGGTGCCTACGCGGGGTGTACCGGGCGGCAGGAGACGCGGATCGCGGAAACGAATGTCAAAGCTCCAGTCACGCTGTGGCGGATTGTAGTAGGCGCCGCTCGCGAAGCCGGGATTGATCGTATTGCCCCAGTTGCCGGTCGAGTGCCGACTTTCAAAGAGCGATACCAGCGAGCCGGTGTAGCGAAACGTGCGTGTGCTCCAGTTCTCAAGAAAACGCGGGAAGTTTTCCAGGCCGCCGCCGTACACCGGTACGCCGCAGCCGGCACGCTGCCAGTCACAGGTGGTGGCCGAATGGCCGGCCGCAATCGCGGCGTTCACTGTGGTGAGGTTTGCCGAGTTGCGGTTGGCAAAGTTGGCCTGTTGCGCGTCATCCCAACTGTTGGACAGGAACGTGATCGCGTCGCCAAAGAACGCCGCCGGCTTCCAGGTGAGCGTGTTGTAATCGCCACGCACATACAACGGTGCGCTGGTGGCAATCGACAGTCCGCCAGCTTCCACGGGCGACCACGAATCTGGCAACCGCGCACCGTTGACCAGGCGCACCGCCGGGTAGTCGCGATTGGTATTCCCCACATCCTTGCCGCTCAAATGCACAAACAGGATGTCCACGCGGCGGTTGGCCGGCGCGCTGTTCACCCACGTGCGCAAGGCGCCGATGTTGATGTCCAGCAGATCCGGCCGCAGGTCTTCTCGACCATCGTAGAACGCATTCCGACGGCCCGTAAAGATCGCTGTGCAATCCGCGCCCGTCGGGACGGGCCGACCACCGCGTTCGTGTACCATGTTCGCACACGGGTTGGTCAGGTCGTTTACGTTCAACTCGATGTACCAATCGGCCTTCCATGACATCTTCACATCGCGCACCATCTCCGAGTCGCCGCCGCTGCGCGGCTCGATGAGGGTGTATGCATCCTGCCCTGTTGGCAGTGGCAGCTTGAGCGGTCGCACGCCACTCGCGCCTGTCATGAGCCGATTATTAAAGCGCTGTGTGCTGCGCGTGACAAACGCCGCGCCAGCGTGGCTGCGCGAATCGAAGTCGAGCTGAATCGCGGTTCCGGCCGCATTGTTGATGCGCACGCCGTTCAACCGTTCGTTGGCGTTCTTGCGCTGCCAGAAGACGCTGTCCGGCGTGGTGAGCTGACTTTCGAAACGGACGTTGTTTGAACTGATGTACATGTTCGAGTTGGAGTGCACCCAACCAACGAACGTCATCGGCTGTCCGGGCAGAATCTCCAGGTCTTCCTCGTAAAACACACCAAACTGAAAGAGCGGGATCGACTGCGCATTCACGGACAACACGACCGTGGCGCTGTTCTGAATGGCATCGCGCGCGGTGACTTCGATATCGATGGGCTGGTTGAGCGAGATCAGGCCGGCAAACGGCCCGGACGTAATCGTCTTTGCCAGCGGGACGCCGGTGGTTTCCGTGTTCGTGGTGAACGTGAAGCCAGGCAAAGTCGGATTCTGGATGCCGAGTATGTCTTCATTGCCAATGACGCCGTCCTGCATGGCCGCATCGAGCTGTGACATGATGTCGTCCGCGCCGCCTTCGGCTGCGTACGCTGTCTGGCTGCCGCGGTAATCCACCACGGAGGTGCGAGAGAGCGTATTGACGGCGGTCAATCCGGCGGTGATGATGATGCCGAAGAGCAGCATGAGCAGCAATACGGCTTCAAGGGCGAAGCCCTTACGCGGCGGGACAGCGGTACGCGGATCAGCGGTTCGCGGAACAACGGTTCGACGGACTGCACGTGCGACAGCGTGGCGAAGGGCTGGCATGGGGGTGCTCCGGTGAGAAGGCAGAAGTCCTGCTCACGAAGAAACCGCTCACCGGTGCGCATGCCTGTATGCCGGCTGGCACGAAGACCGACTTTAAAACGGTCGCCCTCCGCGCCGTGACGCATCGAACGCGCGCGATTTGAGGCGGTCTAACGCGTGCGACGCGTCACACCTAGGGCGCCGCTGCCGGTTCGGGACGCGGGAACAGCGGCGACCCTTTGCTCACCACCCAACCGGACACATCGAGCGCATCGAGCACCGAATAGGGAACGGCTGCCGCCAAGCCGGTGCCGCCGATCATCTCCCACAGGGCCTGACTGCGCTCAGGCATGAACGGAGCCAACAGCACCGCATGTCGCGCGAGCCGTCGTATCAGCGACGACAGCACCTGGTCGAGGGCAACGGCTGACTCACTGTCTTTCGCCAGCTTCCATGGCGCCATTGCCTGCGTGTACTCATTCGCGCGCGACACCTGTCGGCTCACGGCGATGATGCCTTCGTGCAACAGCCAGCCACGTGAGCCGTTCATCGCGGCGTGGTACGCGGCGATGTCTGCGTGGTCCAACGGTTCGTCGTCTGCTGGTGGCGCAGCGGGCACGATCGAATCGCGATACTTCTCCACCATCGCCACCGCGCGACTCGCCAGATTGCCGAGCGCATTGGCAAGATCCGCTGTGTACCGCTCTTCGAAACGTTCCCAGGAGAAATTGCCATCGCCGTCGAACGGGACTTCCCGCAACAACACGTACCGGAAGCTGTCTGCACCGAAACGATCAATTGCCTCGTGCAGATCAAGTTTGACACCCGCACTTTTGGAAAAACGTTCGCCACCCAACTGGACAAAGCCGTGTGCCCACACTTGTTCCGGCAACGGCAGTCCAGCCGCGTGCAGCATGGCCGGCCAGATCACTGCATGAAAGCGCGTGATGTCTTTGCCAATGACATGCAACTGTGCCGGCCAGCGCCACTCCCAGTCGCCATCAGGAAATCCGGCACCGGTGAGATAGTTAGGCAGCGCGTCAAACCAGACGTAAGTACCTTGCTCCTCGCCGGTGGAGAGGGTGAGGGGAAAAGGCACGGCCCATGACAACCGCGAACGACTGGCCGACACATCTTCGAGTCCCTGGTCAAGCAACCCCAGAATTTCGTTGCGCCGACTGGAGGGTTGAATGAACTGCGGCTGCTCCGTGAGCAGCTCGCGCAGAAACGGTGCGTAGCGCGACAATCGGAAAAACCAGTTGCGCTCTTCCACTTCTTCAAGTGCACGCGTGGGATGCAGCTGGCAATGTCCGTCCACCACATCGGCCGGTTGCTTGAACGCTTCGCAACCGACGCAATACAAGCCGCGATAGCTCTGCTCGTAAAAATCGTCGGGATTGCGCTCCGCAATGCGGCGAATCAGCGCTTGCACACCAGCGCGGTGATGCGGTGTGGTTGTGCGAATGAACTGATCGTATTCAATGCGCAACTTGCGCCAGGTTTCAAGGAATCGTGTGGCGATCCCGTCGGTGAATGACTGTGGATCTGCGCCCTGTGCCGCCGCAGTCTGGGCCACTTTCTGCCCGTGCTCATCCATGCCGATCATGAAATGCACGTCGTCGCCTGCTGCACGCTTGTACCGCGCGATCACATCCGCGCCGATCTTTTCGAGCGCGTGCCCGATGTGGGGATCACCATTGGCGTAATCGATCGCCGTTGTAATGTAGAAACGCGGCACAATCAGGAGTCTGTTGAAGAAGGGGGAGGTGCATCAGGGCCGGCGTTCTTTGGCTGGTCCCGTTCGCCGCGTACCCGCCGGCCGCCGCGTCGGCCGCGTCGGCGTTTGCGTCGGGAACCGTCGGCATTGGTGCTGCCGTCAGTGGCCGCGTCGCTCCCGGACGCGTCCGCGTCTGAGGGCCCACCGTCTGCGGAATGTGACGCTGCCTCAGTGTCTGTTTCCACGTCGCCGTCGTCACCGTCCGTGTCATCGTACGCGGCAGCTGGGACACCAATCACATCGCCGTCCTCGACGTCATATTCGATCGCGCTCAACAACGACTCGGGTACGCTGTCGTCGTCTTCGGTCACGATGGACTCAACGTTGTACGAGGCGGTATCAGAAAGCATGTTTTCGCCATCATCGCGCGCTGAGGACGCATCGAGTACAGCGGTTGGCGTACCAGCCAACGCACCGTCCACTTCCTCACGCAACTGCGCCAGCGGGACAATCCGCGTCTCCCCGTCGGGTGTGCGCAGCGTGACGGTGTCGCGGAAGATATCAAACGCCATCACCTTCACTTCGCCCTCAACGGTGCGAAGAATCTTCCCTTCCTTCGGGAAACGACGTCGACTCTGCACGTAGAACTCGTGCTCATAACGCAAACAGCACATCAGACGACCACACGCGCCCGATATCTGCGTGGGATTCAGGGAGAGCCGCTGATCCTTGGCGACACCAAGGTTCACTGGACGCAAATCGGGGAGCCAGCTGGCCGAACAGTACTCGCGACCGCACCGACCAATACCGGAAAGACGCTTGGCTTCGTCGCGCACACCAATTTGCTTGAGCTCGATGCGCGCCCGAAACACACCCGCCAGATCGCGCACCAGCGCACGAAAATCGATGCGCTTCTCGGCCGTGAAATAGAGCGTCAGTTTGCGCCGGTCCCACTGCCACTCGGCGTCAGAGAACTTCATCACGAGCTGTGACTCACGGGCTCGTGCGTGTGCGGTCTTGCGGGCGAGCTGATTCTCATCGGCCAAAGTCGCGGCCTGCGCGATTTCGTCGGCGTTGGCCAATCGCAGCGCACGATCGGTTGGCGGTGGTGCCGACCCACAGCCGTGACTGCACCCGCGGCAACGCGTCTCCGCCAGCTCACCGGTGGCGTGCACGTGTCCGAGATCCTCACCGCGGTCTGCTTCGACAATCACGGCTGCACGAAGTGGGGGGGGGCTTTCACCCTCCCATTGATAGAAGCCTTTGCGATTGCCGCCGAATGCGACCTCGATGAGGTGCGTCATGCGCGGCTCACTCGTTGAACTGTCCCATCCGCAAGAACTTCTCGCGGCGTTTGCGCACGAGGCGTTCGGGCTTGAGCTTGATCAGTTCCCCCAGGTGGCGCGCGAGCGCTTCCTTGAGGTTGGCCGCTGTGGCGTTGTGGTCGGAGTGCGCGCCACCGATCGGTTCGGGGATGATCTCGTCAATCACACGCAGCTCGAAGAGATCCTGCGCCGTGATACGAAGTGCGGAGGCCGCCTTCTCGCGCATCTCGGGACTCTTGCCATCCTTCCACAGAATCGCCGCGCACCCTTCAACGGTGATCACGGAGTAGACGGCATTCTCGAACATGAACACGCGATCAGCCACACCGAGTGCAAGCGCACCACCGGACCCACCCTCGCCAATGATGGTGGCGAGAATCGGCACCTGCAGTTGACTCATTTCAAACAGGTTGCGTGCGATCGCTTCACTTTGGCCGCGCTCTTCGGCGCCGAGGCCAGCCCACGCGCCCGGCGTATCGATGAGCGTGACCACCGGGACCTGAAATTTCTCCGCGAGCTTCATCAGCCGAAGTGCCTTGCGATAGCCCTCCGGGTGCGGCATGCCGAAGTTGCGCTTGAGATTCTCCTTGGTATCGCGGCCACGTTGATGGCCGATCACCATCACCGTATCGCCTTCAAGGCGCGCCCAGCCACCGACGATCGCCGCATCGTCGCGAAATGCACGGTCGCCGTGCAGCTCTACGAAATCCGTGAACGCGAGCCGGATGTAGTCAAGCGTGAAGGGACGTTTGGGAATACGCGCAACCTGCACACGCTGCAGCGGCGTGAGTTCACGGTAAATCGCGACTCGCAAGTCGGAGAGCTTTCGCTCCAGTGGCTCAAGCTCCGCGGCCACATTCAGGTCGCGATCACCCGCCATGCGGCGCAGTTCGTCGATCTGGCGTTCGAGATCCGCGATTGGACGTTCGAATTCAAGCGTAGGAGCCGCCATGAGTATCTCGTAGCGCGCCGTGTCGCCCAGGCGAACGCGCGCGTGTATCGGAAGTGAAAAATCAGGCGCGAACGAGTCGCACCCGATCCTGGCCGAGCAGCGCGCGCAAATCGGACAGCGCGAGCGGCGTGGCTGCGAGCGTAAGAGACCTGGAGCGGAAACGGACGGCGGTGCCCTGACTATCCCGCCACCGCAACTCCAGCGGTGCACTGCCAATATGCTGGTCCAGCGTGCGGCGCACATCGTCCATTACGGCTGGTGGCAAATCGGCTCCGCCCTCCAGATCGATTGTAATGGCGACTTCACCCGCCGCACGAAGCTCGGCAAACTTCGTCACGGCGTCCACAATGAACGTTGGATCTTCAACCCCCTGATCGCGCCGCGAATAGCTGCCTTTGATCAGCAGCGGGATATCCGGACGAATCCTGTCACCCAGCGCTGCCCAGGCTTCGGGAAACACCAGCAACTCGGAAGATCCGGAAAAATCTTCTACTGTCAACCGGGCAAACTCCTGGCCCGACCGTTTACTCACCTGCCGCTTGATCGCAGTGACCACCACACCAATGGTGATCGACTGTTCGGTCCACGTGCCAAGCTCGGCGAGTGTGTGCGACGCGAACAGTTCGCACTCCGTGCGGAACGGGTCAAGCGGGTGCCCTGAAATATAGAAGCCGAGCAGGTCCTTCTCTTTCTGCAGGCGCTCGGTTTCCGTCCAAGGCTCGGTGTGGGGGAGCTGGGCCGGTGCGGGGGCGCCATTGCTGGAGCCTGCGTCCGAAGGTTCACCGAACATGTCGCCAAAGAGCGAGACCTGTCCGGCCGCTGCCTCATCCTGCCGAAGCGAGGCTTCATTGAGCGCGGCATCAAGGCCGGCTGACAGCTGCGCCCGGTGTCCGCCCAGCCCATCGCACGCGCCGGCAGAGATCAGTGCCTCAAAAAATCGGCGGTTGCACACCCGGAGGTCGATGCGTGCGCACAGATCATGCAATGACGTGAACGGGCCATCGGTACGCGCGGCCAGCAGTGAATCAATCGCGCCCTGCCCAACGTTGCGAATCGCACCGAGTCCAAAGCGCACGCGCTTGTTCTCCACCACCGTGAATCGCCAGTTCGACTCGTTGACATCGGGCGCCAGCACCTCCAGTCCCATTTCGCGCGCTTCGGCGATGTACTTGATGACTTCTTCCGTCTTGCCAATCTGCGACGACAGCAGCGCCGCCATGAACTCGGCGGGGTAGTGCGTCTTGAGCCACGCCGTGTGGTACGACAGCACGGAGTACGCCACGCTGTGCGACTTGTTGAAACCGTAGCGCCCGAACGTTTCAATCTGTCCGGCGAGCTCCTTGATGATCGCCGGATCATGACCCTTGGCCACCGCCTTCGTTTCAAACTTGCCAAGCTCTTTTTTAATGAGCTCTACATCCTTCTTGCCGACAGCTTTACGCAACACGTCGGCTTCGGCGAGTGAGATGCCGGCCAGCACCTGCGCGATACGCATCACCTGTTCCTGATAGGTGATCACGCCGTAGGTGGTACTGAGAATCTGCTCGAGTTCGGGCAGCGCGTACGACACCTCTTCTTCGCCGCGCTTGCGCCGGATGTACACGTTGTGCATGCCGGCATCGAGCGGACCGGGACGCAGCAGCGCATTCGACGCCACAAGGTCATCAAAGCGGTCGCAGCGCATGCGCTTGAGCACGTCGGTAGCGAGCGCCGATTCAAACTGGAACACGCCGCCGGTACGACCGGCGCGCAACATGCGATAGGTGTCTTCGTCGGTGAAGCCGCGCGTCTCGAGCACCACATCAAGGCCGCGCGTTGCCTTCACGAGTTTGATCGTGTCGGTGATCACGGTGAGTGTGGTGAGCCCGAGAAAATCCATCTTGAGCATGCCCGCGCGCTCAAGGCAGTTCATATCGTACTGCGTGACGATCACGCGCTCTTCGTCACCGGCACCAGCGCCTTTGGAGGCCTGCGTGCACACCGGTACAAAGTCGGTAATCGGTCCGGGGGCAATAACCACGCCGGCCGCGTGCACGCCGGTATGCCGCGAGAGCCCTTCAAGCTTGATGGCGTAGTCGAGCAGCTGTCTGTAGCGCGGGTCGTCCGCGTAGAACTTCTTGACTTCCGGCACCTGCACCACGGCTTCGCGCACCGTGAGCGAGTTGTTCGGTGCATTGGGCACCAGCTTCGCGAGCGCGTCGGTTTCGGCCGGTGTAAAGCCGAGTGTGCGTCCAACATCCTTGATCGCGGCGCGCGACTTCATGGTACCAAACGTGACGATCTGTCCAACCGAGTCGCGTCCATACTTCTGACGTACATACTCGATCACTTCACCGCGTCGCTCAAAACAGAAGTCCACGTCCACATCGGGCATGGACACGCGTTCCGGATTCAAAAACCGTTCGAAGAGCAGATCAAACTCGAGCGGACACACATCGGTAATGCCGAGTGCGTACGCCACGAGTGAACCGGCCGCGGAACCGCGTCCTGGGCCCACGGGAATGTCGCGATCACGCGCCGCCTGAATAAAGTCAGCGGTGATCAGGAAATAGCCGGCGTATCCGGTGCGCGTAATGACATCTAGTTCATAGTCGAGTCGTTCCTGCACCTCGGCGCGCAGCGGATCGCCGTAGCGTACCTTGGCACCGGCGGTGGAGAGCTGCACCAAATAGTCGTTCTCCGTGGCCACGCCCTCGGGCAACGGAAACGCTGGCACGTGATACTTCTTGCTGAACTGCACGTCGACCGACTCGGCAATCGCCAGCGTGTTCTCGAGCACGTCGGGACGGCCTGGAAAGTGCGCGGCAATCTCCGGTGCACTCTTGAAGTACAGTCCGTCGTCGTAACGCATGCGATCGCGATCGCTGCGATCCTTGCCGAGCCCGATGCAGAGCAGCACGTCGTGCGCATCGTGATCATCGGCCGTGAGAAAGTGCGCGTCGTTGGTGGCGACGACTGGAATGCCGAGCGAATCGGCCAGCGCGAAGACCTTGGTGTTGAGCGTACTCTGGCCGTCGCTGCCGTGTGCCTGCACTTCCAGATAGTAGCGCCCCTTGAACAGCTCGGCGTACCACGACGCCACCTCGGCCGCCTCGGCGTCTCGTCCCTCGAGCAGGTGTGACGCGACTTCGCCAGCCATGCACGCTGAGGTGACAATCAGCCCCTCGCTATACTCGGCCAGCGTTTCGCGGTCCACGCGTGGCTTCCCGTAGAAGCCTTCGGTGTATGCGAGGGAGGTGAGCTTCACCAAATTGCGGTAGCCCGTCATGTCGCGGGCCAGCAGCACGAGGTGATAGTTGCTTTTCTGTCCGGGGGCGGCTTTGGCGCGGACACGTCGGTCGCCCGGTGCCACGTACGCTTCCATGCCCAACAGTGGCTTGATGCCGGCCTTGCGTGCCTGCTCCTGGAACTCCCAGGCGGCATGCATGTTACCGTGATCGGTGATGGCGAGCGCCGGCTGTTCAAAGCCTTGCGCGCGCTTGATCAGATCCCCGATCCTGTTCGCCCCGTCGAGGAGCGAGAATTCCGAATGACAGTGCAGATGGACGAAGGACATGGGAAGAGAACGATAGTCGGCGGCGAGCCTGCATCAAACAGTCGGCGCGCGTTCGGTCGTTTTGGGCGCATTGGTGCGCTCGGTGTGTTGGCGCTGGGGCTGGTTTTTGTGATCTCGCCCATGGGCTGCTATTTGTCGCGCGCCGCATACGAGGAAGCGAAGATCCTCGCGAAGCGCAAGCCGATTGACAAACTGGTGGCGGATTCGACGACACCACACGAGGAACGAGCGAAACTGCGACTCGTGCTGGCGGCACGCGCGTTTGCCCGCGATTCACTGGGGCTGGCGCCGCAGAAGTCGTTTACTCGCTACACGAGGCTGGATCGCGACACGCTCGTGCTGGTGGTCTCGGCAGCCTACCCAGACCAATTGGCGCGAAAAACGTGGTGGTTTCCGATCGTGGGACGCTTTCCCTACAAAGGATTTTTTGACTTTGACGCGGCGCTGCGCACGGCGGAGCAGTTGCGCGGTGAAGGCTTTGATGTGTCCGTAGGCGCATCGAGCGCCTTCAGCACACTTGGGTGGTTCAACGATCCGCTGGTGAGCACGACCCTGCGCCTCGACTCGCTGTCGCTGTCCAACACAGTGATTCACGAGATCGCGCACACCACCTTCTTTGCAAAAGGGCAGGTGGTGTTCAACGAATCTTTCGCCACATTCGTGGGCGGACGTGGTGCCATCGAGTTCTCTCGCGCGCTCGGTGACTCGACCATGCTCGCGCGCGCCGAACGTGACTGGGCCGACGATCGCGTGCTGGGCGCGTTCTGGGCGTCGCTCTTTGCCACACTCGACTCAGCGTTTGCGGCGCATCCGGATTCGCTCGAGCCGGATAGTGCGCGTGTGCGACGACTGGCGGCGCGGGAACAGATCTATGCACAGGCACGCACTACGCTGGTGGACTCGGTGGTGCCGCAGCTCGCGACGTATGGTCCCGCGTGGGCGCACGGCGTGACGCTCGACAACGCGGTGCTGATGGCGCGGCGTGTGTACGCGACCGGGCTGGATGATTTTGAGGCGGTGTATCAGCGCGAAGGGCAGAGTGTGCCGAGGGCGGTGCAGCGGATCATTGCGTTGGCGAAGGGGCGGCCGGGGGATCCTTTTGGTGCCGTGGCGGAGTGGGTGAGAGAGGGGGAAACCAGGTGAGGAGTTCAGCGCGCCTTGCCGTTCATATTCGTCTTTGCGGCTACACAGTGCCTCGAGGCTTTCTGGCTTTCGGGCGGCAGAAGCTTCGTTCGGCGGAACTGAGCGATGGTGGTTGCCCGGAGGATTTCAACCAGCATCGGGGCTCAGTTCGGACGTACGAAATAAAGTAGGCCGAAAAGCCAGAAAGCCCCAAGGCACATATTAGCCGCAAAGACGAATCAGAACTGCTGTTGCGGTCGCCATGGCGTCACGGAACCTTGGGCGCCTCCGTCGGCAACAGCACCACCTTCACGAACTGCTCCAGATCCACATACCGCCGCGCTGCCGCCTGAATGCTCTCTGCGGTCGTCGCATTGATCACGGCTTCGCCCTGCAGCAGCTGGCGCATATCCATGCCATTGCGCAGGCGCGTGACGATGCTGTTCATCCAGAAGCCGTTCTCGCGTAGCGCGACTTCCCGTTCACGACGCTGCTTTTCGAGAGCGCTGGCGAGTTCCTCGGCTTTGGGGCCGTTGTCACGCAGATCGGTCAGCTCGCGCACCACAGTGGCGTAGAGCGTGTCGACGTTCTCAGGTGACGATCCGTACTGCACCACCAGCTGCTGCGACTGCCGCGGCTGTGTTGACGCGGTCGCCGAGACATTGGCGGAGTAGGTGCCGCCAAGTGCTTCACGCAACTCTTCGAGCAGGCGCGTTTCGAGAATGTCGCCAAAGGTGCGAAATGCCTGGCGTGATGTGACATCGCTGTCCACCTCGGCGTGATAGACCACCACTGTGGTGGCTTTGGGTTCGACACCCGCGCGCACAATCTTCTCCACCTTACCGGCCGGTGGGCGAATGCCCGTGTCGCGCCAGTTATCTGTGCGCCCTGCCGACGGCAACGCGGCCAGCCACTGCTTCACGTATGGCTCGAGCGCATCCGCCGTGACGTTGCCCACGATCACGAACGTGAAGCCATTCGCATCGGAAAAACGATCGGTGTAGATGCGCATCGCGTCGTCCAGCGACACACTGTTGAACAGCTCCACCGACGGCAGCGTCACGCGTGGATGATTGTTCGCCAGCGTGAGCGTCAGCGTATCGCTGAAGACGGCTTCCGGCGCGCGACCACGGTTGGCGAGCACGGCGCCAATCTGCTGACGGAACGCCTTCACCGCCTGCGTGTCAGCGCGCGGTGCGGTGAACTTGAGCCACATCAGTTCGAACAGCGTTTGCAAATCCTTCGGTGATGCGCGGCCACTGATGTCGTGACTCAGGTCCGAGACACCGGCGCTTACCATCGCCACCTTGCCGGCCAACTTTTTCTGCAGATCAACTACCGACAGATCACCGACACCGCCACGCTCCACAAAGAGTGACGCCAGTTCGCCGGCTGTGGCCTGCGAATCCGGCAACAGGCTTGCACCACCAGGAGCGAAGCCAGACACCAGCACCTCGTCGGCTTTGAAGTCCGTAGTCTTGAGCAACACGCGCACGCCATTGCCGAGACGCCACTCGGTGACGTCCAGTTCGTCGATGCGCCCGCGTGACGTAATCGTGCCCTCGGCGGGCACCTGCGCAACCAGTCCGCCTTCAGACAAGTTCTCTGTCCACGCAGCAATCGTCGTGGATCCGGCGCGTTCAATCGCGGCCAGTAGCTGTGCTTCAGTTGGGACGGTGGTGTTTTCCTTGAGTGCAATGGACGCCAGCACCGCGCGGCCGGAATCACTGATCCACGATTTGCCGACAGCGTTCACCTCATCGAGCGTGATGGATGCGAGCGCCGCGGGAATCCACTGGTTGTAAAACGCCACGCCCGGAACCGGTGCGCCCGAAAGAAAGTGATTCACGTACGCATCAGCGAATCCACCCGATTCCGACTTGTCGCGTTCTGCGTACGCACGTTCGTAGCTGCGACGAATATCCGTCTTGATGCGCTCGATTTCCGTTTGCAGAAATCCAAACTCGTCCACGCGTCGCGACTCGCGCACAATCGCTTCCAGCGCGGCTTCGAGTTTACCATCCTGCGCGGCTACGCTCAGCGAGTACAGTGAGCCGCCACGCACAAAGCCTGCAACACCGGACGATGCGCCCACCCAGGCGGCATCCGGACGCTGCGTGAGTTCCGACAGCCGGCGGTTGAACGCTGCGTTGTAGATGTCTTCAATCAACCGCTGCCGCCACTCGCCGACGGTTCGTGTCGTACGCTGCGGCAGCGTCCACATCAGCTCCACCGACGACAGCGGTAGTTCATCATCGGTGGCAATCGACACGCGCGTGCCTGGTACCACCGGCAGGGGAATGCTGTCACGCGTGCGCGGCGACGCCGGGTTGACAAGCTTTCCAAAACGCGACACGATCATGGCCTGCACCGAATCCGCGTCAAAATCGCCAACCGCAATCACGGCCATGTTGTTGGGACGATACCAGTCACGATAAAATCGGCGCAGCGGCGCGGGTGTCGCGCCGCGAATGATGGCGGTATCACCAATCGGCAGTCGTTCGGCATAGCGCGATCCACGCAGCAGCACCGGGAAGTGTTTGTCGAGCACGCGCGACTGCGCGCCACGCGATCCACGCCACTCTTCCAGTACCACGCCGCGCTCGGCGATGACTTCCAGACTGTCAATCGCAACCGCCGATGCCCAGTCCTCGAGAATGTCCATGCTGCGCGACAACAGCCCCGCCGAGTCCGTGGGTACGGGCAGGATGTAGACGGTTTCGTCAAAGCTGGTGTAGGCGTTCAGGTCGGCACCAAAGCGCACGCCGATGGATTCGAGATACTTGATGATGTCATTTTTGGCAAAACGCGCTGTGCCGTTGAACGCCATGTGTTCAAGGAAGTGCGCAAGGCCACGCTGGTCCGCATCTTCGAGCGCTGAACCGGCGTTGACCGCGAGCCGCAACTCAGCGCGATTTTCCGGACGCGAGTTGGTGCGAATAAACCACTTCAGTCCGTTCGGCAGCACGCCGCTGCGCACGGAGGAATCCATCGGCAGCGGCGTGCTGGCGGGCGGCAGGGCGTCCTGCGCCTGCAGCACCGTACCACCCGCTGGAAGGAACGCCGCAGCGAATAACGCTGCACAAACCATTGAGGCAGCACGGGCGCGCCACGGCGCCGGTTTCGGTAGACGAAGCACGAATCGTAGGGGCATGATGAGCGGGAGGTGAGGTATCAGCAGGAGCCGACGGGTTCGACAAAGCGGCGATTGCCAGCGGGCCGGGGCAGCGCGGCGGCAAGAATGGCTGGACAATAACTCAACCGCCACCGTCGCCGCCCGGTTTCGCCGGGGGCAATCCGACACGACCTCGCAACAAAGCGCGAAGATCCACCTCTGGGCGCGGCGGCAGAGGCGCGTTCTGTAACAGCGAGGGCACCGTGCCGTCCGGACCGAGCGCGACCCGCTGCATGGTGCGTCGCACACCCTCATCGAGAAAGCGCGACAGCTGGCCGTACGAATAGTCGGCGCCCATGCGTGATGGATACGACTGCAGCGGATACACAAGGCACAGGTGATCGCGGGCGCGTGTCATGGCCACGTACAACAAACGACGTTCTTCATCGATGCTGTCGTCGTTGCCGGCGCTGCGTGCCATGGGGTACACGCCGTCGAGCGTCCACGGAATGAACACCGCGTCCCATTCGCGCCCTTTGGCCGAGTGCACGGTGCTGATGATCAGCGCGTCTGTCTCGTCATCACTGCCTACCGCGAGATCCTGCGTCGCAGCCGGTGGTTCAAGCGCCAGCGCGGCGAGGAAATCCGTGCGTGACGGATAACTCACCGCAATGATCTCCAACTGATCGAGATCGGCGAGGCGCGGTGCGCTGTCGTCGTAGGTGTCAGTAAGCAGGCGATCGTACAGCTGTCTCACCAGCGCGATTTCCTGACTGGTAGTGGCGGGTGTTGTGGCCGAACGCAGTCCGTCAAGCAGCGCGGCGAGCGCGCGCAGGCCAGGCGTGGCGCGTGACGACGCGCGCACACTGGCGAGTGCCAACGGCTGCCACCCATTGCTGGCCAGTGTTTCAACCGCCACCCGCGCCGTGCTGTCACCCACGCCGGGCAGCAGTCGCAGCAACCGATACCAACTCACCTCGTCCTGCGGATTTTCGAGCAGGCGCAGGAACGCCAGCATGTCCTTGATGTGCGCGGCTTCGAGAAACTTGAGTCCGCCCCACTTCTCATATGGTATGCGGCGGTTGGCCAACTCGATCTCGAGATCGGCCGACAGATATCCGGCGCGCACCAGCACGGCGATTTCGCGAAGCGGTGTGCCTTCGTCGTGCAGCTCGAGCAGACGGTCTACAATAAAGCGCGTCTGTTCGCGCTCATCGCGCACGGTGACGAGCCACGGTGGTTCTCCACCGGTGCGATCGGTCCAGAGCTGCTTGGTATACCGCTGCGTGGCGCGCGAGATGAGCGTATTGCTCGTTTCAAGAATCGGCGCGGTGGAGCGATAGTTCTGTTCCAGTGTGACGATCGTGGTGCCGGCAAACTGCGCCGGAAAGTCCATGATGTTGTGAATCGTTGCGCCGCGAAACGCGTAAATCGATTGCGCGTCATCGCCCACGACAGTGATACGGCCGTGCGGACAGAGCCCGCGCAAAATGCGCGCCTGCAGTGGGTTGGTGTCCTGATATTCGTCCACCAGTACGTGATCGTAGTCCGCGCGAATGCGGTCACCCACCGCGCCGCCCTGCTCGAGCAGCAGCGCGAGCGAGAGCAGCAGATCGTCGTAGTCGAGCAGGTTGGCGTCGGTCTTTCGACGTACATAGTCGGTAAAGAGCTGCTCAAGATCGCCGGCCCAGGCCAGAAAGTGCGGCCATCCTTCCTCGAGCAGATCGGCCACGGAGCGATCCGTGTTTACCTGTCTTGAGTAGAGCGTGAGGCAGGTTTCGGCGCGCGGGAAGCGGCGCGCAGGTTGCTCGAGCGGTGCCGCGTACTGTTTGCCGCGCGGTTCGCCGTAGCCCAGCGCCACGCGGGCGATGCCCATGAGGTCCGCCGAGTCGCCGCTGTCCATGATGGTGAAGTCACGGGGCAGTCCGGCGGCCGGTCCGTAGCG
>JBGTOG010000422.1:0-7266 GCA_041742675.1 Gemmatimonadaceae bacterium | reverse complement strand
CCGTAACTCACCAGATTTGCTCTACCCGCACGTCAGGTCCTTTGTGGATGGACTGAACTGAATGCAGTCCAGGCGGCGGTATAACGAGGCGCTGCACCTGACAGCGCGCTTCGCGCGCCGCAGGTGAGCGCCAGCGCGTTAGACACACGCCATCGAGTTTGGTGTAGATTCTAGTCGGACCTGGAGGTCACACATGAGCATCCAAGCGCTCCCGATTCAAAGCGATCCGGACATCATGGGCGGAACGCCGGTGTTCGCTGGAACGCGTGTGCCGGTACAAACTTTTGTCGAGTATCTCGAAGCCGGTGATCCGCTCGATGAGTTTCTTCTCGACTTCCCCAGCGTGACGCGGGAGCAGGCAGTCGCCGTGCTGGAACTCGCCAAGGATTTATTGCTCGCACGCGCTGTTGACCCGTGAAAGGCCTGCTGGACGAGTGTGTGCCGCGCCGCTTTCGTGACGCGCTGGTCGGCGTGGACGTGACCACCGCTCGAGACCAACGCTGGACGAGCCTGCGGAACGGCGCGCTGTTAGCCAAGATGCGTTCGGCGGGCTTCACCACTCTGGTCACGGTCGATCGAAACCTCACCTGTCAGCAACACATTGCCGCCTCGGGAATCGCCGTCGTCGTGATGCACGCGTTCACCAACCGTCTTCAGGATCTCTTGCCCTTGGCCTCGCAGGTTCTCGACGCCATTGAGGCGACGCCGGTTGGCTCAATCTCTCGTGTGGGTGTCTAACGCGCGTTGCATCTGACGGGCGATTTTCGGAAACTCGCTACGCTCGCGTTTGATCTACTTCGCCCGCAGCTGAACCTCAACGTGCGCTAAGCTGTCACTTGCGTACGTGTTACGAACCACCGAGAATGAGCGACCAGCGGTGCTTTTTCCCTCCCACGCCACCCACGCCAGCTGATGAGTGTTCTTCCACCGGGGAGCGTTGATGAGAGTATCCTATGCTGTGGCGGCAGGTTTCTCCCTTCTGGCCGCCGTGCTCCGGACCTGGGACGGGGAAACTGAGGTCTTACAGCTCGCCCGCCTTAGTATCGCCGATCAGAAGGTTTTGGGGTTCTTCCATCTCACCTGGTATATGGTCACGGTAGTCTTCCTTCTCTCCGGTATCTTGCTGGGGTATTTGGCTGTCAGGAGTGATCGGCCAGGAACGGCGGTCGTAGGTAGGTTTGTTGGCGCAATATTTCTCTTCTGGTCCGCTGCTATCGCGGGCGTCAGCTCGGTCTTCGTCTGGCATCCCGGGACAGCTATTCCAATGGTAGTGACGCTCGTGATCGGAGTCCTTGCTATCGCTGGCTCCCTTGCGGGCAAAGGTGAGCCTGCGAGCTAACAGATCCACGCGGAGCAAGCAGGAACCGCGTCGCAGCACCTAGCAGGCCTGAAGCCGCTGTTCGGTGTCTTTCCACGGGCGAACTGGAGTGCACCATCCGTATGCTCGTGGCGGTACGCTCGCAGGGAGCCAGGGCTGAGCAGTCGTTCTTTGGCCCGGCGGGCCTTACGCGACGTTGCAACCGACACGCGGCGCTGTACTCCAGCGAGTCGGCAGCGTTGCGTCGATGCCGCATGCGGCGGAGCTTTGGCGTTAGGCGAGCGGCGGTCGGCTATTCAAGTTAGAGGAAAAATCACGGAGGTACCGATGAGCAAAGTTGAGCAGATCGCGCGCGATGTGCGTCAGCTCTCGGAGCAGGAGCTGGCCGCGTTTCGTGCGTGGTTCAGCGAATACGACGCCGCACGATGGGACGAGCAGTTCGAAGCGGATGCACAGAGCGGTCGGCTTGATGCGGCGGCGGACGCCGCAGTCGCGGACCACGCGGCCGGACGTTCGCGGCCGCTTTGACGCATCACGCCGCCCCCAGCTTCTGGTCGTGCTACGACGCGCTTCCGGCCGCCGTACTCGCGCAAGCGGTTGATGTCCCAGACGGCGTCTTGTGGTTCTGGATCGGATCGCATGCCGAGTACGACCGGATCGTCGCCTAACGCGCGTTGCAGCTGACGGGCGATTTGTGGTAGCTCGCTACGTTCGCGTTTGATTACTTGGCCCGAAGCTGAACTTCAACGTTAGGCTTGCGAAGGCGGCGTCCGCACTTGACGCACTGTATCCATACGGATACATTATTGCATGGGCGTCTTCTTTCGCACCGCGGAGTTCGATGAGTGGCTGCAAGCGCTCCGAGATCCGATCGGGAAAGCGCGCATCCTTGCTCGCATCCGTGCTGCGGAATTAGGTCACTTCGGCGACTCGGCGTCGGTGGGCGATGGCGTCTTTGAGCTCCGCATTCATGCGGGGCCCGGCTATCGTGTGTACTACTGGCGACAAGGCAACGTGACCTACTGGCTGCTGTGTGGCGGGGACAAGTCGACCCAACGTCGAGACATCAGCAGGGCGAAACAGTTGCGAACTCGCGTGGAGAACGAACCATGAAGAAAGCGATCCCGTTCGACGCCGCTGATTATCTCGACAGCGAGGAAGTCATTGCGGAATATCTCAACGTCGCGCTCGCGAGTGAGCATCCGGATCTCTTTCTGCAAGCGATTGCCGACGTGGCGAAGGCACGCGGTATGGCACAACTCGCCAAGGATACAGGACTCGGCCGTGAGAGTCTTTACAAGGCGCTGGCCCCGGGTGCGAAACCACGCTACGACACGGTGCTGAAGCTGCTGCGCGCGCTGGGCGTGGAGATGCATACGAGCCCCGTGGTTCGGGAAGCCTAACGAAACGTTGCTGCAGACAGCGCATGGCGGAATGCGCGCTGCGCGCGCAATATCATGAGAGCGCTGCTGCAGAAACCAACGTTAAACCAATGGCAACAGTTGTGTGGTAGATTCAGGAAGACCATCCCGCCGGAGCCCGCCATGTATCTGACACTTGAAGTCGATCGCGAAAGCGATGGACGCTTCATCGCTGAAGTCCCGGATCTTCCGGGTGTGCTTGCCTATGGCAGCACGCACGAAGAAGCCGTCGCGCGTGCCCAGGCGCTCGCGCTGCGCGTTTTGGCAGACCGACTTGAGAACGGGGAGCCGGCGCCGAGTCTCCTGCCGCTCGACTTCCGCGCCGCGTAGCAGCGATTCCCGCGATGAGCGACTTGCCGTCGATGAAGGCCCGCCGGGTCTTGACGGCGCTGCAACGCATCGGGTGGAGAATCAAGCGCGAAGCGAGCTCGCACAAAGTGCTCTCACGCGAAGACTGGCCCGATACCGTATTTGCGTTTCATGACGGCGAGGAGATTGGCCCGAGAATGCTGGCGCGTATTGCCAAGCGCTCGGGACTCCGTCCGGAGGACCTGTAGGTCTGGGGCAGCATGGTCTAACGAGACGCTGCTGCTGACAGCGCGATGCGGTGCGCGGCAGGCGGGCACCGCGCTGGCGCACGGCGCCCGTCCGGCCGCACTTTTTTTGATGCGCTGCAGCAGAACGCAACGTTAGACACCACACCCGCATCCTCTCATGTCTGACAGTAAACTCGAACATTTGGGCGAAGCGGCAATTCGAGTGGCAGGGCTGCGTATCTGGGTGCATGGTCGGGCAAATCCGGAAGCGATGGACGCCTGGGACGGAAACTGGCTGACGATTACTGCGCACTGTGGCGAAGCCGGTGCGAGCGTGCGTGTATTTGGCGAAATCCTCGATCTCGTTTCGTTTCAGACATGGGCGACCGAACTGATGCAATTGTATGATCGACTCGAAGGCGAAGCCGTACTCACGAGCCACGAACCGAATCTGGAAGCAAGAGTTCAGAGTATAGATCGATCGGGGCACCTCACACTGTCGGTGAGCATCACGCCCAACCATATGACCCAGTCTCACACATTCGAGTTCGACCTAGACCAATCCTATCTCCCGGCGCTAGCTGCACAGTGCCAAGCGGTTCTCACTTCGTATCCGATTCGAGATCGCGCCGGTCGTGGTGTCTAACGACATGTTGCTGCAGACAGCGCTTTGCAGAATGCGCGCTGCGCGCGCAATTTCATGAGAGCGCTGCAGCAGAACCAAACGTTAGACACACCAGCGAGACGCGCTTTCGAAAATGACCATGACTCGCACAAGCGATACGAGGGCGCCTCGCGGAGAGCCACGGCGTGGCCGAGCAATCCTGGTTGCCGTCTTCCTCTTATTCTGCGCCACTACACTAGGGACCTTTTTCCAAGCGCGTTCGGCGGGTGCGAATCCGTGGGCGCAATCGACGATTGGTCTCATCGCGGCGGGCCTCGCGGTGCTCGCGACTCTCGGAAACGGCTGGGCTCGCAATGGTCTCGTTGATGTGATCGCTCTGGGTGCAATCTTCGGAGGTATCGCCTCGGTCGCCATGCTGTTCGTCTCGCCAATGGTGGCCATCGTACCGGTCCTTGTCTGCGGCGCGCTAGGCGGGCTTGCTCGGTTTTTGCACACCTCCCGCGACGTGGGCAGCCTCTATTAATCGGAGACCCTGCACGAGAAGGGCGCGCAGGGTGTCTAACGATGCATTGCTGCTGCCAAACGCCCAAAGTGCCGTGTAGCGACCGCGGGGCGTTCTTGGTATGCTGTGCGCTGGAAGTGAACGCCCCGCTTGCTTCGGTGCGGGCGTTTGCAGCAGAACGCAAACGTTAGGTGGATGAGAGAGAAAACCGCCTCTTAGCGAATGGACAAGGATGACTTTCATGAACGAACATCGTCTCAGGAATCGACTCCGAGCAGATGGAACGTCTGCGATGCTGAAGGCGCGATGCCAGAGCCCAACGATCCGACTCCTCATCGGCGTCGCCCTCCTCCTCTGTGCACTTGCAAGTCGGCAAGCGTCTGCCCAAGAGCGGACGGCAGTTGAGATCCTCACGAACGCAGACTCGATCTTCTTTGATCGGGATCTCGGATTACGACTCAGAGGAATCGATCCTGGTTCCGAAGCTATCCTGACCGTGTCCGCCATTGATGCCCGCGGTCAGTCCTGGTGGAGCCAGAACGCGTATCGGGCTGACGAGACCGGCGAGATTGATCTGTCTCAGCAGCCACCGGTTCGCGGGACCTACTCGGGCGTCCATTCGATGGGACCCTTCTGGTCCCTAGTTGGCGCTGAAAGGTTCTATACCTCCTCAGACGCGAGCATCCGGATTCAGGCGTCCGCGGGATACCGAGTTCTAGCGGAGCGAAGCGTGCGGTGGATGTCGCCGCGCGACCACCCGGGCGTGATGAAGGAATCCTTTCGCCGCTCAGATCTCGTTGCCGATCTCTATCTGCCCGCCAATAGAGAGGGGCCCGTGCCCGCGGTAGTAGTCTTGGGCGGCAGCGGCGGCGGCTTCAACAGTGAACGGGCCTCGCTCCTGGCAACACACGGGTACGCGGCTCTCGACGTCGCGTACTTCGGCGTTGAGGGCACCCCAGAATACTTCGTCGAGACGATGCCACTCGAGTATTTCATGGGAGCGGTGAGCGTTCTGGAGCGCGACTCGAGGATTGACGCGTCGAGAATCGCAGTGATGGGCAGGTCATATGGCGCGCAACTCGCGCTCCTTCTGGCAAGCCATGAGCCGCGTATCCACCTTGTCATTGCTGAGGCGCCTTCGTCATTCATCACGGGGACACCCGCGACCTACCCAGTGGGGCCCGTCGCTCCCGCGTGGTCGCTGGACGGCGCAGCGTTCGCGTTCCTGAACAGGCAGGGCGAAAGTGACGACCCTGTCCATCCCAAACAGATCAGCGTTTCAATTCCGGGCGATGAGGCGCTTGACCAGATGCCGGCAGCAGATGAGGCCGCGATCCCGGTCGAACGGATCAATGGGCCGGTGCTGTTTGTCACGGGTGAAGCGGACCGCCTCTGGGCATCAACCGCTATGGCTAAGCAACTCCGCCGCAGGATGGCTGCCCGCGGATTTGAGCATGTCGTGCAGCACGCACATTTCCCCGAATCTGGACACAACATGGGCGGCGGCGAGCAGGCATACGGAGTCTCGAATCTGCCTCCCAAGGATCGCAGCGGATCGGGCGGAGGCACACGACAGGGCAACTCCATTGCGGGTGTTGCCGCTTGGGAGACGGTCCTCGCGTTTCTGCGTTCGAACCTACGCTGACTCCGCGGATGCCGCGCTCCCGCGGGCGCACCGCCCAAGGACGCACTCCCGTCGCCCGGGGTGCGACGGGGGATGCAAGCCTCCTGCGCGCCACCACCTAACGCAGCTTGCTGCCGACAGCCACGCTATGCCGCGGCATCTCACCCCCGTCGTGCGGATCATGACTTCGTGCTTTTGTTCTCACCCGTTCGATGTGGGTAGGCCGGCACGATGGCGGCTGGGGAGTTCACTCGTGTGACACCCATCCTATCGCGCGCGTTGTCGAACTCGAACGAGCGTACTGCACACGCATCACCAGGAAGTGCTAATTGCCGCTCTTGCCCTTGCCGTTGCTGCCGGCGTTGTTGCTGATGGCGCTGTTGCTGCCACCGTTATATCGCACCTGATAGATGAAGCCGCCTTTGTCATCGGAAATGTAGATGGAGCCGTCATTCGCCACGGCTACGTCCACCGGACGATGCGCTGCGCCCATCGGCGTGAACGTGCCTTGCGCGAAGCCACCGGCAAATTCCTTCCACTGACCAACAGGCCTGCCGGCACGCCACTGCTGGAACACCACGTTGTAACCGGGCCCGGCAGGCTGCAGCGAAGGATCGAAGCGCGATCCGTGGAAGGCAATGAACAACCCATCGCGATAGTGCTGCGGGAACTGTGCCCCGTTATAGAATGTCATGCCCAACGGCGCCCAATGTGCGGGATAATCGGCGATCGGGTCCGTGCGATCAGCACAACGGCCCACGATGCTACCATCTCCGCCGTATTCCGGTGCGAGCACCTTCTCGTTTCGCACGCCATTCCAGTAACAGTACGGCCAGCCGTATTTCTTGTCGCCTTCAAGCAGGAACAGCTCTTCGCCGGGTAGCAGGGCGTCATCACGTGCCGAGAACAGCGTGGGCCAATTGTCGAACAGTTGGTCGCGTCCATTCTGCGCGCCATAAAGCTTGCCGTCGAGTCGATTGACCGCCAGCGCATTCATGTTGCGCACTTCGGTGGCGATTCGCACACCGTCCGACAGCGTTTGTCCGACCTGGGTGGCGCTGAACCGCCATACACCGGCGCGAACGGCCAGTTGTGGACATGGATCGATGCCGGGCGAGAACGGCACGCGATTCTGCACCTGACACGCGTTGCCTTCCGATCCGATGTTGACAAACATTGCAGAACCGTCAAGCGACAGCTTGACCGTTTTCCGGTGGTGATCTCCGCTGGAGACCAGGCC
>JBGTOG010000414.1:0-3055 GCA_041742675.1 Gemmatimonadaceae bacterium | reverse complement strand
GTGCACCAGGCACAGGAGGCGGGTTCGTCCCGGCGCCGTGCAACAGCGCTGCTGCAGCGGCGCGGCGGCGCCTCGGGGTATTCGCGGGACGGAGTGTTGCCGAATCCTTGACCGTCGAGCCCGCGTGCAGCGCGCGCTGCTGGCGAAGCGCCTCCTGCGAGATCACGCCGAACGCAACGGCCCAGCTGTCCACGGCCCAGGCCGCGATGTCGTTGTCGATGAACAGCGCGGACGTGGTGCGCGCAACCAGCGCCGCGCGACGCGCGGTCCACTCGTGATCGGTGATCGTGCCGAGTGTGCCGAGGGCGTCCACGATGCCGTGTCGGCCCACACGCAGCAGCAGTTCGACCAGTGGTCGATGATCGCTGCCGGTCGCGTCGAGCAGCAGGTTGCGAAAACGCAGCGGATGCACCGATGGCCACGTCTCTCCATGCGCAAGCCAGTATCGCAGCGCTTCCCCCACGCTCTCGCGCGCTGATCCCGCTGGCACTGCTGGCCCCATCGACGCTGCTGGCCCCGTCGACGCTGCTGGTCCCGTCGACGCTGCCGGCCCCGTCGAAACGGATGCCCCCGCGGCGCCTGCAGACCCTGGCGTATCAGCGCCCGTGTGCGCACTCACTGTAGTGCTCCCTCAGCGCAGGAAATCCACCTGCAGAATGCGACCGGGCACATCGTCACTGCCCCGCAACGCCAATCCCGGTACCAACTCGATGGACTGATTGTGACCGACTTCCGGACCATCCACCACACGCAGCGGTGCGTGCGAGGTATTCACCAACCACCACTTGCCACCGTCGCGAGCCACATATCCCTGCGGTGTGCGGTCGGCAAACTCATTGGGCGAGATGCCTGCGCGCAAATGCCACGTCTGCAGTTTCAGATGATGAAATAAAGTGAACGTCACGCCTTCGTCCATGACCGCGGTGCCCGTGTCACGCAGCACGCGCGCAAACGGCAACGGACTGCTGATGCGTTCACCCGACCATGCGCACGTGTTTGGCTGTCCGGGCCCTGCCACGGTCCAGTGACGGCCTGAGCTCGTGGGCGCCATCATGTGCAGCGTATGATACAGCGCCGACTCCCACTCCGCGGCGTCGGGGCGTTTATCAGGCGCGTGCAGACCGTGCACGAATGCTTTTTCAAACAGCTTCGCCAGATGCGGACCGAGACGCGTATACGGCACCGTGATCGGCTTGGCCGGTGGATTGCTGCGATCCGTGGGATGCTCAATGAACAGCGCGCGCGCACCCATGCTCAGCGTTTCGTCTTCTTCAGCAGAACGTGCACTGTTCACGCGCGTGCCCTGGAGCGGATGCCGCTGCAGCAGCAACTGATACAGCAGCACCGCCAACGCGTGGCGATCCGTCGCGGAACACGGTACGGCTTTGCCGGCCAGCACCTCGGGCGCGATGTATCCTGGCGTGCCGAGCACAGACGGTGGTGCAATACCCGGCACGACCAGTGAGTCAATGTCGATCACACAGGCATCACCACCCTTGGGATCAACCAGCACGTTCTTGTTGGACAGATCGCTGTGGGCGAGTCCCGCAAAGTGCATGCGGCGAATTGCACGCGCGAGTCGCACCGCGACCTGCATGCGCGTGAGCAGCGACCCTTGCTCGTCGGGCGGCACAAAGCGCGAGGCTTTGCCGCCGATGAACCACTTGACTTCCTTTTCCTGTTGCGAGCCAAAACGATCGCGAAAGTAGAACGCACTGCGATAGACAGGCGTGACCACACCAAGTGGCGGCCACACCAGCTGCTGCCGGCGCGCAAACTCCATGGGCACGGCTTGCGGTCCGTCCACCATGGCCACTGGCCACGAGAAATACGGTGTCCAGTATTCGCCGTGTCCGCCGAGTGCGGGATTGTAGGTGGCGATGATGCGCGTGAGGCGATCAACGCGCTCGCGCCGATCGGCCAGATGGCCGAAATAAAAGCCTACCGCGAACTGACGGTCGCGCGTGAGATAGACTCGCTTCTCTGCACCAGTGCCGACGGGTTGGTCGTCGAGATGCAGCGTGCGGCCATCGGTCAGGCGGACGGAGACGGTGCCCATGGTGCGATGACGTCGGGAGCGGTGTGATGCAGCGCAACCGCGAGAGTTCGGTCGTCGTTTTCGCCGCGCTTTTCGAATCCCAGCCAGTCGAGCAGGGTGGCTCCGGGAGCCGCTGACGTGAGCAGGGAAGGGGTGACCGCCTGCGCCGTCAGACCGGTGAGCGGTACATTCGCGCCGTGCACCAGCTGTCCGAGAATGGCGGGTGCAAAGCGCGGAAACGGATACAGCGCATCGTCAATACCATCAGTGACCGCGAGCAGCGCGACCATGTCGCTGAGCTCGAGCTCGACCGTCGCCTTTGCCGCAAACGTGAGCGTTTCGGGATCGGGCACAAAACAGTGCACTTCGCCCGACCAGTCGCCGGCGTCACCCGCCGCGGGGCGCGTAATGCGGCCATCGGTGTGGGCGATGACAAGCGCGCCGTCGCCAACTTGCGTGGTCACCACACGCAAGCCAGCCGCACAGGGCTCCCAGGCGGCCACCAGAACCGTTGTGCGCAGTGCGCGAGCCGGAACATCGGCAGCGGCCGCAATGGCCTGTATCGCGCTCACCGCGCGTTCTACGGCCTCATGTGCCGCGGCCGCGCGCAGCACCGGTGCATCGCGCATGGTGCCACCGATGATCTCGACCGCGATGGCGCTCCCCAGCCGACTGTAGGCCGCCGATCCGGCGCCGTCGGCGACCACCAGGACGCCTCGCGTGTCGCTGGCATGCACAAAGAGCGCGTCCTCATTGAACGCCCCGACGTGGGCGTGCCTCCGACCGCGCTTGAGCGCGCCCGTGACGTGCCACGAGCCCACGTGCACGTGCTCTCCACGTTCATGCCGTGGTCTCGCCAGCAGACGTGATGTGACATCGTCACCGAGCACGCCCCGCACCGCCTCGGCGAACGCGGGAGGACACCACGGCTCGGCCGGTTCATTGATCGCCCACACCGCCATCCGAGGCGGCTCGATCGCGGCCGGCGCCGCGCCGTCGGCCTGCACCGCCGGCGCA
>JBGTOG010000408.1:0-21033 GCA_041742675.1 Gemmatimonadaceae bacterium | reverse complement strand
TCGGCGCTGTCAAACACAAAGCTCGATGTCATGTACAGCGGCGCCGAATGCTCCCGTTCGGCGGTGCGGGGGATCTGCGTACGGATGGCGTCAGTTTCGAAGTGGCGCGGCTCGGACATGCGGGACTCGGCGGAGAGCGTCTGTGTCACTGGTCAGGGGTCGGCACGGCTTTATATCTTACCTGAATGTCCACTCCCCGTGTGATCCTGGCGTCGCAGTCGCCGCGCCGCCGCGAACTGCTGTCCCTGATCGGCATCACGCACGAAGTGCAGCCTGCACACATCGACGAGACGCCGCTCGAACGCGAACTCCCCACCTCGCACAGCGAGCGACTGGCACGCGAAAAGGCCGCGCTCATCGCGCAACGTGAACGTGGAGCACTCGTCATTGGCGCCGATACCGTGGTGGTGGTGGGCGACACCATACTCGGCAAACCCGGTGACGACGCCGACGCGCGTGAAATGCTCCGGCGCCTCTCTGGCCGGACGCATCGTGTGTACACGGCTGTGGCCATTGCCCGTGACGAGATGGTGGACTCCGAGGTAGAAGGAGTTTCCGTCACCTTCCGGGATCTGAGCGCCGCGGACATTGATGCCTACGTGAAGACCGGCGAGCCCGCCGACAAGGCAGGCGCGTACGGCATTCAGGGCTTCGGCTCAACGCTGATTGATCGCATCGAGGGCGACTTTTTTGCGGTGATGGGATTGCCGCTGCGTCGACTCGTGGCACTGTGCGGACGGGCCGGCTACTCGTACATGTTCGGGCCGCTGCAACAGCGGTAGGTGCCGGTAATTCTCGCGTAACGAGCCACCACTCGCGCTCGTGCATGCGTGCGCGCGGCCACAGATTGCAGCATGCGACTGCTCACCTCATGCTATCTCGCGCTGACCGTCATCGCGGCGGCGCCACTCTCCGGCCAGACGCCGATTCGGTCGGCGCTGCCGCCCATCGTGTTCGTACACGGCAACGGTGATCACGCCGGACTCTGGGACACCACCATCTGGCGTTTCGAGTCCAACGGCTATCCGGACAGTCTGCTGTTCGCCGTTGATCTGCCGCACCCGAGTGCTTCGTCTCGCTACACGGTGCGCGAGCTCAACCGGTCCACACCCGAAGACCAGACCGCCGAACTGGCGGCGTTCGTCACGCGCGTGCTGCTGCGCACCGGTGCAAACAAGGTTGTGCTGGTAGGCAGTTCGCGCGGTGGCATGACCATTCGCAACTACCTGCGCTTTGGTGGCGGGCAGGCGCACGTATCGCACGCAATCCTCAGCGGTGCACCCAATCATGGTGTGTTCGCGCTCGCTGGTCTGCAGCCAGAGAGTGAGTTCAACGGTGCTGCGCCGTATCTGCGCGCACTCAACGACAGTGCCGAAGTGGTGGCGGGCGTGCGTACGTTGACCATTCGCTCCGACAGCAACGACAAGTACGCGCAACCTGACGGCGCGGCGCTTGGCATGGCCGGAGTGGCAACGAATGTGGACGCACGCGGCCCCGCGCTCGAGGGTGCCGAGGAGCATGTGATGGCCGGTGCAGACCACCGCGAGGTCGCGTTCGCGCCGGGCGCGTTTGCGGCGATGTACACATTCATCACCGGCACTGCGCCAGCAACGCGCGACATTACCCCTGACACAGTGGCCCATCTCGACGGCATGGTGAGCGGCACGATTATCGGCGGGCCGAGCAACACACCGCTTGTTGGTGCGACTATGCAGGTGTTTCGTGTTGATCCTGCCACCGGTGCTCGGATAGGCGAGTCGCTGCATTCACGCGTGATTGACTATACGGGGCGGTGGGGACCGTTTGTTGCGAACCCCTCACACGCGTTCGAGTTTGCGCTCGCGACACCGGACAGCAGCAGCCTCACGCATGTTTTCCGCTCGCCATTCCCGCGCAGCAGCCGCTATGTGAACTTCCGTCTCGCTCCGCCGCCGCCGCCGCGAGGCGACAGCACGTCGGTGCTGCTCGTGCGTCCGCGTGGGTATCTCGGCGCCGGTCGCGATACGGTGCTTGTGAACGGTACGCCGGCGCGCGGTATTCCGCCCGGTGTGGCCACGATTGACCGCGTGCTCACGTGGTGGCCGACAGATTCAACACGATCAATTACGCTGCAGTTCAATGACGAGGTGATCGTGGTGCAGACGCGGGGCGCTGATCCGCGTCGGCAGGTGATTGGTGAGGTGGTGCGGGAGTAGTGTGATCGCGCCGCTGCGGGTCTTAGGCCTGGCGCAAACAGCTCCGCCGCGCGCCGTTTGGAGGAGGGCTTGGAGGACCCGCTCTCGCTGCGTCGCCTCAACCTTCCCAACGCGCTGCGTCGCTCGCCGAATACCACAAACGTGATCGAAAGCGTGATGGCGCAGATTGAGCGCAACACGCAGCGCGTGGATCACTGGCGCAAGAGCGATCAGAAACAGCGATGGTGCGCGGCGACGCTTCCGCATCACACCGGCACCACCCGAAATGTAACTGAACGCGGGACACACCCTCAATCTAACCCGTTCAACCCTTGGGCACGGGGGTATGGCGCACCGTGCCGATCGACCACGTCTACGTGAATGATTCGCAGGGCCAGCGTCCCATCACTGGCTTCCCGAAGCGTGTAAAGAAACGGCGACTTGGAAATAGGGATAAAGAACCCTTTGAGGCGTGTTGATGCGAGCGCCGTCATGGCTACTGGGTCGAGCGCTTCCACCATCGTATCGAAGTACCGATTCAGATAAACTCCAATCGCCTCATTGGGATCGGAGGGCCAGCGAACCTCACCCGTCTTTCCCTTGAGTTTTTGATCCGCACTCCAGTCACTCGCCGCGGTATGGAAGGTCGCGAGTACATTTCCGTTTCGATCATCGAGTCCGAGCCCAACGAGCATGGTGCTCGGCCGCTCTTGACCAGGAGAGGACATAGCGTAGGTCTCATCTGTCGGCGGAAACCACGCAACCTCGCGGCTCAACGTGCGGGCAAGCCGCAAATCTTCCGACCATACTTCGATCTCGTATCTGTAGGGGTTGCCGACCAGGATACGTCCCTGTTGCGAGCGAACGATCGATTTCGCAAGAACGCGCCCACTGTTCCTGTGCACTCGCGGAACTGCCGTGCCAAACGATCGCGAGAGTGTTCCAGATGAAGTCACGACATGCAGCGGAAACCCCGCTGCGGAAGCTGTGGTAATCAGGCCCGAAAGCAGAAGCTCGCCATTGCGCAGGAAGATGGCGTCGCGAAACTCTGGCAATACGAGAGAGCGTGCCGGCGCGTTTAGATCCGCACCATACAGGGTAAGCCTACGTAGCGCCCAGTCGAATACGGCTAGAGAATCGCGACCCTTCGGTATCACTTGCGTTGGAAGTCGAAACTCTCCGGGACCGGCACCGCTGCGTCCAAGCTGTCGGCGAAACCGAAAGGTCGAGTCAAACACCCCGAGAACGCCCCTTCGACCGCCAACCAAATACTCTCCCGATGGAGTACGCATCACCCGAGCATTGCTGAGATCCGTGTCGAAGGTATCGTCGCTCAGGAGCGCAACCTCTCGCACGACAACTCGACATCCATCGCACGCGCGTGACGCTACGATTCTCGAGACTGAGCTCGGAGCCTGTTTAGCCTCGGCTACATGGAGAGCACCTAGCAGCGAAAACAGGGTGCAGGCGCCACGAATCGCGCTCCATCTGCGCGCACGAATGCGCGCAGAGGAAGCACGATTGCCCTGCACGTTATTACCGCTGCGCATCAAAGGTCTGATACCGCGGTGAAGGACTCTTGCAGCGCAACTGCGCCACTGCCAGCGCAACTCAGCAGCGTAGCGATGCCTCGCACATGATCCACACGAACACGCTTCGGGTGCATACTCGACAGCTTGACAAGGGCCGTTAGATTGCCGCTCTGCGCCTCGGCAACGGCTGCTAGCCATTCCGACTCTGAACTGCCACCTCCGCATAGCCAGTGAAAGTCAAAGCACCGGTCATTTTGAATGTCCTCGTGGCACGCGTTAAACGCTTGGCAATCAAAGTCCCCAATCTTGATCCACGGTCCTTCATCATCGTAAACGCTATCTCCGGGCTCCACCGAGTCCTTGTGGGTGTGCAGCTCTGATGCGACAGGACTCGCTGAAGGATTCTCAACATCCTCTTCGCCGAAGCTCCCGAAGCCCGACTCCGACAAGTATGACCCAAAAGAGCTAGCTGCAGGCCTCATATCATACTCGTCGAGAGTAGCGAAGGATTCGCCGCCGGAAGTGCTCCCGAACTTATGATCATACCAATAAAACAGAGTTTGCCTGTCAGAGCATCTTCCGCAGCTGCGCGAGAACTCCGAAGGAGTCCAAAAAGCAAACTCGCGCGGAGTCGTGGTCATCGCCGACGCGCCTGCAGCAGATGCAGGTGGAGCAGCGAGTGCTGCGAGAGTCAGTGCGAGCAGGAGCGTTCTCAACATTTCATCCTCTCAGGCCGGGGTGGGGAAGGAACTGAGGAGGACGGGAGGGAAACTACCCCCGTCCGTTTGCGATCATGCGTTTCGACGTTGGGGAGCGCAAGAGCTAGTGACCAGGCGTTACACTACGTGACGGATTGATGCTCCGCCGTTACTGTGCTGCAGGCCGCTGCTGACCGTCGTCGCGTGAGTACCGATGCCCGCATTGCGCTGCGCCAGCAGGTGCTGATGCTGCATGAGCAGGGGCGCACGAACGCCGAGATTGCCCAGATCACAGGCTATGCGCGCCCTTGATTCGCATTCCGGCGCGTCGCAGCAGCGTCTTGTTGCTCGCGGCGGTGACGAATCAAGGCGCCGCGCGCGGATGGGTCGCAGCGCATCGGGCCGAGATCGAAGTCTACTATCTGCCGTCGTACTCGCCAGAACGCAATCCGTCGGAATACTTCAACGGTGATCTCAAGGCAGTCTGGCGCTGTCCGATTCGCTCTCGTTCTTCTGCCGCAGCGCCGCCAGCCGACCCGCCTTGTACTCCCGCTCCCACACCTCGATTCTCCCCACCACATCCTCCACAGCAATCCGCGCCATCCGCCCCGGCCGATACACCATGTCAACCGGATAATCCTCGCCGGGATCACCGTACGCATCGATCATCAGATCGTGCGCAAAGTCATACGGCCCCACGCGCTTCGGATTGGTGTATCCGATCAAACTGATCACCGGTGTGCGCAGTGCAATCGCCAGGTGCAGCGGTCCGGTATCAGGCGAAATCGCCAACGCCGCACCGTCGAGCATTGCCGCCAACCGACGCAGCCCACTGCCCAGCGCAGAATGTGCAAACGGTGCACCGCGCATGATGACCGCTTCAGCCGCCAGTTCGCGCGGCGAACGTCCGCCCACAAGCACGGGCTGCAATCCAAAATCGTCATACAGCGCACGACACACCTTCACCCATCGCTCGGCGAGCCAATCCTTCTCTGGCTTGCTCGTCGCAATCACCAGCGGTGCAATCGGGCGATCAAAGCCCGCGAGAAACTCTCGCTGCCACGCGCGCTCTTCGGAATTCCACGGACCCAGCCCCCACTGAGGCGCGCCGTGCGGGATGCCGAGCGCCGAGAGAAACTCGAAGTACTGATCCTGGACATGCTGTCCTTCGTGCGGCGGAATGCGATGCGTGGTGAACAGCCAATTGGCGTCGCGCGCACGTGCCTTGTCAAAGCCCAGCTTAACGGGCGCGTTGGTGAACGCGGTGATGAGGCCGGCCTTGAAGTACACCTGAAGCCCGAGCACCAGATCAAACGCGCGCGTGGACAGTTCACGACGCACATCCAGAAACGCACGCCATCCCCGCGCACGATCAAAGACGATGATATCGTCTACCAGCGGGTGGCCGCGCACGAGTGTGGACGGCCCGGGCTGCAGGATCCAGGTGATGTGTGCCGACGGATGCTGCGCCTTGATGGCGTGAATGATCGGCATGACATGCACCGCGTCGCCCACGGCGCTCATCATCACAATGCAGATGCGATTGAACGCCAGTGTGGACGGAAGTGAGTCCATCATGGTGTAGCCGCCAGCGCTGACTGCGCAAAACCGGTGAGCCACTGTTCATCGAGCGGCAATTCATGTCGCGCGTGCCACTTCCGAATGGATCGCACGAGACGACGCACGTTGAGCGCCATCACGCCCGCTGGTGGAATCGCACGAAAGTCCACGACATCCACATCCAGTACCCACGCGCGCAATGCATCTGGCTCTCGCACCAACAGAATGTTCTTCACATTGAGATCGGGATGCACCGCACGCGCGCTGGCCAACTGCGTCAACAGTACAATGAGTGCGCGCACTGCCGCCTCGAGCCCAATGCCCGGTGCAGTGTTCAGCAGCACCGCACCAAAGTCCCATGCATCCGGCACATAGCGCGACACTACATCCACACGTCGCAGCCCGGGGCCGGCGGGATACAGCGTATAGCCCAGCAGCTCCGGCGTTGGTATGGCTTGCGCACGTAGCAGCACATTCACCGCTGCTTCGCGCGGCGCGCGCGTGGGCATCAAAAACCGGTCGCCTGTGAGTGGCGCAAACAATCCGCCGTGCCACGCATGGCGCACCGCCACCGTGTGCGCCGCTTCCGGCAACTCGGCGACATACACCACCCCACGCCCCTGCAGTGCACGCGGCTGCGGTTCCGACGCCGCCCACGCGTATAGCGACTCGAACTGTTCAAGTCGTGTGGTCAGTGCATCAAACACTGCGGGCAATGCAACGAGTGTACTGCGGCCAACCTGCGCCGAGCGATACGGAGTGTCGGTGGGCGGGTGCGCGTGTGGCGTTGTGGACACGAGCGGTTGCGACGCGTTCAACCCTGATCGTCGGCCGTGGGCCGAGCGATGGCCGGTCGCAGCGTTGTGCCCGGACCCTGTGTGGGCGGCACCATGAGCGGTGTGCGATACATGCCCGTGGCCGCCAGAGGATGCGGATGCGCAGGCTCCACACCGTACACGGTGACGGCCGGACCACGATGACGCTCGGGCACCAGATCCGGGCGCTCGCGCAGCGGCACAGATGTTGTGAGCTCGCTGCGCACCGCATCGCTGATCAGGATCTCACCACCGCGCGCCAGTCCGCAAAGTCTGTTCGCAAGGTTTACCGTATCACCAATCAGCGTGTATTCGAGCCGCCGCGGCGATCCGATGTTGCCAACAAACGCATCGCCGGCGTTGATGCCAATGCCCGCGTGCAAGGCCGATCGTCCGTCAGCAGTCCAGCGCTCATTGAGCGCCATGAGCTCCGTGTGCATATCCAGCGCCGCACGAATGGCGCGGTCGGCATCATCGGGTGCGGACACAGGCGCACCCCAGTACGCCATGAGTGCATCACCAATGAACTTGTCGAGCGCGCCGTCATGACGGAACACGCAGTCCACCATTTTGGCGAAATACTCATTGAGCTGCGCCGCCATCTGATCAGGCGGCAGCGACTCGGCGACTTCGGTGAAGCCACGAATATCGCTGAAGAGCACCACGACACGTCGCCGGTCACCACCGAGTACGGCATCACCGCGCTGATTGGCAATGCGTCCGGCTAGCTGCGGTGTGAAGTAGCGCTCAAAGTTTTCGCGCACACGCGTAGCTTCGCGCAGCCGGTCCACCGACTGTTCACGTTCCATTGCCGCGGCAGCGATCCCCGCGTACGCGACCAGGAAGTCGAGATCTGCTTCGGTAAACGCGTTGACGTCGCGCAAGTTGTCCACGTACAGCACACCAAGTGTGCGACGACCTTCGCCAATGAGCGGTGCGGCGAGTGCCGAGCGCACCGCCTGCAGTCCGACAGAATCTCCAGAGAGTCGTTCGTCGCTGCTGGCATCGTGCAACAGCCACGATACCTGACGCTGCGCCACACCGTTGGCGATTGTGCGCGGTACGGGACGCGCGACCTGCGCACCGTGTCGATCGCGCGCAATGCGCATCTCCAGTTCTCCCGTGCCTTCGCCGCCGTCGGGTACGAGCAATACCGCCACGCGATCGGCGTCGAAGGCTTCAAACGCGTCATCCACAATACGAGCGAGCAGGGCTTCAAGTCGCGCCAAACCACCGAGACGCTGGGCAACAGCTACAAGTTGTGCGAGGCGCTTTCCCGCGACCGCTTCGACTGCTTCCGCCTGCGAACCCATGATGCGTTCGCGCACCATCGTCGCCGCACCATCGAGTGCGAACGGTGCCGTAATGGACGCGCGCGGTGCGGCTTCTTCGACAATCGCCAACTCCACCGGACCAAACGAAATCAGATCACCAACGCGCGCCTTGGCTTTCGCCACGCGCTGACCATTGAGCCAGGTACCGTTGCGCGATGACAAATCCTGAAGGATCACCTCGTTGCCATCCACGCGCACTTCGGCGTGCCGCCTTGAGACGCCGGGATCGAGGATCGGCAGTTCACTCGTGGTGTCGCGGCCGAGCACGAGTGACGAGCCTTCCGGGAGCACGAAGCGGCGATCGCCGGAGGGTGAGACGAGAGCAAGCGGCATGTCAGGCGGGTACGGGCACGGTGGAGACAGCGGCGCGTGCGCGCCCGATCGCAGTAAGCAGAGCGCGTGCCTTGCTCTCGGTCTCTTCCCATTCCGCGGCAGGCACGGAGTCGTGCACGATACCGGCGCCGGCTTGTACCGACGCCACTCCGTGGGCAATCACGCACGTACGAATCGTGATGGCGAGATCCATGCGCGCATCACCGGCGGCGATCAATCCGAGCGCACCAGCGTACGGGCCGCGACGTTCCGGTTCCAGTTCGTCGATGATCTGCATGGCACGCACCTTGGGTGCACCCGTCATTGTGCCGGCGGGGAAGGTGGCGCGGAATGCATCGAGCCCACTGTACTCGGGCAGCAGTTCGCCTTCCACTTGGCTCACCATGTGCAGCACGTGCGAATAGCGCTCAACTTTCATGAGGTCGGTCACGCGCACGGATCCGTACTTTGCAATGCGGCCCACATCATTCCGACCAAGGTCCACGAGCATCACATGCTCCGCGCGCTCCTTGGCATCGGCCATGAGATCCGCCGCCTGCAACTCATCCTCTTCATCGGTGGCACCGCGCTTGCGCGTGCCGGCAATGGGGCGCACAGTCACGGTGCCGTCGGCGACTCGCAGCAAGAGCTCCGGTGACGAACCCACAATCTCCACGCCATCGAGCGCGAGATGGTACATGTACGGCGACGGATTCAGCGCACGCAGGCAGCGATAGAGCGTGGTGCCTTCAAAGTCGTGCGCGGTGCTGATACGCCGAGCAAGCAGCGCCTGGAAAACGTCGCCGGCGAGAATGTACTCCTTGATGCGCAGCACATCGCGCTCGAAGTCCTGGCGCGCGTATGAAGACGTGCCCGTAGCCGGTGCGGCGTCATGCGCGAGCGTCAGCGGTTCAAGCAAGTCGGGGCCGTGCAGGCGCGCGATGGTGTCGTCGAGTGTCTGCTGTGCCTCGGCGTAGAGCGTATCGAGATCGTGTGGCGTGGCGCCCTGCGGAATGCTCACGGACACAATCACGCGCGCCTGACCGCGCCAGTTGTCGATCACCACCAACGCGCGCGGAAACACAAAGCACGCATCGGGCGTCGCCGTACCGCGCGGCGGTGCATCGGGCAGCCGCTCAATGTGTCGTACGGTGTCGTACGAAAAAAATCCAACCGCGCCGCTCCAGAACGGACCAAGCGACGGCATGGCCACCGGTCGCATGCCCTGAATGATCTGCTGCAGATCAGCAATGGGATCGCTGGGCGTGCGCGGATTGTGCCAGCCACGCTCGGCCGTCCAGTCCTCTACGACGTTGTCGATGAGACGCCACGCACCACTCGGCGCGCTGCCAAGGTAGGTGTACCGCGCCCACGTCTCGCCGCCGGCTGGCGCGGACTCAAGCAGGAAGCTGAACGGCCCCGTGCGCAACTTGGCGTACGCGGCCACCGGGGTAGCAAGATCGAGCAGGCAATCGCGCCACACGGGCACGAGGCCGCCATGCGCCAGGCAGTCGCTGGCGCGGCCGAGGAAAGCATCACGACTGGGCACCCGGAATACTGGCCAATGATGTGCACCAATGGAAGCTTTCGCCCCCCAATCTCCGTCTCAGCAAGAACCGAAAACCGACCACCGCCAACTGAAGACTCCCCACGCAGTTTTCCGAGCTTCAGGTCCCGCCCGGAGCCCGTAGCGGTCGACACCGACAACCCTTCAACCGACAACAGTCGACCGCGCGATTCTCGACCTCAGCTGCCGAGCATCTGTATTCAGGTTTGATTCAGCAATACGCGCCTCAGCACCCATCGCCACCGCATCCACCACGCCCGCAACCATGTCCGACGCCGCACGCACTCCGCTGGACCCAACCGGCCGCGTCCCCATCACCCCCGGCGTCGTTGACGTCTGCGTCCTGCACCGTCTCCCCGTCCGCTCCCCCACCCGCGCCAACGCCGGCCCCAACCACGCCTGGCGTGTTCTCCTCCTCCAACGTGGCCCCGCCACCCGCTGCGCCGGTTCCTGGGAACTCGTTCACGGACGAATCGAACTCGGCGAACGCCCCGAAGCCGCCGCCGTCCGCGAAGTCCGCGAAGAAACCGGCCTCGCCACGCAGCGCCTCTATTGCATCACCGTCAACGGCTTCTATCTCGCCGGCCGCGACATCCAGGCCGCCATCGTATTCGCCGCGATCGTGAGCGAAGCGACCGCACCACCACCGATCACACTCGGCGCCGAACACGTCGCGAGTCGCTGGCTGTCCCTCGCGCAGGCATCACGCAACGTGACGTGGCCGCGCGAACGTGAGGCGCTCAATCACATCGCGCACTTGTTGGGCACTGGTGATGCCGGGGTTGCAGAGGACGTGCTGCGAGTGCCGCTCGCAGACGGTCTGCCGTAACCGGCAAACCCGCTCGTTACGGATTCAGCGCAACCGTATCCCGGCGCTGCTGCGCACTCGCGCGCGATCGGATCAACGCGCGCTCGCGCTCCACGCGCTGCAGCACCGTCTGCCACCCACCGCTCTCCGTCGTTTCCACGATCATGGACAACGGCTGATTCGGATCCACCTGGCCATCGAACACGAACAGCGCTGTCTGCGTGTCGCGCTGTCGCAGTCGATACTCGCCAAAGCCGGGAGACATTGGCAACACCTCGATCGGCCGAAAGTCCCGCCCCACATTACGAATCACAATCTCCATGGGACTGAAGCGTGTTTCGCCCTGCTCCTGCGCAAAGAAGTTCACAATCCACAGCGAGTATGCCGGCAGACGTACGCGCTCCTGCAGCCGATCAAGCTCGACGCGCTTGCTGTTGATCTGCTCCGTCATCGCGCGATAGAGATCAGGCGACAGCAATCGGATAAACGACTCATCCAGTGGCGCCGCGCGTACCTGCAGTCCGCCGGGGAGCGCGACGCGAATCGCAATGTCATCCTGGCGGAGCGTACCAAAACCGGGGGGAACCAGCGCGGGATTCGCGCCAACGGGCGCAGGCGTACGCAGCGCTTCTTCGGAGGGCGGGACCGTGGCGCAGGCGCCGAGCGTCGTCAACAATGCGGCGACGCCGGCCAACCGCACTCGGCGTGACTCCGTCAGCGACCTAGGCATCCGCATCCGACTCCACTTCCCCCAAACACAACTGCACCACCGCTTCAGCCAGCTCATCGCGCCCCTCACCCGTGCGCGACGAAAACGTCAGCAACTGCTCCTCGTCAATCGACAACGACGCACACAGCGCCGGAATCCGCTCGGCGCGTTCCGCCGGCTTCAGCTTGTCAATCTTTGTGAGCACCACCAACGTCGGCACACCAACATCGGCGAGAAAGTCCAGCATGTGCCGATCATCATCCGTGGGATCATGTCGCGCGTCCATGAGCAGTGCCACACCGCGCAACATCGCATTGTCGCGCAGGAACTCTTCAATGAGCGGACGCCACGCCTTCTTGCGTTCCTTCGAGATGCGCGCGTAGCCGTACCCCGGAAGGTCGGCGATCACGAACGCGTTGTTCACCTTGAAGAAGTTGATTTCTCGCGTACGGCCGGGTGTATTGCTCACACGCGCCAGCGCCTTGCGTCGCACCAGTCGGTTGAGCAGTGACGACTTGCCCACGTTCGAGCGACCGGCAAACGCAATCTCCGGCAACGTCGACTCCGGTCGCCAGCCACCGGCCTCCGCCATCGGACCAATGAACTCCAGCGATCGGATGACCAGCGGATCAGGCGTCTGCCGCGCGCCAGCGTCGTCCACGTTCACGAAACCCGAACCTCGCTGCGCTCGGCGGCCGACTTGCGCGTGCGTCGGCGCGTCTGCACCACGGGCGCCGCAGTCTCCATCACCTCGGGCTCCAGCGCGATCGCCAGCACTTCGTCAATCGAACGCACTGTGTGCCAGATGACACCATTGCGTGCCTCGTCCGGCATCTCGGTGAGATCACGCGCGTTGCCGTGCGGAATGATTACATCGGTCATGTGCTGCCGATGTGCCGCCACGCCTTTTTCACGCAGACCGCCAATCGGCAATACACGCCCGCGCAGTGTGATTTCACCCGTCATTGCAACATTGCCGCGCACCGCGCGCCCCGTGAGCGCACTGGCAATCGCGGTTGCAATCGCCACACCGGCCGACGGTCCATCTTTGGGCGTCGCACCAGCCGGTACGTGCACATGCAGATCATGTCGCTGCAGTAAGTCTTTCGGCAGTCCGAGCGTCTCCAATCGAGAGCGCACCCACGTGAGCGCCGCGCTGGCCGACTCCTTCATGACATCACCCAGCGTACCGGTGAGTTGCAAGCGTCCACGCCCCGGTACCACGGTCACTTCCACTTCGAGCACTTCTCCGCCAACACTTGTGTAGGCAAGACCGTTCGACACGCCAATGCGATTCTCCGTGCTGGCCGCTTCGGCATCGTGCGGGGCAACGCCCAAATACGTCTGCAGCGCGTCCTCGTGTACCACGATCGGCAGCGCCATATCACCCTGCTCCGCAATCGCACGCGTGACTTTACGAACCAGCCGCGCGAGGCGACGCTCAAGATCACGTACACCCGCTTCACGCGTCCAGCCGCGAATGATCGTGGTGAGCACGTCGTCGCTGACTACCACATCACCGTCCACGAGCCCGTGCGATTCCAGCTGTCGAGGCAGCAGATAGCGCGAGGCAATCGCAATCTTCTCTGGCTCGAGGTAGCCGGGCAGTCGCACAATCTCGAGCCGGTCGCGCAGCGCCTCAGGAATGCCCGGCAACGAGTTGGCCGTGGTAATGAACAGCACCTGCGACAGATCGTAGTCCACTTCGAGATAGTGATCGGCAAACGCGCGGTGCTGCTCCGGATCGAGCACTTCAAGCAGCGCCGATGACGGGTCACCGCGCCAATCGCGGCCGAGTTTATCGAGCTCGTCAAGCAACAGCACCGGATTGGTGATCTCGGCGCGACGCATGGACTGAATGATGCGCCCCGGCAATGCGCCAACATACGTGCGACGGTGACCGCGAATCTCGGCTTCATCGCGCACGCCACCCAGCGAGATGCGCACAAAACGGCGACCGAGTGCACGTGCGATGCTGCGCGCGAGCGATGTCTTGCCGACACCGGGCGGCCCCACGAGACAGAGAATCGGTCCGCGCACCGTACCCACACGCGAGAGCACTGCAACATGATCGAGGATGCGCTCTTTGACCTCGGCAAGCCCGTGATGATCCGCTTCGAGCACGTCCCGCGCATGCGCGATATCGAGCGTATCGTCGGACTTCTCGTGCCACGGCAACGCCGCTACCCAGTCCAGCCATCCACGCGCGACTGCTGACTCGGGCGACATGGGCGACAAGCGACGCAGCCGCCGCATCTCACGCGTGACGCGTGTTTGCACGGCGTCCGGCAACTTGCGTTCGGTAAGCTGTCGCTCCAGCTCTTCGAGATCATCGCCATCATCGTTGCCGAGCTCCTTATGAATCGCCTTGAGCTGTTCCTGCAGGAAAAACTCGCGCTGATTCTGGTACAAGGAGCCGCGAACCTGTTCGTCGATGCGACGCTCCAGGCGCAACAGTTCGAGTTCGGTGGCAAGCACTTCGCACACACGATCAATGAGCTGATCGAGCGTGGGCTTTTCGAGCAGCTCCTGCCGGACTTCGAGCGGCACCTGCAGATGTGCAGCAATACCAAAGGACAACCGAACAGGATCATCAATCGATTGCAGCACGCCAATGATTTCCGGTGCGATGCGTCGCTGCAGTCCGGCGTACTCTTCAAACAGCGTGAGCGCATGGCGCACGCGGACGGCCAGACTGATCAAATCGGCGCCTTCAATGGAAAGCGGAAACGGCGTCGCGGTGGCCTGAACAGTGCCGACCAGTTCGCGTTCCTCACTGCTCTCACCACGTTTGGCTGTGCGTTTCTCGCCGCTCGTCGCGTTCTCGTCCCCACCATCACTGCGCTTGGATTTACGCGGAATTGTAAAGCGGCTGACGTGCACGCGCTCACGCGCGTCCACCAGAATGCGCGTGGTGCCATTTGGCAATCGCGTGACATGCTGCACACGCGCGACCACACCAATGCGATGCAGCCCTGATGCGTCGGGTTGCTGATCATCGGGGTTGCGCTGCGTCACGAGCAGGAGTTCGCGCGCCCCCTCAGATGCCGCCGCCACAGCGGCGAGTGATCGCGAACGACCAACGAGCAGGGGCATGGCCGCATGCGGAAACAGCACGACATCACGCAGCGGCAGAACGGGGTACCGCGTTGGCGTGTCGCCGGAACGCGGGGCAGGGCGTGGGCTCAGGCTTCCTTCTTCTGTCGCTTGGGGGCGATCTCCAGCAGCGGCGGTCCGCCCATGGTGACCGATGCCTCGGTGACTTTCACTTCCACGATGTCATCACGGCTTGGCAGATCGAACATCGTTTCGAGCAACGTCTCTTCAAGAATCGCACGCAATCCACGCGCACCCGTGCCACGACGCAGCGCTTTGCCGGCGATCGCACGCAGCGCCGATTCCTCGAACGTGATCTTCACGTCCTCGAGGTCGAAGAGACGCTGATACTGCCGCGTCAGCGCGTTCTTCGGCTCCTTGAGAATCTGCACCAGCGCATCTTCATCGAGCCCGTCGAGCGGCACACACACCGGCATGCGACCCACCAGTTCGGGAATGATGCCGTAGCGCAGCAGATCTTCGGGTTCGACTTCGGAGAACGGCGACTTGGACGTCTCCTGCTGGATGGTGTCGAGCACAATCGGCGTGTCGTCGGGCTTCTCCGGCCCGCCAAATCCAATCTGGCGCCGACCCACGCGCGCTTCGATGATCTTCTCGAGTCCATCAAACGCACCACCGCAGATGAAGAGAATATCCTTGGTGTTGATCTGGATATACTCCTGCTGCGGATGCTTGCGCCCGCCCTGCGGCGGCACACTGGCCACGGTGCCTTCAAGAATCTTGAGCAGCGCCTGCTGCACACCTTCACCCGACACGTCACGCGTGATGCTCGGATTCTCCGACTTGCGTGCGATCTTGTCGATTTCGTCGATGTACACAATCCCGCGCTCGCACTCGGCGACATTGAAGTCACCCGCCTGGAGCAATCTGACAAGAATGTTCTCAACGTCTTCACCCACGTAGCCCGCTTCCGTGAGCGTGGTCGCGTCAGCGATGGTGAACGGGACATCAAGAATGCGCGCCAGCGTCTGCGCGAGCAGCGTTTTGCCAACGCCGGTGGGACCAATGAGCAGAATGTTGGACTTGTCGAGCTCCACGTCATCTTCGCGCGCGTTGGCCGCAGCGTTGATGCGCTTGTAGTGGTTGTAGACGGCCACTGACAGCGCCTTCTTGGCGCGCTCCTGTCCGATCACGTACTGGTCAAGCGTTCCCTTGACCTCACGAGGCGATGGGACCTGCGTGATCGCCTCGGTAACCTCGCGCTCCTCATCTTCCGCCAGGATTTCATTGCAGAGCGCAATGCACTCATTGCAGATGTAGACCGACGGCCCCGAAATGAACTTTCGGACGGCGTCCTTGGACTTTCCGCAAAAGGAACAGCGCAGATGCTTGTCTTGGGACATGTCGGCGTGCGGGAGCGGGAATCGGGACAGAGCCCGAGCTATCAGTATGAACTAACCCGAACGAGTGGAAAGGGTCAAGCGAGCCAGCGGTTTTCCCCGGGGATCGTGTGAGTCTCGGCATCGTGCCCCGAGTTCATCACCCGATTCGCTGTTCCTGATTCGACTTTACGGCTACAGAGTGCCTCGAGGCTTTAAGGCTTTTGGGCGGCACAAGTTTCGGAAGGTCGAACCGGGTTAATGCGGTTGCCCGGAGGACCTTGACCAGCATCGGAGCTCAGTTCCGCCGTACGAAATAAAGTATGCCGTAAAGCCGGAAAGCCTCGAGGCACTTTGTAGCCGTATAGGCGAATCAGACTGCATGTGGCGAGGGGATTGGGTTGGGAATGGAATGGTGAGGGGTAAACGCATGCACTGAAACAGCTTAATGCATGCGCGACTTCAGAAATCTCATGGTCTGGCAGCGGGCCCACACACTGACCCTGGCGGTCTACGCCGCCACCTCCAGCATTCCAAGAACTGGATATCCAGGCCTCTGCAGCCAGATCCGTCGCTCCGCAGCAGCGGTCCCGACGAATCTCGCCGAGGGGTGCGGCCACAGCTCGCGCCGCGAGTTTGCCCGCTTCATTCAGATGGCACTCGCTTCGATCGTGGAGACGGAGTACCACCTGCAACTGTGCCATGATCTGGTGGTAATGGACGCAGACGAGGCAAAAAGGTTGATCGCGGAGTGCGGCGAGGTCCGACGAATGCTCGCGGTCCTGCTGTCCCGGATCCGCGCGGAGCTCGACCCGGAACGGTTACGGCGGGCAGTTCACCTCTGATCCGTCGTCAGGCGAGAGACTGCGACGGCGTGGCCAGCGTTTGGCGAGTCGTGCGTTGTCCGCCACGCTGCTCCATACCTGTCCGCCGCACCTGAAGCCTACCTGTCCGGACACACCCGCGCCGAGTCATTCGGCTCGCAGGGACGCAGGCTGATGCTCCGCTCCACGAGCCGATCGTCCGGGAACCGCACCGTCAGATCGTCCGGACGGAAGCCCGGTGCAGACACGGTGATGCGAACGGACACCCCGGCAGGCACGGCACAAAGCGCGACATTTCCTGCGTCGTCAGCATTCTCCGAACGACTGCCGCCGTCCACGCGCTCTGTCACACCACCGCGCCTCACCGACCCGGGCCGCCAGACCGCCACCAACGCGGCAAACGGCACGCCGGACCCGTTGATGCATCGACCACACTCGCGACGAGTCCGCCGCGGGGGATCGGATCAGACGCTTCGACCGCGCCGCACACAAGCCCATACCCCAACGCCACCTCCGGCACTGCGAACATAACGACCGCCGTATCGGCGGCTGGCACCATCACATCACGCTGCGCTGGCACTTGATACAGCCGCAGCCGTCGATGCTCAACGCGCAGCGTATACGGCCCCGGACTCAGCGGCCCCGCGACAAAGCGACCCTCCGCATCCGTGACCGTTGCGACCGGCGTTCCAACCACTCGTACGCGTGCATTGACGAGCGGCTTGCCACCATCGGCATGGTCGCGCACCTCGCCCGCGATGGCGCCCGCCTCACCGGTTGTGCCCGTGACGGCCACCACCACTGAACGTGCACCTTCTTCCCGCATCCCGAAGAACGCCTTACGCTCCACGACCTGCCCGCGCAGCGTCGGAAAAATCACCTTGCCAACTCGCGCGGTCTTCACATGCCACTCCGCAATGAACCACGATCCGTCTGCGGAACGCTCAAAACGAAGCCGGCCACCGGCGTCGCGTGAGTCATCATGCTTTCGCGCATTCACATAGTGATACTCGACCTCGCGCAGTTCACCGGTGGACTGATCCAGCCAGAACGTGCCAGCGATCCCCACGACATCGCGGTGATGCGACGGTTCGAACGCGAGGCCCGTCAGTTCGGGTTCGTCGGGGCGTGCAGCGACGCGAACGCAGTGGTCACGGGCAAAGGCGTCCGACAACAACACCGATGCATCGGGCGCATAGTATTCCACTCCTGAGGCCTTTTCGACGCGGTAGCCGCGAGTCGCGAGCGCTTCCGGGTCGAGTGTGACAAACGGTCGCGCACTGCGCACGGTGGAAGTATCGGCCTGTTCCCATTCGAGGCGGCCGAGTGAGTCGGTGAGGCGCTCATAGCGCGCGATGCGCATGGTTGGGGGCGCGACGGACGCGATGCGCTGTGCGGTGAACAACACCTTGCGGGCTTCGTCCCATCGCGTGGCGATCGCCGCACCGGCGGCATCGGCGGCATCGCAGCGTTGATCGGCTTGCACGACAACTGCATTGAGCGTGGACGCGTTGACGCCGACGATGTAGGAAACGGTCTGCCGTTCACCGGCGCGCAGTTCGATTAGCGGACCTCGCCACGTTTGCATCCCGACACGGTCGACGCGCACAGAGTACATGCCGGGAGATGGTGCGAGTAACAACGCGACGCCGACGGAATCTGTGAGTCCTGGTGCGTGGCGACCGCCCGTGGAGTCTTCCAGCGAGACGATGGCGTAGGAGAGCGGAGCGCCGGTGCGCGCTTCGGAGAGGGTGACGGATACGGTTTGTGCGTGCGCGGGGGCGACGACGAGCGCGGATGCGACCGTGAGGAGTGCTGAGGTAAAGAGCGCGCGTCGGACGAGTCGTGTCATCGCCTCTCTCGTTGACTTGACGTCGCTGCCCTTCGGGAATGCGGGTGTTGCAGGTCTGATGGGAAAGGTGTTCCGGTGAGATCCTCAGGGCAACCGTGGGGGCATGGTTCGGCTGTACGAAACTTGTGCTGCCCAAAAGCCGGAGAGCCTCGAGGCATTTTGTAGCCGCAAAGACGAATCAGGAACTGCAACGGACTAGTCCGACAGGGACGAGGATTCAATCTCTGCGGTGGACTCTGCGGTCATCGCTCGCAGGCGATCGGTCCAGTGCGCGCGGATCGCGGCCACATGCTCGGCAGCGCCGCGCGGTTGCACTTTGCGCCATTGTTTGCGCACGCGCGGCCAGCCGTCGATGAGTGCGCGCGCGCGCGGGCTTCCGGTGCGGGCGCGATGCACTGCCAACAGCTCTCGCAGTAGCGCCTCGTCATCGCTATCGAGCGAGGCGAGCAGCACGAGATCGTGATTTGTGCGGCTGGCCAGCGTGCCGGACTCATCGAGCACGTACGCGATACCATTGGACATGCCGGCGCCGAAGTTGCGGCCGGTGCGGCCGAGTACGACGACGATTCCGCCTGTCATGTACTCGCAGGCGTGGTTGCCAACACCTTCCACCACAGCGCAGGCACCGGAGTTGCGCACGGCGAAGCGATCGCCGGCCTGGCCGGCGGCGAGGAGCAAACCATCCGTTGCGCCGTAGAGCACGGTGTTGCCAACGATCATGTTCAAGTGGCTTGCACCGCCGAAGCGTGCATTGCGGAATGGCCGGATGAACACTTCACCACCGGTCAGACCTTTCGCGACGTAGTCATTCGCTTCGCCTTCGAGCTCGATGCGCATGCCGCGCAAGCCGAATGCACCGAAGCTCTGGCCGGCACTGCCGGTGAACTGTAGCGACACCTGACCCGGCGCGTAGCCCGCGTCCCCCACCCGCTCGGCGATCCAGCCCGCCACGCGCGCTCCAACGGCGAGGTGATGATTGCGCACCTCAAAGGCTCCGTGATACGGCGCGCCGGATTCGAGTGTGCTCGCTGCTGCTGCAAGAATCTCCTCATCGAGCGATACCACGCCCGGTCGCACATTGCGCGCCACGGTACGCCGCGGCGACGCTCCTTCGCGACGCGCTGGTGAGAGCAGCAGGGAAAGATCGAGCATCGCGGAACGTGGCAGCTCCGGATGATCGGCGCGCTGCAGCAAGTCCGCGCGGCCAACAATCTCATCGAGCGTACGTGCACCGATGGCGGCGAGCTGTTCGCGGACATCCTGCGCAACGTGCGTGAAGTACGTGATCACATGCTCCGGTGCGCCACGAAACTTGGCGCGCAGTTCGTCACGCTGCGTGGCAATGCCGGTTGGACACGAGTTGAGATGACACTGCCGCGCCATATCGCAGCCCAGCGCGACTAGCGGTGCGGTGCCAAAGCCGTAGGATTCGGCGCCGAGCATCGCGGCTACGATGACATCGCGCGCGGTGCGAAAACCGCCGTCCACGCGCAGTTCGAGACGATGCCGGAGACCGTTCTGTACCAGGACATGCTGCGCCTCGGCGAGGCCGAGCTCCCATGGTGAACCGGCGTGTTTGATGCTCGAGAGCGGTGACGCACCCGTGCCACCGGCGTGACCGGCAATGAGCACGTAGTCGGCGTATGCCTTGGCGACTCCGGCCGCGACGGTTCCGACACCTGCCGACGCGACAAGCTTCACGCCAATGCGCGCGCGCGGATTCACTGTCTTGAGATCGTGCACAAGCTGCGCCAGATCTTCAATGGAGTAGATGTCGTGATGCGGCGGTGGCGAGATCAGCGAGACACCAGGCGTGGAGTGACGCAGTCGCGCGATAAGCGCGGTGACCTTGTGTCCGGGCAACTGTCCGCCTTCGCCCGGCTTTGCGCCCTGCACGATCTTGATCTCGATCTCGTCGGCGCGCGTGAGATAGCCGGTGGTCACACCGAAGCGACCGCTGGCGATCTGCTTGATGCGGCTGTCAAGGCGATCGGTGGGGATTCCGGAACCCACACCCGAAGCTCCGCGAACAAACGCGCCCGAGTCGACGCCCGAACCAACATTCGCTCGCGCATCGCCGCCAAGCGGCGTGTACCACGCCGGATCCTCGCCGCCTTCACCGGAATTGCTGCGTGCACCCATTCGGTTCATCGCCACGGTCACGGCACTGTGCGCCTCAGGTGAGAGTGCACCGAGCGACATCGCTGACGAAACAAATCGCGTGAGAATATCGGAGATTGGCTTAACGTCATCGATCGCGATCGGCGTACCTTCACGTACGCGGATCAGATCGCGTAGCGAAATTGCTGTGCCTCCAGCCGCCGTCGAGCGAAAGTTCTCCCACGATTCTGCGTCGGGGCCACCGTCCGCGTTGCGCGACTTTCGTGCGCTGCCTACGGCGAGCTGCAGTGC
>JBGTOG010000406.1:0-1574 GCA_041742675.1 Gemmatimonadaceae bacterium | reverse complement strand
CCCCAACACCGAGTCGCGCGTGCTGCACAGCACCACCGAGCCGCTCACCGGCATCGCCATAACGCCCGATGGTTCACGCGTCACGTTCCAGCAAATGCCGCGCGAAGACTGGGAGATCTATACCGTTTCTGCTGACAGCAGTGCTTCCGAGCGAGTCACGCGCGAAATCCAGCATGATCTCATGCCGCAGTGGCTCGATGACACGCGCCTGCTCGCGGTGATGGGTGAAGCGCGGCACCGTCGTTCACATCTCTATACCGATGGCCGCCGCATTCGGCTCTTTCACAACAACACTGTGCGCACCATCGCGCCGGAGTACGAGTGGGTGCCCAGCCCTGATGGCAACCGGCTGCTGATTGTCGCCGAGCGGGATGGAGATACGGTGACGCCGCATCGCTATCTGTGGTGTATGGATCTGACGCGCGAAGTCACGGTGGCAGAGCTGGTGGAGCGTGTCGAAGAAAACCTGGCGGCCGAACGCCGCCTGCGTGCATCCGGTGAACGCGCGTTTGCGCCGATCCTTGCCGAAGTTCGCCGCGCCGTGAACGAGATCAGCACCGATCGTGTGTACAAGTACGGGTTTGATCTTTTTCAGTTTGACTCCAAGCATATCTCGCAGCCCGGTAATGCCAAGGCGCGCGCGTATCTGGCGGATGCGTATCGCAGCTTTGGCTACAGCGATGTGCGCGTGCAGGAGTTCGAAGCACGCGCCGCGGTGAATCAGCCGACCATTCCGACAGCCAACATCCTCGCCGTGTTGCCGGGTACCACGCATCCGGAACTCGTGTACGTAATCTCCAGCCACTTCGACTCCCGCGCGCAGGGCCCCGGAGCCGACGACAACACCTCGGCCACCACGGCACTGCTTGAAGCCGCACGCGTACTCGCGCGACGACCACAAGCGGCCACGATCATCTTTGCCTCGCTCACCGGCGAAGAATCCGGCCTGCTCGGTTCGCGAGAGTTCGTGCGGCAGGCCAAGGCGTCGAACATGCAGCTCGCCGGTGTGCTCAACAATGACATGGTGGGCTGGGCCAACGATCAGCGGCTCGACAATACCATTCGCTACTCCAACCCGGGCATTCGCGATATACAGCACGCCGCGGCGATGCAGTTCAGCAACCTGATCACATACGACGCGTTCTACTACAAGAGCACCGATGCGCAGGCGTTCTACGATGGCTACGGCGATGTGGTGGGAGGCATTGGCTCATATCCGGTGCTCGGCAATCCGCACTACCACCAGCCGCATGATGTGCTGGAGACGATCAATCATCAGCTCGTGGCCGAAGTCGCCAAGACCACGGTCGCCTCGATCATGTATCTCGCCTCGGCGCCATCACGGCTCACGGAGCTCTCAGCGCGTGCTGTGAGTGCCACCAACACCGATGTCTCCTGGCGCGCCAGCCCGGAAAAGGATATCGCTCACTACATCGTGCAGTGGGGGCCGGAAGCGGAGCCCACGAAGTACCGGCAGGAGGTTCGTGTGCCGCGTGCGCAGTTGGCTAATGCACCCGCGGGCACCGTGGTGTCGGTAAAAGCGGTGAACACGCGCACGCTGGAGGGGTGGGACT
>JBGTOG010000403.1:0-2614 GCA_041742675.1 Gemmatimonadaceae bacterium | reverse complement strand
GCGCGTGAGGCGCTGAGAGCCGCTGTGGCGGCGCTGCGTGTGCGGCATGAGGAGGTGGCACGTGCGGTGGTGCCGCGCGGGGAGCTGCGTCAGGCGCTGCTCAGCGATGTGGCCCACGCCCACGAGGAACTGCATACCCTGCTTGAAGGGGTCGCCTCGCTGCGCGAACTCACCCCGCGCACGCGCGATTTTCTGCTCTCGCGTGGCGAGATGCTGTCGGCTATGCTGGTGTCGGCGGGTCTGGAGGCGTCGGGGCTCAGCGCGCGCTACGTCGCCGCCACGACGCTGATCGTGACGGATGGCGTGCACGGAAACGCCTTCCCCGATCTGCCGCGCAGCGAACGGGCCACAAGAGTGATGCTGGCCCCTCTGCTCAAGGCGCGCACAATCCCCGTGATCCCCGGTTTCCTGGGCGCCTCGCCGGATGGCACAGTGACCACGCTGGGACGCGGCGGTTCCGATCTCACGGCCACCGTGCTCGCCCGCGTGCTCAAGGGGAGCGCGGTGCACTTGTGGAAGGACGTGCCGGGGCTGCTGACCACCGATCCACGCACGGTGCCGGAGGCGCGGGTGATTCCGCAGCTCAATGTGCGGGAAGCCGCCGAGCTCGCGTACTACGGCGCCAAGGTGCTGCACCCGCGAGCGCTGATTCCACTCGCACGCACCACGATTCCCGTGCGCGTGCGCCCCTTCGCCACACCGGACCAGACGGGCACGGAGATTTCGAGCCGACGCACGCTGCAGAAGTATCCGGTGAAAGCGCTGTCGATCGTTCGGGATCAGGCACTCGTCACGGTCACGGGCAGCGGTATGCTCGGCGTGCCCGGCATTGCTGCGCGCACATTCGCCGCGCTGCATCGCACCGGTGTGTCGGTTTCATTCATCACGCAGGCATCATCAGAACACGCGATTTCGCTGTGCTTGCCGGCTGCCTCGGCCGAAGACGCGCGCGTTGCGCTCGAAGACGAGTTTGCGCCGGAACGCGCGCGCAAGGAAATCGAACGCATTGAAGTACGCAGCGGTGTGGCGATGCTCGCGGTGGTGGGACTTGGCATGGCCGGCGCACGCGGTCTCGCGGCGCGCAAGTTTTCAGCGCTGGGTCGTGCAGGCATCAATATCGTGGCCATCGCGCAGGGATCGTCTGAGCTCAACATCACTGTGGTTATAGATGATGCGGATGCGGCGACGGCGGTGCGCGCGGTACACGCGGAGTTTCAGCTCGACAAGATCGGTGGTGGAGCGGCTGCTCGTGCGCAGCATGTGGATGTGGTGCTGTTTGGCTTCGGACAGATCGCCCGCGAATTCACGCGCATGCTTGGACGCGGCAAGGCGAAACAAGCAGTGCGCGTGGTGGCCGTGTGCGATCGCAGCGGCATGGTGTTTGACGCCGGTGGACTGAGCGCGCGCACGCTGGCGTCGCTGGCCGCACACAAGGCAAGCGGCGCGGCGCTCGCGGCAGCACCCGGCGGTGTGCGACTCACCGGACAGGCTGCGGTGCAGTCGATTGCGAAACACGCCCTGTCGCAGCCGGTACTCGTGGACCTCACGGCCGACGACACATTGCCAGCGCTGATGGCGGCGCTGCACGCAGGCTTTGATCTGGTGCTCGCCAACAAGCGGCCGCTCACCGCAGCACGCGCCGATGTGGATGCACTGCACGCGGCGGCGCGATTGACCAACCGCACCATTCTCTATGAGACCACGGTAGGCGCTGGCCTGCCCGTAATGGATACCTTCGCGAAGCTGGTGGATGCCGGCGATCGTGTCACGCGCATTGAAGGGTGCACATCAGGTACGCTTGGATTCCTGCTTACAGAGATCGGTCGCGGCAAAGCCTTCAGCGACGCGGTACGGCGCGCCATGGCCAAGGGGTATACGGAACCCGACCCGCGTGACGATCTTTCCGGAATGGATGTCGCACGCAAGGCACTCATTCTCGCACGCATGCTTGGCTTCAAGGGCGAGCTTGATGCGGTGCAGGTAGAGTCGTTGGTGCCGGAGTCCGCGCGCGCGATGTCACGTGATGATTTCCTCGAGTCGCTCGAATCGCTCGATGACGATTGGCGCGCACGACAGGACGCCGCCACGCGCGCCAACGCGGTGCTTCGCTATGTGCTGGCGGTGACGCCGCGACGAGTGACCGTGGGATTGCGAGCCGTCGACCTGGCGCATCCGTTGGCGGGACTTCGCGGTACCGACAATCAGATTGTCTTCACGACACCGCGCTACAGCGAAAACCCATTGGCGATCACGGGACCGGGCGCGGGTCCGGCCGTCACTGCCGCCGGCGTGCTGAACGACGTGCTCAAGTTGGCAGGCGCGTGAACGCCGTCATTGCTTTTGCGCCGGGCAGCATCGGTAACATGGGCCCTGGTCTCGATGTGCTCGGCTGCGCGGTCACCGGTGCCGGCGATGAGGTGCACGCGCGTCGCCTTGATCACGACGCGATTGTGCTCGAGGACGCAGGACATCCCGACCTTCCCACCGATCCAGCACAACATGCGTGCGCCATTGCGGCCGACAGCGTGCGCCGCGCCTGTGGCATGCCGCACGTGGGCGTCGCACTGCGCGTGACCAAGGGACTGCCGCTGAGCGCGGGGCAAGGTGGCAGTGC
>JBGTOG010000381.1:0-25052 GCA_041742675.1 Gemmatimonadaceae bacterium | reverse complement strand
ACACTGCGTGAACTCGACGCGGAGGTGCAGCGGCGGGTTGCGGCGGCGGTGCAAGCGGAACAGGCCCGCTGGCCAAACTCGCGCGGTCAGCTTACGCTGCGTGTCGATACCATCGGCATTCGTCCTGCTGGTGCCACACCAGATACGGCGCGCATTGTACGCGTGGCACAGGCGGCCGCCGATTCGCTCAAATTGTACGCGCCGCTTAATGCCTCAAGCACGGATGCGAACTATCCCATCAGCCTCGGGATTCCAGCGATTACCGTGGACGGGGGTGGAGTGGGTCGTGCGGCGCACTCGCTCGCCGAGTCATACGATGATCGCACGGACGGATTCAAGGGACCGCAGTGGGTGCTGCTCCTGATCAGCGGACTGCTTGGTGTCTCGACTCCTAACTGAAGAGCGCCGCGACGTCACGTGCTTGGAGTGGGCGCGGTGCGGTGGTAAGTCCGCAGCGAAACGCCGCTTCGCCGATCAGCGAGGCTGGCGTCGCGCCGCTCTCGCGCAGCGATTGCAACGATGTGTCGTGCGCAGCCTTGCTCAACTTCCGCCCATCGGCGTGCCGAATGAGCGGGTGATGCAGATAGCGCGGCGGATCGACGCGACCAAGCAGGCGACCGAGCAGCACCTGCCGACCCGTTGACGGCAGCAGGTCCTCGCCGCGTATCACCACGTCGATTCCCTGATCGTAGTCATCGACCACGACCGCAAACTGATAGGTCCAGTGGCCAAAGCGGTCGCGCACGAGCACGTCGCCGCATTCAGCAGCGGGGTGCTGCTCTTGCACGCCGAGCAGGAGATCATGAACGCTGACGGTGTCATCGTCGAGATGCACCCGACGTGCACGCGTACTCGTAAACGGCAGCGCCGCCTCACGGCAGGTCCCAGGATAGCGGGGTTCCTCACCCGGCGCGGTCGTACCCACCGACTGTTGAATATCGCGGCGCGAGCACACGCACGCGTACACGCGATACTGCGCGACGAGCAGGCGAAGCGCCATCTCGTAGGCGCCGCCGTTGTCCGATTGACGATATCGTGACGGACCACGGCGAAAGCTGTCTGTCGTCGCTTCGTCCGGCACAAAGCCCAACCAATCCAGATCATCGAGCAACGCCGATTCGTATTCCGCACGACACCGTGTGCGATCATGATCTTCGATACGCAGCACGACGCGACCGTCATGCGCGCGCGCCATTCCCCACACGTGAATCGCGTTCACAAGATGACCGAGATGCAACAGGCCAGTGGGTGCCGGCGCGAAACGGGTGCGCCAACCGGGAGACGGCAATTCGTCTCCAGGCGGCGCACCCGTGTGCACAATCCGTTCGGTGTGGTCCCGAATGACGCGAGCCCTCAGTTCCCTGTACCGCTCCCGGCGAAGAACGTGTTCAGCACCAATTTGAAAGTGCCATGCGGCTGTGCACGGAACAGCACCTCCGGTCCGAACAGATAGAGTGTGCCTTTGCCCACACTCGCTTCCGCGAGGGCGACACCGCCCTGCAATCGTTCCTGTCCCCACGCCCACCCGCTGCGCAGCGGCGTTGGCACATCGAACGTTGCCAATGCGCGCACACCCTTCGCCGCGGCATCCGGTCCAAGCTTCATGACTGGACTGTTGTCAAACATGACGATGGGACGCGGTGACATGCCGCGCGCTGCGTGATGCGTGGTATCCACGGCAATCTCCAGCAACGAACCCGGGATGTAGTACTGCTCACGCGTCAGGTTGCGGCCGTTGTCGAGCAGATGATTTTCCACCGGCAACTCAAGGTGCTGTGCAAGCGAGGTAGAACTGCCAATGGTGACCACCCGACCGCCGTTTTCCAGGAACGACTTGAGCTGTGGAATCGTCCGCTCCGCCGACATGTTGCCAAGCGCCGGCCAGTATTCGCTCGGAATCAATGTAGAGTCTGCCGCGGACGCACCGCCGCCACCGCCCATGCCGCGTCCGCCTCCTCCACCCGCACGCACGGGCGGCATGGCGCCCGAGACAAACACGAGCACATCGTACTTCGCGTTCAGATTGCCCGCGTCAAGCTCCTTCGCATAGACGGTCGTAAACGGCACCTCGAACTTTTCGAGAATCAGTCGCGTCCAGCCGGCCGGCATGGCACCGCCATACCGGTCCCACACGCCAACGCGCAGCGCACGCACTCGCTCGGCTGACGCGGGCCGTGTGTCGGCCGCGGCAAATGAGACGCCCAGGTCACGCGCCGCCTGCGTCACGACACGGTCGGTAGCACCGCCCGCCGGAATGAACCATGATCCTGCAGGATAGCTGGCGTTGCCCACCGACGTCGCGGCATTCGTGCGAAGGAACGCCACGTTGTTCTTCGTGAGACGGTTCGCCACCGTCACGGCGTCGTTTACCGCGGCGTGAATGAGATAACCGGCACGACCCTTGGCCACGGTACCCGCCACCATCGGCGTGACATCAGGCAGCTTCTCCATGCGACCGCTCACATCGCCCATAATGCGATCATAGGGCATGCCCATCTGCATTGCGAGCGTCCAACCAGCGTTGTCGTACGGCGGAATTGGCGGGCCACCCGGAAAACGGAAATCGTTTGGGTGATCCTGCGGTTCAAACATATCGAGCAGATGCGGACGGAACGCCTGCGCTGATTGCAACACCCAGGAACCGGCGGGATACGTTTTGCCGTCGGCCGTGATCGGGCCTGTGGCGCGGTGCACTTCGACGCCGGACTTCTGCAGCGCCTGCACAAACTTTGTCGCGGTTGGGAAATCCGGCATCGCACTGCTCAAAATGTACGCGCGAGGATTTCGGTCGGCCGGCTTGCGCAGCATCTGGAACATGGCCTCGTTTGATCCCGCCGCGCCCGCTGCCGAGTTGGCGCGCAGCTTGGCCATGGAATCTTCAAGCGTCGCGACGCGTGACGGCCAGATGGTCCAGCTATCCTTCTTGCCGCTGGCAATCTGATCGGTTCCCATCTTCCATCGATTGAACAAAAACTCTTCGCGATTCTTGGACGCGACATCAAGCACCGCTCGATTCGCGGTGACCGAATAGTCAACAGACTGCCGAAAGCGCCAGACTTGCGGCTCCACCGGCAGCGGTTGGTCTCCACTGCGCAGCTGACGGTTGGGCACCAGCGGCACGCGCATGGGCGTCGGGTTGCCGATCGTTTCGGTCAGCAGTCCGATCATGTTGTGGAAGTACGTTGTCGTGCGCAGACCACCGTTCCACCACGTGGAGTAGTTCGCGCCGCTGCGCATGACGGTGCCACCCTTGTCTTCCAGCACGAACCGATTGTGCATCGCCGCACCCACGATATCGAGCTGCGTGATAATCAGCGGATGGAAGTTGTAGTTGGCCGGATCACGAAACGGCGGCGCGAACATCACGGCACCGGCGGGTCCGGTCTGGTGATGGTTATACATGATCACCGGGTGCCATTCGATAAACAGCTGGCGACTCATGTTTTCCGTCTCGCGCAGCGCGTTCATGTACGAGTCACGATTGTTGTCGTGACCGGCATATTTCTGATACAGACGCGGCAACCCGCCGGCGCTGCGACGCAGACTATCCGCTGAACGCATGTACCAGTCGGAGACCAGCTCCATGCCGTCGGGGTTTGCGTGCGCCATGAGAATGATGCAGTCATTCAGAAAACGCAGCGTCTCTGCATCGGACATGCTCGAGAGCTGCCAGAACGTTTCGATCAACTGCTGCGCGCCGAGCACCTCGGTGGCGTGCAATCCGCCGTCAATCCAGATGATCGCCTTCCCTTCGCGCGCCAGAGCACGCGCTTCGCTCTCACTCACGCCCTCGGCCAACGCCAGCCGACGCGAGATGTCCTTGTAGCGGGCAAGGTTCCGGTGGTTTTCCGGGCTCGTGACAATCGCCATGATCTGCGGCCGTCCCTCTTCGGAGAGCCCGATGGTATCGAGCACCACGCGTTCGCTCTCGCCAGCCACTTTGGCAAAGTATTGATGCAACGCCGTGTAGTTGGGGAGCCGATAGTCAGCGCCGATCTGATGACCGAAGAACTGCTGCGGTGAGGTCACGTTCGGCTGCGCAGCCAGCGGCGTCGTGGCAACGAGCAGCGGAGCAACGGCGAGCGCGCTGCCAAAGGCAATGGCGCGGCGAACGGGCGTTTGGAGAGAACGCAGAGCAAATCGCATGGTAGGTCTGGGAAGGCAGGAAGATCGGTCAGGCAAGCAGGAACCTCTGCTCATGAGTCTACGCTGCGGGCCAGCAGAGCGCTGGTGACAGCCCCGATGCGCCGCTGTGACACGAGTGACACGCCCCGGCTGGCCGTCTGTGACGCGCCACGCGCTGTTCGAGGGAACCGTCGTAGCCCCTTCCTTATGGAGCGTGCATGTTTTTGCGATTGTCTACCCGGTGTGCAGTGTCTACCCTGCTCTTGGTCCTCCTGTCGCCACACGGAGCGGATGGTCGTAAACTGTTTGACCAGTCGTACATCATTGACGCCGGCAACACGGGCGGTGCGTTCGGCATCCCCACATTCATTGCCGGCCCGCCGCAGTTCCTGACGCTGCAGGTGTCATACGGGCTACGATGAGTCGCGACTGCACATGGTGATCTGTCGCGAGTGAAGGCGGCGGGGCGTGTCACCCTGTTGGTGGCACGCCCCGTTGGCATAGTTTGCAGCGCATGGGAACCCTCGCAGCGTCGAGCACAAAACTTTCGCGATATCTGACCAGCCTTGGCTACGGGACGCGTCGCGAGGTTGACGTGCTGTTCCGCGACGGCGCAGTCACCACGAACGACGGCACGGTGCTGACCTCGAGTCACATGGTCGGCTGCCGTGAGCGGGACGCGATAGCGCACCAGGACATTCGCGTCTGCGGCGAACCGCTGGATCCACCGCCGCACGCAATCATCATGCTGCATAAACCAGAAGGTGTCGTGTGCTCAACACAGGAGCGCGCGCCGCTGGTGTACGATCTGCTGCCGGCTCGCTTTGCTGCACGCTCTCCGGTTCTGGCGACCGTTGGACGGCTGGATCGCGAGACCACCGGGCTGCTGCTGCTCACGGGCGATGGTCAGCTACTGCATCGCCTCACCTCGCCGCGGTCGCATGTGCCCAAGCGATACCTCGCGACCTTGGCCGAACCATTGCGCGACGACGCCGAGTCTGTATTCGCCAGCGGCGAGCTCTTGTTGCGCGGCGAGACCACACCGCTACGCGCGGCGCAGCTGTCGCGTGTTGAGGAACAACGTGCGTACGTCACCGTATCCGAAGGACGCTATCATCAGGTGCGACGTATGTTTGCCGCGATCGGCAATCACGTGACGGCTTTGCACCGTGATGCGCTGGGGCCGCTCACGTTAGGTGATCTGGCAAGTGGAGGGTGGCGCGTGCTGCAGCATGAGGAGCGCACCCTGCTGGAGGAGGCGATTCAGCAAGCGCGCGGGAACAGCGAAACATCGGCGAAGCGCACTGACTCAGCGTCTGCTTAGCGCTTGAGCGCCTCCAGCACCTTGAACCGTGCGCCATCGTGCACGGTGCGTCGATTGCCGAACACGCGCTGCAGTTCGTTCTCGTAGGGCAGCGTGCGATTGGCGACCAGTTGCAGCGAGCCACCAGCGTTCAGCACGGCCCACGCATCTTCGATGAACCGCACGGGCAAACCAAGGTCCGTGGCCTTGCCTACATGAAATGGTGGATTGCACACCACGACATCAAAGCGATCAGCGTGAACTGCCGAGCCCACGTCGCTTGGCAGCACCCGCCACTCCGCCACCCCCGACACCGCCATGGTTTGCTCCGCGCAGCGCACCGCTTCGCTGTCGGCATCGAGTAATGTCACCGCACCACCGTTGGCAAGCCGACCAGCAACGGCTCCGAGAATGCCGGCGCCGCAGCCGAGATCGAGGACGGTCGCGCCAGGCTCGATGCGGAGGTGCGAGGCCAGTGCCTCCGTCGCCTCGTCCAGGTGATCCCACGAAAACACGCCGGGACGCGCGTACCAGTGCACCGCTTCACCACGGAGCACACTCACGTGCCCGCGAAACGCATCCGGATCATGATACGGCGCTACGATGCACTCCAGCGCTTCCACATCGGCCGATGCCGTTCGTGCAGCGCGCAGCAACCGATGGCCGCCGCTGTGGGCCAACACGCTGACCGCACCGAAACACTGTTCCATGATGCGTCCAGCCGACTTCACGCCCTCGTCCGTCCCGCCGAAGACCAGACATTCACCGCCCTCGCGCAACAGGTGCGTGGCATCGTGCAGCAGCTGGAGCAACGCGAGCTTCTCCTGCGGCAAGCGAATGACCACAACGTCTGCACGCAGATCGTCAGGCATGCCGCGTCGCCCGTGCGCGTGCAGGAGTGTGGTGGCCGCGCCGGTCAATACCGACGTGTCGCGCTGCAGTGCCTGCACCACCGACAAGCGCCGATGGCACGCGTACACACGCTCCGTGGACTGGAGTTGCACCGCAGCGGAGACGGCGGCTCGTGCATCGGCATTGAGGAACACAACGGTTGCAGCAGTACGCGTGCGCAGCCGATCCGCCACGTACCGCTCTACTGGTGAGCCCATCCGCTCCCGGGCCACTAGTCGGCCAGCATCCGCACGCGACGGGCGATCTCACGCCGGGCCAGTCGCACGGCATGCGTTACAGGCGCACGCTTTGGCCGGAGCAGCGTTTTCCGGCACGTCGCGGCACCGCAGGCACATGGAAACCGGCGTTTGTGCGCAATCGTATGTCGCTCGTCGAGCTCAATCGCGTAGTCGTAACCCAGTTCCTCACCGGCGGTGATCCCACACAGCGCCACAAGCCACATCTGGTCACCAATGGCGATCGGCTCCAGATTCGGATCACACGAGTGATTGATGAAGCGCGCGTCGTTGCCTCCGACATTCGCATCGATTACCCGTTCTCCATCAAGCTCCAGCACGAACGTATGCTGCGGCCCGGATTGCTCGGGATACCGTCGCTCCGCCTCGTGGTGCGAAATCAGTTCACCGGTGTACTCGATCACCAGCGCGTGCTGCACAATCGCCGAAGCGGCGAACACGCCGAGACCGTGTCGGGGAGAAGGACGTCGTTCAAGTTGCACACCCAGAAAAACGCGAGAGGGAATACGGAATGTCAACTGTTGCCAGCTCTGATTCACGCGCGGGTCGTCCCGTTGCGGCTCGTCACGTCCTCTTCCTGGCCGCCTGGCGGCGCATGATCGGTACGCTGGCGATGCTTGCCGCAATGAGCGCGACGCTTCCGGCGCAAGCGTTCAACTCGTCGCTCGGGCCGGTCGAACATTCGCGCATTGTTTCGCTCAATCCGCTGTTGCTGGTCTTTTCGGGCACGATCTCGGCGGACTATGAGCAGCGTACGTCCGGCAGCACATCGCTGGGTGGCTCCATCTCCTCGTTTTCGTGGTCAGACGCCGATTACCTGACCGTGGAATCTCGCGCGCGCTACTACGTCAGTGGTCGCGCGCTCGATGGATTTGCGGTAGGCGCTGTGCTTGGACTCGTTCGACTCAGCGCCGATGACTCGAGCCGGGCGCGCACGTACGCGATGAACGTTGGGTTTACGGCGGAGCAGCAGTGGCTGCTGGGTATCGACGAACGCGTGGCGCTTACGGCCGGCGCGGGCGCTACCCGACTCTTCTTCGGCGAAGATCGCAAGCCGTTCCGTCGTGTATTGCCGGTGCTACGGTTGTCCGTCGGCTGGGGATTCTAGGCTTGCTCGTCGGCCGATCACGGCCAGTGCACCGGTAAGTGATGGCACCAGCAGTCGCTCGGCGAGTCGCCATGCGCGTGACGCACCTCGGCCGCCCGAGAGTGCCGACTGCTGCAGCTCGGTATGCGCCGCGCGCAACGGCGACGCCGGTAATGCAACGACCACGGACTGAGTGGATGCGCCTGCCGACTGGGCGGTTGCACTCTGCGTCGCGAGCGCTGCGAAGGCGGCACCGAATGCGCGGTAGAACAGACGCTTGGTTTCGCTTCGCACGGGTTCCAGCGATGCCGGTACCTGTCCGCTTGAGGGGCGCAGGCCACGGCCGATCGTCGGGTTGAGATTGATCTCCCACGTCTGCACGCGTCCGTCCAGTAGAGCATAGTCAATCCGACCGTATTCAATACCGGCAACGCGAACAATCTCCTTCAGCTGCGCGACATGTGGGTTGCTGGTCACGTAGTCGAGTTCTTCCTCTACCATCGCTCGCGTGAACTCCGAACCGTGGTGCTTGCGCATCCAATGACGTCCGAAGGAGAGACTCCGCGCCATGATGTGACCGTCCACGGCGAACGCTGCGTACTTCCGGAAATACCCGTCGACTGATGTGTCGAGATACTCCGTGATCAACAGGTCGTCGATCGGCTCACCGCGCAGTGCCTGCCAGCCGATTGCGGCTTCGACGGAACGAGGCGATCGCAACAAGCCGGACCGCGGTCCATCGTGCAGGGACGCGCGCCGCAGAAACACCGGGTACCGCAGTTCCGTGAGATCGGACGCAGGCGACACGGCACGGAACGCGTTTAAACCGGTGTCGAAGAGCTGACCCAGCAGCGCCGCGCGCTCGAGGGCACGATCCGGATGGTTGAGCACGCGCGCACCGTGGTGCTGTTCGAGCGCGCGGGCCAACAACCGCACAAGCTGTCTTGCAGCTCTGCCGAGTTGGTCCATGCCGGACACAATGAACGCTCCGGGCGTAAACGCTTCCTGCTCGCGCAGCATCTCGTACTGCTGCACGCGTAGAATCGACGCGAGGTCACGTCCCCATAGTCCCAGGTACTCGTCTACCGTAAATGCCTGCGCTCGTTGAATGAGGTAGTGTATCATGGCGCGGACTGCGCCTGCCACAGCGCACGATAGGTGTCGCAGGTATCGAGCAGCGCCTCATGCGCATCAAGGCCAACGACGCGCCCCTGCTCCAGTACGAGAATGCGAGTGGCGTTGCGCACGGTAGAGAGGCGGTGTGCCACGGTGATCGTGAGTCGCCCCACCATCAACCGGTCGATCGCCGCCTGCACACGTGATTCAGCGAGCGAGTCGAGACTGGACGTGGCCTCATCGAGCAGCAGTACCGGTGCATTCTTGAGCACGGCACGCGCAATGTTGATGCGCTGCGCTTCACCGCGCGAAAGCGTGCGCCCTCCGTGCCCGACCAGCGTTTCATAGCCTTCCGGCATGCGCACCACATCGTCGTGAATATCTGCGGCCGCGGCGGCGGCTTCAACGCTTGCATCGCTCGCGGCCGGGTTGCCAGAACGGATGTTCTCGCGGATGGTGGTCTGGAACAGAAAGGGATCTTGCGTGACGATGGCGATGGACTGGTGTACATCGGCCAGACGCAACTCCCGCAGATCGGTCAGATCGAACTTCACCGCACCGCGACTCGGGTCGTAGAACCGTGCCAGGAGTCCGAGCAGGGTTGATTTGCCCGCTCCCGACGGTCCCACAACGCCCAGTGTCTCGCCAGTGGCCACACTGAACGACACGCCGCGCAGAATGCTGCGCTCACCAAAGCTGAACGCCACGTCCTCGACGCGTAGCACGGCCGGCGAGCCGGTGAATGCCTGTGCATCAGCCCGATCGGCCACTTCCGGACGCTCAGCAAGCAGCGCATCGATCGCTTCCACGCTGGCGCCGAAGCGTTGGATGTCTGTCCACGCACCCGCGGCGCTGTTGATCGGCGTTTGCGCCGCACGAATGGCCATGAGAAACGCCAGCAGCGATGGCCAGTCGATCACGCCACGCATCACCTGGAACCCCCCAACAATCACCACTGCCGTCACACCCACCGATGCGATGCCATCGAGCACGACGCGAGCCATTGCACGACTGCGTTCCATCGCAATCACTGCGTCGAAGTAACGCCTTGCCCGATCAATGGTGCGCGTAGCCTCGATGTCTTCGCCGCGAAAGATCTTGATGATGCGAATGCCGGCGAGTAGCTGCAGCAACACATCGAACAGTGCGACGCCCTGCCGGCGAACACCGCGCGCTTGTGAGAGCGTGCGGCGCGCGAGAAAAAAGAGTGGCCCGAGCGTGAGGGGCAGGATCAGGAAGGCCCACAGCGCCAGCGACGGACTGAGATACACCGCGGCTCCGATGAGCGCCACGCCCTGCACCGCATCAAGCACTGCAACGGCTGCCGCCATCGCCGCGGCGCGAAGCTGTGACACGTCTTGCCGTACCGCCTGAATCAGATCTCCGTGCGTTCGTCGATCGAAGAAGCCAACCGACAAGCCGAGCAGTTGCCGGATCAGCCGCTCCATCGTGCTGAGTTCTGCCGCCTTCACGATACGCTGCTGCATCACTTGCGCCCGATACGCCAGCGCAACCGCCAGCAGCTGCGTGATGCCCAGCAGTGTCACCGCACCCCAGAGCGCTTGCGTTCGACCGTAGCGTGCAGCGAGTTGTGCCAACGGACCAACCGGTGCATCGAGAATGCCGCCAAGAAACTCACGGATCAGTAGAATCGAGAACGCGAGCATCGCGGCTCGGCCAATCGACGCGAGCGTGAACTGACCGAGCAGTCGGGGTTCTTCGCTGAGCAGTCGGAATGCGAGGGCGAGCGGTCGACGCACGGCTAGCGCGCTTCCGTCAGCACCGGGTCCTGCACACTGTCGATGATCACGTCGGGTGGAACGGCAGCACGCGTAGCGATGTTGCTGGAAGCGCGCGGGGACAGCATCGCGGTCACCGACATGTTTCCCGTTACGTTGAGCACCGTCTTGAACAGATCAGGCACGGCGTCGACTGCCTCAACCAGCACGATACCTTCAATCGGGATACCCGCCGCCATATAGGCGGGTAGCGTACGGAACGCACCCCCGCCGCCTGGCACGCCAACCGCACTGAAGCTGAGCACGATAACCACGGTCAGAAACGTCACGAACGTCCACGCGTCAAGCGTGACGCCGTACACGGTGGCCAGGAAGATGAGTTTGGCCGTGCTTGAGACCGGGCGGTTGATCTTGAAGACCGACGCGCAGAGCGGTAGCAGAAATGCCGTCGCCACGGCTGGCAGTCTTAGCGTTTCGCGCGCACCCGCAATCAGTGCGGGGAGTGACGCGAGTGATGAGCGCGTGCTGATCGCCACCAGCTGGGCTGGCGCACACGCGCGCGCAAACGTGCGCAGTGGTATCCGCGCCACCAGCGCAGTGAGCGGATACAGCAGCAACGTCACCAGAATCAACAGCAGCGATGTCACCAGCGCGAACGCACCAAGCATGCCGGCCGCGATGCTGCCAATACCCAGTGCTGCGAGATACGCAAAGGCGAACACACCGGGCGGGGTGAAGAGCAGCACCCACCGTACGATGACCAGCAGCGCGCTACTGGTGCCGCGTACAACCGTCGCGATCGTGCGACGTTCAGTGGACGGGATGTGATTCAGCGCCGCACCAAAAAGAGCCGCGAGGATCAGCAGCGACAAGATCTCACCGTTCGCTGCCGCGCGGACAATGTTTGTTGGCAGGAGCTGCGATACCCACTCACCCAGGGAACCAATCGCGACGGGCTGCGTAGCCGCAGCGCGCGCGGCATCCGGAATGGTGAGTGACGCGTGCAATGCGGTGGCCGCCGCACGGTCCACGGGAAACAGCGAGACGATGACGGGCGCCACGGCAATCGTGATCACGCCGACCGCGATCAACAACACGACAAATGTGATCACAGCGCGCAAGCCGAGCCGTCCAACAGGCGAGCGTTCATCGGTGCCCACTACGGCGGCGACCATTTGCACCACCACCATGGGCAGCACGGTGGCCTGCAGTGCCGTCAGCCAGAGCGAGCCGATCGGTTCCAGGACTGCGCCGAGCGTGACAAACGCTGCGTGCCCGCTGCGATGTCCCAACCAGCCGAGGGCGAGCCCGGCGGCGAGTGCGCCGAGCGACCAGCCGGTGGTTCCGATGCTGCGGGAAGTGGAGGAGGTCACCGGGGCAGAATACGGCTGAGGCGGCCTCGGTGCCAGCGACGATACACGGCGATACCGCGCAAGGTTCTGGGCACGCGCGGGTGCCGACCATCCCATCCTACCGGGATTTCATCCCCAAACAGCGACGAATCCGCTCAAAACGACTGCAGTTTTCTGGATGCATTTGAACAACGCTCTACGACCTGGGGGCAACATGCACATCTTTCTTCGAATCATGCTGTCATTGCTCGCGCTGTGCGCCAGTGCTCTGATCGCCACGGCACAGGCACCAACTGCTGACACGATACGACTCGAAGTCGGCGCGGCGCAGGTGGATGGACGCGTTTTCTCGCCGCATCGAGCGCGAGTGATCGTGCGTCTCGGCGCGCCCGACGGGCCAATCGTCGCGGATTGGATCAATGAACTGTCAGTGGGAGACTCATCCGGTCGCGCGGTGCATCGGTGGGTGACGCGGGGCACACAGCGACCGGTGAACGGGGCAAGCTCCACATGGGAAATCCGACAGACGTTCGATGCACACACGCAGGCCCCGCTCGGCTATCAGCGCACGGGCAGTGGTGGTGCCGATGTGCGACTCGTCATCAACGGCATCAACGTCACAGGACACCGCAAGCTGGCCGTCCAGTCGGCGTCCGAGAATGTGCGCATAACACTGGACAAGCCGGGCTTCGTCGCGTCGGCATCGGATCTCGTACCGCTGGCGATGACACTGCGACCAGGGATGGTGATCACTGCGCCCATGTGGTCACCAAACGTCGCATCCACCGAGACCGTCATCTTCACGGTTGTCGGTCAGGAACCTCGTGTCGTGGAGGGCCGCACGTGGAACGCGTGGCGCGTGGAAGAGCGTCGCGCGCGTGACCGAGTACTCACGGCCACGTGGTTTCTTGTGCAGGAGTCACCGTATATGGTGGCGGGAGAAGTCGTGCAGCCAGACGGTCAGATTCGCTACATGACGGAAGTCGCGGTGCCCTGACGTGGAGGTGGAGTCCCGCTACGCACAGGCGCACGCACACACCGTCACGTTTCACGGTCGGTTCACCATCGAGGGCATTGTGCCGCCGGAAAACGACTAGGCGGCACCGTCACGATCGGCGACGACGAGACGACCAGTGGATGGCTTGGATGTGCCAGCCCCTCGTCGTCCGCCCGAGGACCATCAGCTCCACCATCTGCGAGCCCGTCGAACCTGCCTCACCGGTCGGCGGGCTGATCGTCCTGGATACAACGTACGCGGCGTCTCCGACCACCTGAACGTCAACAACGCTGCGAGTGCCCTTGGCGCTTTTACTTGCTTCCATGTCGGCGCCCAGATGATGGCTGAGATATTCAGTACGCGTCTCGATCGCACCACTCTCAAGAATAAGCGCGTTCGCCGCGAGCAAGCCCACTGCACTCACGGAATCCCCGGCGGTAAGCGCGGCGTGGAACCGCTCGACGGTCGCGACGACGGCACTGGAGTCAGCGCGCGCACCCTGCGCGTCAACAGGCAACGTCGGTACGAGAACGCCGAGTGCGACGGAAAGCGCGCCAGCGCGCAGAATGGGATGCATGAGTAGACGGGGTGGGAAGTGGGGGGAGACGCTCTGTACTTCAGCGGGAATAGACGTACCGATGCGCGGCGCTGACCACACCGTGGTGGTCTTCGTGTGGACAGTCGGAGGCCGACACTCCGACTCCGAGGGTCCACCCGCGACAGAACAGATGCGTGAGAGGATTCCCCTGCGAATGATCGCAGTGCGCTGGCCCGTGCTCCGTGTGATCTGCCGTATCGTTGAGCGGATGCAGCACCATCACACCGGAACTCCATGTGAGCAGCAGCGCGACCGACGCCGCGACCAGTGACCCCGTAGAGGTGTGCGATAAAGCGACGGTGTCCTCGCCGGCGAGGCGACGAATCCTTCGCGGTAGCAAGTCGGCTCGGTGAAATCCGACGGTCGCTGCGACGGGAGTTGTACGGACGCTGCCCAACTTCAGCACGGCCGACGCGAGCGGGAGTGCGAGATGCTGTGCGACCTCGTCGTCGGCTGTAATCTCCACCTCATCTTCGAGGTCGGCCGCGAGGCGCCGCATGACCGGGAGCCAGAACAGCAGCGAGGCCAGCGCGCGAAGCGAAAAGAGTCGCAGTGGATCGCGGCGACGTAGATGCACGGCCTCGTGGGCTAGCACGGCCGTGAGCTCTTCGGCGGTCAACCGATCATGCAAATCTGCAGCGACGATCACGCGTGGCCAGAACCAGCCCGATGTGAACGCTGGCGTAGGCAGCCCCGATACCGCGCGTACGCGCTCAGGGTTGAGACCGGCCCGTCGTGCGGCGCGGCCAACTGGCCCATCACGCGCGATTCGCGACTGCGGCAGCGCCCGCATCACACGCCAGTGCCGCCAGAACACACGACCGCGCTCGAGCACTGCATAGGCAAAGCCCGCGTAGAGCAACCAATGCGCGAGGTCATGAACGGGCGCGAGCAGCTGGTGCAGCGTGACAAGGCAGAGCATCGCAAGGTGATGCTGATCAGCCGACAGCCAGTCGACCGCCACGATCACATGATGCCCCACCACCGGCGCGATGCCGAGCAGCAAAGCCGCGACGATCGCGAACAACAGCACGCGTCGTCTCCGCTCCTCGCGGCGAATGACGGGAGGTCGGACGCCGGATGGGGCCACCCGCATCACCGTCCCCCCCCCTGCTCCCGCAACTTCCGGCGAATGAGGCGAGCGAGTTCCTCAAGCTGTGCAGGATCGCGTTCCGCCAGCACATCCACGAACGAAGCCGTCACCGCTTCAGCGCCGAGTGAGAGAATGCCCTCGACGGCTCGACGCGATGTCTGCGCGACAAACGACGACTCGTTGACCTGCGCACTATAGTGCAGGCGCCCTTCGACGCGCTCGCGATTGAGAAGGCCCTTTTCTACGAGCCGGTTCAGCACCGTTGTGCTCGTGAGCGGCGAGACCGGGTGCTCGATTCGGAGCAACTCGTGAATTGCGCGGGCCGTAAGCGGCTCCGGGGCATCCCAGCACAGCCGCATCAGTCGCGACTCGAGCTGGCCCAGGACGGTCCCGACGCCGTCCCCGGAAAGCTTCATCGTCGCCGGGAGCCTGGGAAGTGCGGAAGAGATCCCCGGGCGCTTGCGATCAGTCATCCGGTGAGTCTACAGACGGCGGTGGCGCGTCGGCAACTCCCCGTCGTCACGGCATCGGAGGGTCACTGGGGCGACGCGCTCGGCTCGCGGTGTGCGTGAGCCGCACGACCCAACGATCACCTCGCCGCTCCAGGATGGCTGTACCCCGCCCCACCACGTCAACCTTGCGATCCGGAAGGTCAGCCGAAAGCGCGTAGCGGTATGTCGCCCACGCCAGCGAGTCCGAGACCCTGGCCTCAATTTCGAACGGACGATAACGAAAGTTGCGAAACTCCTTGAGCTCTGGTGCCAGATGGTTGTCGCGATAGTCCGTCCAGCCGCGATTGATGCCCGCTCCTTCAATGACCAGCAGGCTGTCACCGGCGTAGATCGAGTCGAGAGCAGCCAGGTCGCCGCGCTCAGCTGCGTTGAAGAGCGCCCTTATGGTCATTTCCACCGTCGCCAGCTCCGAACCCGGAGCGGGATGGTGTCCCTCGTGCGCCTGCGTCTGTGCCCACGCGTTGGTGCCCACCAGACTGGCGGTCAAAGACATCAGGAGGCAGGTCCTGCGAAGAGAGAGTCTCATGACTTGGGATGGTAAGCAGAAAATGGAGAAGGAACTCTCAGTGCAGACGCGAGTTTACACGACGTAAACCAATCACCGCAAGCGGTGCAGAATGCGGGTGTCTCTGCTACTTTACAGGGCGTAAATATTGGCCCTCCTCTGATCGCGCATACGTGGCAAGCGACCCGCCTGGAGCGCGATTGTTGACATAGGGGTAGGGGGTATGTACAATACCCCCTAGGGGTATTCTTCCCTCGCGCCTTCTCCATCCTACTTTTTTATGAGCGATTTGCGCTTGTCTTCACGCGTCTCCCGACGGCGTTTTGTGACCACGGCCGCCGTCATCGGCGCCGGCTCCGCACTGCCGTCTCCGCTGCGCGCAGGGCAGCTCGATCCCGAGCTCGACGCTGGCCTCGGACCGCTGTCCCCTGTGCCCAACAACGTGCGCGAGTACGATCTCACCATCGCGGAGACGATGGTGCGACTGGATGGCCGCAATGCCAAGGCGGTCACCATCAACGGCACCGTGCCGGGACCGGTGCTGCGCTTTCGCGAAGGCGAACGCGCGGTGATCCGCGTAAAGAACACGCTGTCGGAAGACACCTCGATTCACTGGCATGGCATCATCCTGCCAACGGACATGGATGGCGTGCCCGGACTGAGTTTTGCCGGTATTCGGCCCGGCGAAACCTTCGAGTACACGTTCGCGATCAATCAGGCGGGAACGTATTGGTACCACAGCCACTCGGGTCTGCAGGAGCAGCTTGGGCACTATGGATCGCTCATCGTCGAGCCTGCGCAGCGAATCGGACCCGCATACGATCGCGAGCACGTGATCGTGCTCTCTGACTGGACGTTCGAGAGTCCGTACCGGGTGCTGTCCCGTATCAAGAAGCAGCCCGACGCGTACAATTTTCAGCGTCGCACGGTCTTTGATTTTTTCCGTGATGTCTCGCGCGACGGCTTCTCGGCTGCGGTCAGTGATCGCGTGATGTGGGCCGGCATGCGCATGAACCCGACCGACATCGCCGATGTCACGGGTGCGACCTACAGTTTTCTGCTGAACGGACGTGCGGCAGAAGAACCGTGGACGGGCCAGTTCATGCCTGGTGAGCGCGTGCTGCTTCGCATCATCAACGCCGGGGCCGGCTCGCACTTCGACGTGCGTATTCCCGGCGTACCGATGACCGTGGTCCAGGTGAGTGGCCAGCCGGTCGAGCCGGTTGAGACCGACGAGTTCCGCATCGCGCTCGCCGAGACGTACGACGTAATCGTGCAGTTGCCCGATGACCGCGCCTATGCCGTGTACGCGGAGGCAATGGATCGGAGCGGATTTGCTGCCGGCATGCTGTCGCGCAGTGCCGGTGTTGTCGCGGCGCTTCCGTCCCGTCGACGTCGTCCGCTGCTGACCATGGCCGATATGGGCATGGACCACGGTGCCATGGAGGGAATGGATCACAGCGCCATGCCGGGCATGGACCACGGGGCACACGCGGACACGGTTGCGGTCACGAGTGCGGGCGTCGATCACGCGGCGATGGGACACGCAATGCCCCCGAAGGCCGCAGCTCCGGCGACAGACGTGCACGCGGGTCACGATATGTCCGCGATGCCGGCATCCACGTTGCGCGCGCCTGGTACGCTGCCAGACGAAACGCCCCATGGTCCGGACACGCACGGCGTTGGCAACGCGATGGTGCCAATGAGCACCAAGAGTCGCCTCGACGAGCCTGGCGTCGGCCTTGGCGAGGACGGTCGCCGCGTGCTGCGCTGCTCGGAGCTGCGCTCTGCGGAGCCGTGGGCAGATTTTCGCGCCCCAACGCGCGAGATCGAGCTGCATCTCACCGGTAACATGGAACGATACACCTGGGCCATCGACGGCATTCCGTACGATCAAGCCTCACCGATCGAGCTGACGTACAACGAACGAATACGCCTCACGATGGTGAACGACACGATGATGAATCATCCCATGCACCTCCACGGGATGTGGATGGAACTGGAGAACGGTCATGGCAACAGCAGTCCGCGCATCCACACCATCAACGTGAAGCCGGCGGAGCGGGTGTCGCTGCTGGTGACGGCCGACGCGATTGGCCGCTGGGCGTTCCATTGCCACGTGCTGTATCACATGGAAGTTGGCATGTTTCGCGAAGTGCGCGTGAGCAAAGCGGCGAGTGGACACGAGGGACATCATGATGCAGCTTGATCGCATCGCGCGGTTCCTTGCTGCGCCGGTGCTCATTGCCGCAATGATGGTGGCGAGCAGCGGCCCGTTGCCTGCGCAGGTGGTCGATACACTGCGTCATGCAGGCGCACACGACATGTCGTGGGGGCGAGAGACCTTTCTGATCTCGGAAGTTTTGGAGTACGCGCCGTCCGGCGCAGGTCGCCCTGTGAACTACGACCTGCTGGCGTGGTCCGGAGGCGCAGTGAACCGCCTCTGGGCGAAGGCCGACGGGGGCATCGCAACACTCGGCGGTGGCATGCACGGCGAGTACCAGTTGCAGTACGGTCGACTCGTCTCGCCGTGGTGGGACGCGCAGATCGGCGTTCGCGTGGACCAGACGTCTGGAAGCGGGACCTCCGCCACGCGCTTCGGCGCGGTTGCCGGATTGCAAGGCCTGGCTCCCGGCTGGTTCGAAGTGGAGCCGTCCATGTTCGTGACTACCGACGGAAATGTGTCGCTCGATCTCACGGTGTCGTACGATCTGTATTTGACGCAGCGGCTGGTGATGCAGCCTCGTCTCGAGTCCGCGGTCTCACTGCGCGATGAGGTTGAGTTCGGCATCGGACGAGGACTCAGCAGCACGTCGTTCGGCGTGCGAACGCGCATTGAGATACGCCGCGAGTTTGCGCCGTACATCGGGGTGGTGTGGGACAGGAGATATGGACGCACGGCAGAGTTCGCGCGGCAATCGGGCGCGGCGGCCGGCGAAGCGCGACTGGTGGCAGGCCTTAGGCTCTGGCGATGACACGTGCCGGCGATCGCGCCGAGCACAGCAGCGCACCCTGACTCACGGAAGGCGGGCGATGCACGGGAACCACGGGAAAACGGATAAGCACGCCGGCCACGACAAGCACGCCGGTCACGACAAGCACGCCGGCCATAGCCCGGGGATGTTCCGCGACCGCTTCTGGATTTCGCTGCTGCTGACGATTCCTGTGGTCGTGTGGTCTGCACACATCGAGCAACTGCTCGGTTACACGGCGCCGCAGTTTCCGTTCTCCGCGCGCATGCCGGCAGCGCTTGGGACACTGGTGTTTTTCTACGGCGGCCTCGTGTTTCTCCGGTCCGCCGCCGGCGAACTGCGCTCGCGACAGCCAGGGATGATGACGCTCATCTCGCTGGCCATCACGGTGGCGTTCGTGTTCTCGTGGGTTGTCGAGCTGGGAGTGCTGCGAGCCGAAGCACTGTGGTGGGAGCTGGCAACGTTGGTCACCATCATGCTGCTCGGCCACTGGATCGAAATGCGCTCGATCCAGCAGGCACAGGGCGCGCTGAAGGAACTGGCGAAGCTGCTACCCGATGAGGCTACGCGCATTACGAGTGACGGGACAGAGACCGTCCCGGTGAGTGCGCTGCGCGAGGGTGACACGCTGTTGATTCGACCCGGCGAGCGCGTGCCGGCCGACGGTACGATCGTACGCGGTTCGAGCACACTGGATGAAGCGATGATCACCGGCGAATCACGACCGGTGCAACGTGGTGTTGACGACGAAGTGATCGCGGCCACCATCAATGGCGATGGTGTACTCGAGATCGCGGTGACCGGCACCGGTGAGAAGACGAAGTTGTCGGGCATCATGCGACTGGTCGCCGATGCACAGGCCTCCAAGTCCCGCGCGCAACTTCTGGCGGATCGTGCCGCGCGATTGTTGACGTGGGTGGCCATCGGTTCCGCGCTGGTGACGCTCGTCGCGTGGCTCGCGGTTGGCGCCACGATTGATGTTGCTATCGTGCGCGTCGTGACGGTGCTCGTGATTGCCTGCCCGCACGCACTTGGGCTCGCCGTGCCGCTTGTGGTTGCCATCTCCACCGCACTCGGCGCGCGGCACGGACTGCTCGTGCGTGATCGTCGCGGACTGGAGGAAGCGCGCAAGCTCGATACGGTGGTGTTCGACAAGACCGGCACGCTGACACTTGGTGAATTCCGCGTCGTCGCGATGGCCATGGCCGATGGTGCGACGCGAGAGCAGGTGCTGCGGCTCGCCGCGGGGGTGGAGTCGCAGTCTGAGCATCCCATCGCACGCGGTGTTGTGCGTACGGCGACGGAGGCAGGAGTGGAGATTCCGTCCGTGTCTGATGCGCGCGGGCTGCCCGGGCGTGGGGTGGCGGCGACCATTGATGGCGCGACGTATGAGATGGGCGGACCGGCCCTGCTCGAGGAGCGCTCTGCAGATGTCCCGGAGTCACTGACGGCAACGGTGTCGGAGGCCAAGAAAAGCGGGCAGGCAGTGATCTACCTGCTGCAAGACGGCAAGGTGCTTGCCGCACTCGCCATCGCCGACGCGATACGCCCCGAGAGTCACGAGGCCATTCGCGCGCTGCACGCGCTCGGCGTGCAAGTGACCATGATGACGGGCGACGCTCGAGAGGTGGCGAATGCGGTGGCCGCCGAGTTGGGGATTGATGACGTGCTGTCGCAAGTGCTGCCTGAAGACAAGGCGCGGCATGTGCGCGAGATCCAGGCGTCAGGGCGACGAGTCGCAATGGTGGGCGATGGTGTGAACGATGCGCCGGCACTGGCCACGGCGGACGTGGGTATCGCGATTGGTGCAGGCACGGACGTCGCGGTTGAAGCCGGTCACATTGTGCTGGTGCGTTCCGATCCGCGAGATATTTCGCGCATCATCACGCTGTCGCGCGCGACGTACCGCAAGATGATCCAGAACCTGTGGTGGGCGGCGGGCTACAACATCGTGGCCATTCCACTGGCCGCGGGCGTGTTGGCGCCGTGGGGCATCGTGCTCACGCCAGCGCTCGGTGCGGTGTTGATGTCGGGAAGCACCGTGGTCGTCGCCATCAATGCGCAGTTGCTCAAGCGAACGCCGATGTGATCGTGACGCACGGAGATCGGCACGTGCGCAGGTGGGATGCAGTGACTGAGTGATATCCTTCCCTCCTGAGCGCCGACCTCCTTGGGCGTAGTCCAGACCACACGTTGTAGTCGATTCCGCGCGCACGGCGCGGCGCAACTCAGGCTCTCCGCGCAACCGACAGTCGGTCGAGCGCGTCGAGCGGTGCAGATTCTCCGAGGAGACATGCCTTCATTCTACAGTTCACTGGCCATACCGTCGGGCGGGCGCTCGCCGTCGTGGCGCAGTGTCATCGCATCCGCGGGAATGTCCGTTCTCATGCGCTCGCTCGCTCTGACGCTCGCCACACACATTCCGATCGCACAATCGATCGCGCAACGCGCTCCCGAGCCGCCCGCGCAGCCCGCCGCACCAGAAGCGTCCTCAATCGATTCGCTGGTCGCGTTGGCGCTCACGGTGAGCCCGAAGTTGCGGGCGGCACAGGAGCGCATCCGCGCCGCTCAAGCGCGCGTGGACCCGGCCGGAGCGCGCCCCGACCCGATGCTCATGGCCGGCATTCAGAACTTCCCGGTGAGCGATCCGGGATTCCGCGACTTCATGACCATGAAGATGGTCGGCGTAGCGCAGGCGATTCCGTATCCGGGGAAGCTGTCCCTGAGCACGCGCGCAGCAGTGCGTGAGCTCGCGGCGGTCGAAGCCGAACTCGAAGGGGCCCGACTCGAAGTCAAGCAGGGGGTCAGGGAGGCGTATTACGAACTGGCCTATCTCGATCGGGCGCTGGAGATTGTCGACCGCAATCGGCGTCTCCTGCTCGACTTCATGAAGGTGACGGAAACACGGTACGGCGTCGGAACAGGCGGCCAGGAAGAAGTGCTGCGAGTCCGGGTGGAGGTCGCGCGACTTGGCGAGGAGTCCGTGGCACTGATCGAAAAGCGGCGGGCGACGCAGGCCGGTCTCAACGCCGCACTCGATCGCCCAAGCGAGACGCCGGTCGCCGACGCTTCCATCCCGCAGCGAGTAGCCCGGGCCGCGATCGCCGATTCGGCCGCCGAGATTCGATTCGTGTCGGCAACGATGGGCGCGCGCGCTGCGGACTCACCACTCCCGCCGCTGCACACACTGCAGGCCACCGCCGTGCGACAGAACCCGATGCTGCGCGCTCACGGCTCGCGGATCGAAGCGCAGCGAGCGCGCGAAGAACTCGCACGAAAGCAGCACCTGCCCGACTTTGATGTCTCGCTCTCCTACGGCCAGCGCGACGGGTTCAGCGACATGATCTCGGCGCAAGTCTCCATCCCCATCCCTCTGCAGCGGGGGCGCAAACAGGACCAGCTCGTCATCGAGGCGCGTGCCGAGCGCTCGGCACTCGAGGCAGAGCACCATGACCGGACCAACGTTCTCCGCGCCGAGGTCGCTCGGCTCCACGCTGAGCTCGAGCGCGACCGGGCGCAGCTCGCACTGTATGTGAAGGCCATACTGCCGCAGGGACGTGCAGCGCTGACATCGGCGACAGCTGGCTATCAGGTTGGTCGCGCTGATTTTCTGACGCTGCTCGGTTCGCAGGCGACGCTGTTCACCTACGAACTGACCTATTTCCGCGTTCTCTCGGACTTCGCCAGGTCGCTGGCGGAGCTGGAGCGGGTCGTGGGTGAGGAGGTCCTGCCATGAGCGGCGACTTCAGGAAGAGCGATTCTGATAACCAGACGCGCGTCGCGGGCAAGCGCGCCGGGACGCGGCGAGTGGTGCTCGTAGTTTCAACAGTGGCCCTGATAACCGTCGCCACCGCTGTGGCGTGGGTGACGGTGGCGAGCCGCGACGACGAGGGCGGCGGCCAGTCACCCCAGCAGATGGACGGGATGGCCGGCATGGACATGAGTGCCGACGGCTCGGTGCAGCTCACGGCCAACCAGCTTCGCCAGTTCGGCGTCACCTTCGGCACAGCCGATGTGCGGACGCTCCAGAAGCAGATCCGCACTACGGGCGTCGTCACCTTCGACGAGACCCGCATCGCGCAAGTTGTCCCGAGGTTCGGCGGCTTTGTCGAAAGGTTGTACATCGACTTCACGGGCCAGCCCGTGCGCCGCGGGCAGCCGTTGCTCGAGATCTACTCGCCGGAGCTTGTCGCGGCGCAGGAGGAGCTGCTCATCGCGAGGCGGCTCGAGCGCACGATGGACCAGAGCGGCGTGCCCGGTGTGCCGGCGGGCTCGTCGAATCTGCTGGACGCCGCCAAACGGCGGCTTAGGCTGTGGGACATCTCCGAGGCGCAGATCCAGGACATCCTGCAACGCGGCGAGGTCCGGCGAACGCTGACGCTGCATGCGCCCGCGTCCGGCGTGGTGGTCGAGAAGAACGTGGTCGCGGGTCAGGCGGTCCAGTCCGGTCAGACGCTCTACGTGATTGCCGACCTCGCCGAGGTCTGGGTCGAGGCTGAGCTACGAGAGAATGACGCCGGAAGCGTTCGCGACGGATCGGCTGCAACACTCGAGTTTGCGGCCTTCCCCGGGCGCCCGCGCGAGGGACGCGTGGAGTACGTGTATCCAACGCTGCAGGAGGCGTCGCGCACGATCAAGGCGCGCGTCGCGCTGGGGAATCCAGACGGCCGGATCAAGCCGGGCATGTATGCGACCGTTCGCTTCATTTTGCCGGGGCTTAGTACGCTCACGGTGCCCGCGGCGGCGGTCGTTCGGACGGGCGAGCGGTCTGTGGTCTTCGTGGATATGGGCGGCGGCCGTCTCATGCCGCAGGAGATCGAGACCGGCCAGGTCGGCGATGACTTCGTCGAAGTTCTGACAGGCCTGGAACCCGGGCAGCGAGTGGTGACGTCGGCGCAGTTCCTGCTCGAGTCGGAGTCGAACATCGGCGAAGTCATGAAGGCCATGATGGGCATGGGCGGCGGCATGGAAGGCATGGAAGGCATGGACATGCAATCCATGGACATGAAGGGTGCGAGCATGCCCGGAATGAGCATGCCCGGAACGAGCAAACGGCCATGATCCGCCACGTCATCCAATGGTCGGTAAACAACAAAGCCGCGGTGTTACTCGGCACGTTGGCCGTGACGCTTGGCGGGATTTGGGCAATGCTCCGGACCCCGGTCGACGCCATCCCCGATCTCTCGGATGTTCAGGTGATCGTGATGACCGAGTGGCCCGGACAAGCACCGGAGCTCGTCGAGGATCAGGTCACCTATCCACTCTCAACCGAGCTGCTCAAAGTCCCGAACACGAAGTTTGTGCGCGGCATGAGTCAGTTCGGTCTCTCAGCGGTGTTCGTGGTCTTTGAAGACGACGTCGATCTCTACTGGGCGCGATCGCGCGTGCTGGAATACCTGAATGGCGTGCGCGACAAGCTGCCCGAAGGCGCCATGCCGATGCTCGGTCCAGATGCTACCGGCGTGGGCTGGGTGATGCAGTACATCCTTGCCGACACATCAGGACAGCTCAATCTGGCCGAACTCCGGAGCCTGCAGGACTGGACCGTTCGGCCGGCGCTCACCGCAGTGTCGGGGGTGGCGGAGATCGCGTCGTTGGGCGGATTCGAAACGCAGTATCAAATCGAAGTCGACCCGGCGCGACTGCTCGCATACGCGATCCCCATGGCGAAGGTGGTGAGTGCCGTACAGGCATCGAACCAGGACGTGGGCGGACGGATGATCGAGATGAGCGGGACCGAGTACGTGGTGCGAGGTCGGGGGCGCTTCAATACGCTCGACGATATTCGGTCCGTGGCAGTAGGCGCCGGCTCGGGCGGAACGCCGATAACGGTGGGCGATATCGGCACCGTGCAGCTCGGCCCTGAGATCCGGCGGGGAATCACCGATCTGAACGGCAAGGGCGAGGTGGTCACCGGGTGGGTGGTGATGCGCTTCGGCGGAAACCCGCTCGAGGTGATTGATGGCGTCAAAGCGAAGATGCGGGAACTTGAAGCAGCACTGCCCTCGGGCGTCATGTTCGTCGAGGGCTACGATCGCTCAGGACTGATCAAGGCAGCTATCCGAACGCTGCAGGAGAAGCTCGTTGAGGAAGCGATCATCGTCGCATTGGTGACCATCCTCTTTCTGCTGCATGCCTCGAGTTCACTGGTCGCCATACTCACGCTCCCCATCGGCATCCTGATGGCGTTCCTCGCCATGCGCATGCTTGGGCTCAACGCGAACATCATGAGCCTGGGCGGGATTGCGATCGCGATTGGCGCGATGATTGACGCGGCCATCGTGATGGTGGAGAATCTGCACAAGCACATGGAGCGAAACGAGCACGACGGGGGCACGCGCACCCGGTGGGAACTCGTGAGCGATTCCTCGAAGGAAGTGGGGCCCGCGCTGTTCGTGTCCCTGCTCATCATCACACTTTCGTTTCTGCCGGTGTTCGCGCTCGAAGCGCAGGAAGGTCGGCTGTTCAAGCCGCTGGCGTGGACTAAAACACTATCGATGGCGGC
>JBGTOG010000353.1:0-11788 GCA_041742675.1 Gemmatimonadaceae bacterium | reverse complement strand
GCGTTCATGGCGATGGTCGTGGAGCCCATTGTGCGTTCCGCGATCTCTGCGGTGCCGACAATGCGCGTGGGCGTGAAGACGTCCGGGGTGACATTGCTGCCGCTCCGCGAAAAGCTGAGGCTGCCCTCGATCAGTCCACTGATCACGATCAGCGACATGCTTGAACCCCCGTCGCGATAGTCGATGCGCACGCCGTGCAGATCCGTCTCACGCGCGAGGTCGTACACACCGAGTTCCTCCTCACGCGCACGTGCCGGCACCGCACGGGTCGTGATCGTGACGCGTGTCATCGTCTTCGTTTTGTCCGAGTCGTCTTTGACGAGCTCCGCATAGATATGCGTGAGGGCAAACGTCTTTCCGTCAATCGTCAGACTGCCGGTGACTTCGTCGGCCCCTGGACGATCCTGCGCCACAACGACAGATGCCGCCAATGCTCCCAGCAACACGTACTCCAGCATACTCCCTCCGAGGTGATGGTCGGTATCGGGTCGTATTGAGTGGCGTAAAAGCTAGTCCGCATGGGACATGGCGGCGAGCGTGCGCGGCTGTATCGTGCCCCGCCAGACCAGCGGCGGGGCGTGCCGGTGCATCGCGACTACCGCACCAGCTTGCGATACTTGATTCGGTGCGGCTGGTCGGCGTCGGGACCCTTGCGACGTTTGAGGTCCTCGATGTAGGAGCCGTAGTTGCCCTCGAACCACACGGTCTCGGAGTCACCCTCGAATGCGAGAATGTGCGTGGCCACACGGTCCAGAAACCAGCGATCGTGTGAGATGATCACGGCACACCCCGAGAAGTCGAGGACGGCGTCCTCGAGCGCCCGCAGCGTATCCACGTCGAGATCGTTGGTCGGCTCGTCGAGCAGCAGCAGGTTGCCGCCCTGCATGAGTGTCTTGGCGAGATGCAGCCGGTTGCGCTCACCGCCCGACATGTTCGCCACAAGCTTCTGCTGATCGGCGCCCTTGAATCCAAAGCTCGCCGCGTAGGCGCGGGAGTTGAGTTCGCGCTTGCCCACGGGGATCATCTCGCGCCCACCCGAGATCTCTTCCCACAGGGTGCGCTTGCCTTCGAGCGTACGGTGCTGATCCTGATAGGAAATCTGTACCGTTTCGCCGATCTTGAGGTCGCCGGCATCCGGCTTCTCGAGGCCGTTGATCATGCGGAAAAGCGTTGTCTTGCCGGCACCGTTCGGGCCAATGATGCCCACGATACCGGCGCGCGGCAGATCGAACGACAGATTGTCGAACAGCAACTTGTCGTCAAACGCCTTGCGCAGTCCTTTGGCAATCACCACATCATTGCCGAGGCGTGGTGCCGGCGGAATGACGATTTCGTTCTGCATGATGCGATCATTCTGCGCTTCGCTGGCCAGATCCTCGTAAGCCTGCAATCGCGCCTTGTTCTTGGCCTGCCGTGCACGCGGCGCCATGCGCACCCACTCGAGTTCCTTTTCCAGCGTCTTCTGACGCGCGCTGGCGTGCTTCTCTTCGAGCTTCAATCGATCGCGTTTCTGCTCCAGCCAGCCGCTGTAGTTGCCCTCGTACGGCACGCCCTTGCCGCGATCGAGTTCGAGAATCCACTTGGCGACGTTGTCGAGGAAGTAGCGATCGTGGGTAATCGCCACGACCGTGCCGGCAAACTTTTCGAGATAGTGCTCCAGCCACGCCACGCTTTCAGCGTCGAGATGGTTGGTGGGTTCGTCGAGCAGCAGCATGTCCGGTTCTTCAAGCAAAATGCGGCACAGTGCCACACGTCGCTTCTCACCGCCGGACAGGTTCGTCACCGCGTCTTCGCCAGGCGGGAGACGCAACGCGTCCATCGCGACCTCGATCTTGTTGTCAAGATTCCAGAGATCGTGCTGGTCGATGTACTCCTGCAGCTTGGCCTGCTTGGCCATGAGCGCGTCGAAGTCGGCGTCGGGCTCGGCGAATTTCATCGAAATGTCGTTGAACTGATTCAGCGCGTCCCGCTGCGCCTTGACCGCCAGCTCGACATTGCCTCGCACATCGAGTGAGGCGTCGAGTTCCGGTTCCTGCGAGAGGTAGCCGATACGCGTGCCCTTGTGCGCCCACGCTTCGCCCTGAAACTCGGTATCGAGGCCGGCCATGATACGCAGCAGCGACGACTTACCCGCGCCATTGGGGCCGAGCACGCCGATCTTGGCGCCAGGATAGAAGGACAACCAGATGTCGTCGAGAATGACGCGCGAAGGCGGAACGACCTTGCGCAATCCTTTCATCACGTAGATGAACTGCGGAGCCATGGAGTACCGGACGGTGCGGGAGAAACAGTGGGCAACGAGTGTGGCAGAATCGCCAAAGATAACCCGATCGCGGTCTCTTTTCCCGATCTGCCGCGCGGGAGGGGGGCAGCAAAATGACAATTGGCTGTTTCGCTTTTTGGGCGCCGGAGTCAATACTTCGGTCTTACGACGCACGCTCCGCCCCGACTCCCTCCGAGATGCCCCCAGCTCTCGACCCGGCAGCTACCACATCCGAGCCATCCGAGGCGATTCGGCCGCTTCTCACGCGCCTCTCCGTGGCGTTGAATCGGCGGCGTGCGTACGCTACCGCTCACCCCATGGTGACGCAGGCGGAAACTGAACTGTTCGCGCTGCTCAGCGAATGGCTCGCTACGCGCGGTGCGCTCCTGCTGGGCGTGGCGCACCAGGAATTGATGGTCAACGGAGCGCCGCTCGATAGTGGCGTTCCTGTCGCGCGAGAGCTGGCCGAACGACTGCACCGCCGTGGCGTCGGCGCCCTGCACTTCCAGGCCGGGCTCACGATTGCTGGTCTGCGAGAGGCCATGGGCTGGCTGGCCTTCGAACCGCTCGCCCATCGCGCTGGGGCGCCTGCGACCGCTGGCGCGGAGGCAGATACGGGACAGCCGCCAGCCGTTCCGGGATTGGTGATCGGCCGCGTCGCATATGATCGCCTCACCATGGCCGACGACGACGCGACGCTCGACGATGAAGTGAACGCCCTCTGGCGTACGTTGGCGACGGCCGTGTTTGACGAGGACGAGCCCGCGAGCGAGTCCGGGGAACGCAGCGTGGATGACGTCGCGCAGGCGATTGAGCGCCGCGCCCATCAAGAGCCTTTCGCGAGACGCGTGTCGGTGGTCGTGCTCTCGCTCGCGAATCAGGTCACCAGTGCCCCACTGGAGGTACGCGAGGAGCTCGCTGCGCGCTTGCGCGCCGTGCTCGAGCAAATCGGCGAGGCGTCGGTTGGAGCCGTGGTCCACGCGTCGGGAAACGGGCGGGCGCAACGACAGTTTCTCGTGTCCATGATCAATGCACTGCCGCCTGCAGCAGTGGTGGAATGGCTGGAGGTCAGTGCCCGGGCAACTCACCAGGAGCTCTCGCATCATGTGCTGCGCCTGCTGGCCAAACTCTCGGCGCACGCTGACCAGCGTCGCGGTGACAACAGCGCGGCAGGTGCGGTTCGCGACGCCGCCACGCAGCTGGTGCACAGTTGGACGCTCGATGAACCCGACCCGCCCAATTACGGTGCTGTGCTTGAACAATTAGCGCTTCATGATGCTTCGCGGCGGCGTGCGGTCGTGGCAGCGCATGCAGCTGGCGTGCAGACCTCCGCCCTGCCGCCTGAATCGGCGCGACTGGTGCAGATGGCCTGCGAGATCGATTGTGTTGGCGAAGCGGCCGTGGCCGCGGCGCAGCGCCTGGTCAGCACCGGTGAAAGTGCGACGCTGTTTGCCTGGCTGTCGCAATCACCGCACCCGGCGGCGGCGCAACAGCTTCGATCTGCCGCCCGCGCGCCGGCTGCGATCACCACCGCGTTGCTTCGTGAACCATTTGACGCCGCGGCGGCACGTGCGTTGTTGCAGTCGCTCGATGCACACGCGGCCCCGGTGCTGTTGGATGTCCTTGAGCGATCACCATCGCGATCGGCGCGGCGCGTTGTGTACGATCGGCTGCGCGAGTTCGGGCCGGAGATTTTGAGTGAACTGCGGACCCGCCTTGAGGGCAATCCGCCCTGGTATTTCACGCGCAACGTGCTGGCGCTGCTGCGCGATGGAGCGACCGGTGGAACGGCGACCGAGGCCGGCGCGCACGCGTCGTTGCTTGGGTTTCTTGGACACGCACAGGAGCAGGTGCGGGTCGAGGCACTGCGGTTGCTGCTGGAAAGCGAACACGGTCGCGATGCGGCGCTGCGCCGCGGGCTCGATGATGTCAATGATCGCGTACTCACCGCGGCCATTGATGGCGCAGCGGCTCTCGTACTGGAGAACGCACGTGACGGCAAACCCGTGCTGTCGAAAGACGTGGCGGTTCGACTGATGCGAGCGGCTGAACGCACAGCGCTCGACGACGACACGCGCGCCAAAGCGATTCGCTCGCTCGCAGGCAGCCCGAGTCCAACCGTACGGGACTGGTTGTTGTCGTGCGTGACGCGTCAGACGCGCTTGCTGCGGCGAGTCGTGCTCGCCGACGCATCCCCAGTGGTCCTCTCGGCGCTGCAGGTGCTGGCCAGTGGGTACGCACGCGAGGCACGTGTTGCACCGGTGCTCGCGATGGCTCGTCAAGCCAATGACGCGCGCCGCGGTGCCGTGTCGTCTGCGCAGGAGCGCGCGTGAATCCCGTCACGCTCTTCCTCACCTCACTCGGTCAGGCGCTGGCCGGTATGTCGTTGTATGCCAACGGACATCCCGTACGCGAGGCGGCCACCTCACGTACACTCACGGCGCTGCACCATGTGCTCGACGGGCGTGGCATGTTGCGTCTGTCGTTTCTGGACGGCGACGTGATTGTTGGCACACGCGTGCTCACGGAACTGCGTGGATGGGATTGGGGCGTCAGACTTGCGCGGGTGGAAATTCAGCGCCTTGAGATCGACGCCCTTCCCCTGCCCACAGCAAGCGATGTGGACGCCCTTCTGCTGGCCTTGCATGAGCGACTGGTGGCACCGGCGAACACGCCGTTTTCGTCGCTTACGGTGCGCGGCATGCGGGCGGGTCCGCTTGGCGTACGATCCAGCACGGCCGACGCGCTGGCCGATGAAGCAGAGGTGGACGCGATGCTGGCCAACCTCGCGCAGGATTCGCTGGAGGCTGAGACAGACGCCGTGCGCTGGATTCATGATGAGGTCGCGCGTGCGCATCGTGTTCCCATGGCGGAGGTTGAAGCGGTGGTGCATTCGCTGGCCGCATCGCTGCGCCGCGATCAGCATCTGATGGCACCGCTGATCAACCTGCAGCGCACCGACGCGAGCCTGACCGCCCACGCCTGCAACGTGGCCATGTTGACCATGGGCATGGCCGAATCGCTCGGGCTGCCGTCGTCCGGCGTGCGGGAACTCGGTGGGGCGGCACTCCTGCACGACATCGGCAAGGTGACTGCGCTGGACGACGAACGTGCGCATCCGGTCGAGGGAGCGCGGGTACTCAGCGCCAGGGGCGGCGGCAACGAGTTGGCTGCCGTCGTGGCGTACGAACATCATGTGTGGGACGACGGGTCGGGCGGTTATCCGCTCTTCACGTATGCACGCCGATGTCATTTTGCGAGTCGGCTGGTTCGCGTCTGCAACGCGTTTGACGCGCTCAGCGCGGGCACGGCCGGACGCGAGGCACTGCCACAGGCGGACGCCCTGGCATTTCTTGAGTCCGGAGCGGGCACGCGGTACGACGCCGAGCTTGTGCAGGTGCTGGCAGCCCTCGTCCGCAGCTAGAGAGACGTAAGCACGCGGGAACGTTTGCCTCATCGCCGAGATATGTTTGTTCTAATGCAAATCGATGTGGCCGCTCAACTCTCCGGCAGTCCGCTGGTGGCAATCCCGCTGCTCTTCGCCGCGGGGGTGCTGACAAGCCTGACTCCGTGCGTGTATCCGATGATTCCGATCACTGCGGCTATCGTGGGCGGGCAGGGGTTGGTGGTACCGGGCGCGCCGGCGCCTCCTGCTCCTCCACGGTGGCGGACCGCTGCGCTGACGGGCGCCTATGTGTTGGGGCTGGCAGCCGTGTACGCCGGCCTGGGACTTCTGGCCGGCCTCACGGGTACGATGTTCGGCGCGGTGAGCAGTAATCCATGGGCGTATTTTTTCATGGCCAACCTGCTGATGCTCGCGTCGCTGTCCATGTTCGATGTGATTCCGGTGCGTCTGCCGGCGTTTCTTGTACAGCGGGCGGCTTCAGCCGGCACGGGCGGACGCGCTGTGGGCGCATTTGTGATGGGCGCGGCGTCAGGGCTGGTGGCGGCGCCGTGTTCGGCGCCGGTGATGGCCGCCGTGCTTACGTGGGTCAGTGTCACGCAAAGCGCCGGGCTCGGGTTTGTCTACCTGTTTGCCTTTTCCATTGGTATGTGCGCGCTGCTGGTGATCGTCGGTCTTTCGGCGGGTACCGTGTCACGGTTGCCGCGGGCAGGTCACTGGATGGTGTACGTCAAGAAAACGTTCGCCGTGGTCATGCTGATCATGGCGGAGTATTACCTCATCAAGATGGGACAGGTTTACTTCTGATGCGCTTCGCACTTCCGATCATTCGTCTGGCGCGTGTGGTATCGCGCGTGTCGCTCGTCGCGCTGGCCGCGGTCACGGCTGTGGCGGCGCGTCCACTGGTGGCGGGCACCGTCTACGCGCAGGATCTGGGCATCAAGGTTGGTGCGGTCGCTCCGAGCGCCCCTGTGGAAACGCTCGATGGCAAGGTGACGGAGCTGTCCACAGTGATTGGCGGCATGCCGGCCGTGCTCGAGTTCTGGGCCACGTGGTGTGGCAACTGCAAGCAGCTCGAGCCGGCGATGGTGGCCGCGCATACGAAATACAAGGACCGTGTGAAGTTCATCGCGGTCGCCGTCTCGCTCAACCAGAGCGTTGATCGTGTCAAAGCCTATCAAGCGCGCTTTCAGCTCCCGTTCACATTTGTATACGATCGCCGCGGTGATGCATCGGAAGCGTTCGATGCACCCGCGACGTCGTACGTGGTGGTGATCGACAAGGCCGGCAAGGTGGTGTACACGGGCGTGGGCGGCACGCAGAATCTCGACGCGGCGATTTCGAAAGCACTCGCCGCGCTGTGAAATGTGGCGGGAGTCGACCCGCCCCCCTCAGTGCCGCCGCAACGACTCAATCCACGGGTTCATTTGGGTCGCGCGCCTGTAGCCGACGCCGCCGCACCTCGCGCATCGCGCAACACCATCTGCTCACCCACGTAGTCCACGGTGAGATCAGCGGCTCGGGTGAGCGCATCAAGCGCCTGACCTGACGATTCCAGCGTCAGCGACGTGGTGACGAGACGCGAGCCCAACGTGCTATCCTCAAGCTCGGCGCGCACGTTGTGCCAGCGACGCAGCTTGGCGAGTGCGCGGTCTACAGTGACGTTTTCGAGACGCAGCGCGCCGTCAATCCACGAAAATGCGAGTGTTACTTCCTGCGCGCTCGGCGTGCGAACGCTGCCGTCAGCAGCGATGGCCAATGCGTCGCCTGCATCGAGGTTCTGCGACGAGAGTTCACCGCGCACGGGCGTCACGCGCACCTTGCCCTCACGCACCATGATCATGATCTCCGGGTCATCGTCATACGCCCGCACACTGAACTCCGTGCCGACCGCGACAACCGCGCTGTTGCGAACGCGCACCTGGAAATCAAGATCATTGCCCGGCGAAACAGCAAAGTGTGCGGCGCCGTCCAGCTGCAGTCCGCGTAGCGTATTCCCGAATCCCCGTGGAATGCGCAGCGTACTGCCCGCGCCGAGCTGCGCGGTGCTCTGGTCGAGCAGCTCGATGGTGCCGCGTTGACCAACGGCAGATTGCAGAAGTCGAGCATCCGCCGACTCGATGGCGCGCGTCAGTGCCAGCTCCGCACTGCCACGATCCATGTACCGCATCGCGATCACGGCCGCGATGAGCAGCACCACCCCAATGGCAATCATGCCGACCGGCATACTCTGGCGTGACACCCGGTCCACATGTTCGCGCGTATGCTTTCGCGCGAGTCGGCGCGACTCTTCACGATGCGCCGCCAGCTCCTCGGCCGACACATGCAGTCGCGCACTGATTTCATCCCACGCCTGCTGCGCGGTCATTCCCGCTTTCGCAACCGGCGTGGCGACCTGCACCCCTTCGTGCAGTTCAAAGCGATGCAGCGAGGCGCGCCGGCGCAGCTCCTCGGCGACTCGATGTGGCAACGCATCGTCGAGGTAATCATCGAGCGCATGCGGCGAGGTGAACTGTGCACGGTCAGTCCACGCAGACATCAGCAGACCCATGGCAACGCGCGGCGCAGCGGCTGCATCGCTGCCGAGTTGTAACCCCGCTTTCTCCACCAGCAAATCAAAGCGTGATCGCACGAGCTGTTCGAAGGCGTGTTCATCGCCTTGCTGCAGTGCGTGCACCTGTTCGACAGAGAGGGGCGTGAGAATCGCAGGCATGCAGGCCTCCCGGCATCGAGATGCCGTTCGCGTGGTGTGCGCGTACGGGGCCGAGCGAACGGCGTGCCCGGATATCGAGGGTGACGCGCGTGCTTCACCATGTGGTGTGCGGCGAGATTTCGCCAGTGCGCTTTGTCAGGTGGCGTGTGGTGCCGGGATTTGCTCGTCGGCGTTTCCCTGTCAGCGCTTTCCGCACACGCTTACGTTTCCGCGACGTACTCGCGGCTCCGACCCGGTGCCGTGCACCAGGCAGCGTTCTCTTGCGCGGAGTGTTGTTGTGTCGCTCCTCATCTATGGCATTACTGGCTATACCGGCCAGTTAATTGTGGCCCGGGCGCACGCCGCGGGGCTGCGACCGATTCTCGCCGGCCGCGACGCCGCAGGTGTGCACGCGATCGCCGATCCGCTGGGATTGGACGTGCGCATCGCAGCGCTCAACGATACCGCAGCGATCGATCGTATGTTTGAGGGCGTCACGGTGCTGCTGCACTGTGCGGGACCGTTCTCGCACACGTACGCGCCGATGCTCTCGGCCTGCTTGCGCCATCGGGTGCACTACCTCGATATCACCGGCGAGCTGCCCGTGTTTGAAGCGCTGGCAGCGCGCACGCATGATGCAGAGCAGGCAGGCATCATGCTGATGCCCGGGACGGGGTTCGATGTCGTGCCGAGCGATTGCCTGGCCGCGCATTTGCACCGACGCCTGCCGGACGCCACGTCGCTGGCACTTGGATTTCGCGCACTCGGCGGCGTGTCGCGCGGAACCGCGCTCACGATGGTGGAGAATCTTGGTCGACCAGGGTGTATTCGCCGTGGCGGCGCGCTGGTTCCGGTGCCGCCAGCGTATCACACCCGCACGATTGATTTTGGCGACGGCCCGAAGCTGGCAGCCACGATTCCGTGGGGCGATGTGAGTACGGCGTACTACAGCACGGGAATTGGCGATGTGCGTGTCTACATGAGCATGCATCCAAAGCAACTCGCGATGCTGAGACGTTCGCGCTATCTGGGGTGGTTATTGCGCACTGGATTCATGCAGCGACGACTGGCTGCGAAAGTCCGGGCCGCGCCGGCTGGTCCCAACGCACGCGCGCGCGCCGAGGGAGTGAGTCTGCTGTGGGGTGAAGCGACCGCGGCCGACGGTCGCACCGTGACGTCGCGCATACGGGGACCGGAAGGTTATTCGCTGACCGCCGAGACGGCGGTGCGCATCGCCTCGCGCGTGCTCGGCGGTGATGCGCCGATCGGCTTTCGCACGCCCTCGCTCGCCTACGGAGCCGACTTCATTCTCGAGGTACCCGGGGTCACGCGAACCGACGAAGGGTGACAGGCGACCCCAGCCGACGATAACTTGCGCTCTTGCGAACTGGCGTGCGGGGCTGCCGGCCAGTTGATGCGCACGACACCACACTCTGACTACACGCCATGACCGCACCGCGTGTTCCCGGTCCGGGGACTACTTCCAGCGTCTCGACCGGCGTTCTCGACACAGCAATCGACCCGGAACTTGATCCGGAAGCGTCGTTGGATGTGGGCACGTCGCTTTGGGCCGTGGTATTCGCCGGTGGCATCGGGACACGGTTCTGGCCGATCAGTACCCCCGACCGTCCCAAACAAGTGCTGCCGTTGGTGGATGCGCGTCCGTTGATCGCCGATACGCTCGCGCGTTTGGCGCCAATGGTACCGGCGGATCGTGTGCTGGTGGTGACCAGCGCCGATATCGCGGATGTGCTGCATGCAGCGATCCCGGAGCTGCCACGGAACAATCTGCTGGTGGAGCCACGCCCGCTTGGCACGGCCGCCGCGCTGGCGTGGGGTGCGCAGGAGATCAGTCGCCGCGCCGGCCCGAAAACGGTGTTCTGTGCGCTGCATGCAGATCTCGCGGTGGACTATCACGATGCATTTCATGACACGGTGCGCCGCGCGGCCCAGTTGGCGTCGCAGGACGCCTGGCTGGTCACGATCGGCGCCAAACCGTCGCGCTGCGAGCCTCACTTCGGCTACCTCAAACCTGGCTTGCCGCTCGATTCCTACGTCTCGATGTCGGACGGCGGCGCGTGTCATGTTGAACACTTTGTGGAGAAGCCATCACTGGCGCTCGCAGACACGTTGATCGCGGACGGCGCGCTGTGGAACACGGGTGTGTTCGTCTGGCAGGCGCAGACAGTACTTGATGAGTTGTCGGCACGCGTGCCGGAGATTGCGTCGGGGCTTCCCTATCTGTCGGCCGGCGAGCTCGTGCTGTTCGAAGAGCATATTTCAAGCAGCATTTCCATTGATCGCGGATTGCTTGAGCGCAGCGATCGTGTGGTCGTGATGGAAGCGTCGTTTGGCTGGGATGACGTTGGTACGTGGGCGTCGCTCCGGCGTGTTCGCGAACTGGACGACACCGGTAACGGCGTATTTGGCCCGGCGCAGTGCGTGGATTCTTCAGGCAATATTGCGCACAGCGAAAACGGAGAGATTGTGCTGTTCGGTGTGAGCGGGCTGCTGGTGGTGAGCATCGACGGGCTGACGTTCGTGACGACGCTCGATCGTGCGGCGGAACTGGGCCCGCTCATCGCGCAGTTACCGCCACATTTGCGGGTGCGCCCGGGGAAGACGCCGCCTATCGTGTAAAGGGCTGCGCTTGAGATGGGGGGGGCGGCAACGGTGTTTTTGTGTTCACGTCCGCGTACTGGAACAACCTGAACCACAGAGCACGCAGAGAACACCGAGCACCCTCCAGGCGCGAGCAGTCGGCAGCGCCAACGTCGATGCCTACAGCAACAGCCTGGACCGCAGAGGGCACAGAGCACGCAGAGAACTGCTACAGCAGACGCTTCGGCCTCGCGCGTGCAGGCGTACTGCGCTCGACGCCAATCACCCCTGCTGAATGGTAGTGGTTCCGTCGCCGCGACTGGCGATGGCCCAGTGCGCCGGCTCCTCTGCGCCCTCCGCGCCCTCTGTGGTTCATGCTGTTGCTGTTCCCGTCAACGACAACGCACCACACTCACCACTCTGCGGTGCGCTAGGCCCCGCGAAACACCGGCGCCCGCTTCTCCATGAACGCCGCCATTGCCTCACGCACATCCGCTGTAGCGAAGCAGGTCTTGATGTGCTGCAACTCGCTGCGCAGTTGCGCCTCGAGCGGGGCACTCGCGCTCTCCATCAGCAGTCGTTTGGTGAGCGCCATTGCGATCGGCGGGCCGGCGGCGAGTTGGGCCGCCAGATGCTGCGCGGTCGACAGCAGCTCGGCGTCGGGCACAACGCGTGTGGCGAGTCCGATGCGCTCCGCTTCACCCGCTTCGATATCGCGTCCGCTGAACAGGATGTCGGCGGCGCGGCCGTGCCCGACCAGTCGCGGTAGAAACCACGTCACACCAGCGTCGGGCGACAGCCCGCGCCTCACGTAGCCGGCGGTCATGCG
>JBGTOG010000352.1:0-14201 GCA_041742675.1 Gemmatimonadaceae bacterium | reverse complement strand
GCCGGCGTCGGTGCGTCGCCGCCGCCGTGCTCACGCCGCCGCGCGTTTTCTCGGTGCAAAGCTCGCGATGTTGCGCGCCAGCACGAAGGTGAGCAACACCATCGACGCCGAGACGAAGAAGGGCGATTGTTCACCGATATTGTCATACGTCCAGCCGAAAAGAATTGGAAAGCCGACGCGTGAAATCCCGCCGTAGGTTTGTTGTACGCCCATGTAGAGTCCCCGCTGTGCGCTGCTGATCACGCGAGAAAGCAGCGCGGTGACACAGGGAAAGGTGAATGCCGTCCCGACCGGCAACAGACCAACCGCGGCGAACATCAACAGGCGACTCGGCGCCAATCCGAGCGACAACAAACCGATGGTCAGCAGCACCAGACCGACCCGCGCGAGTCGCGCCTCACCAAAGCGGTCAACCAGTGGTCCGAGGAACACCGCGCGCGCCACCACGGACAACACCCCCATGTACGTGAAGACGGTCCAGATCGAGGCCTCGGTGAAGCCAAAGCGCCAGCCGAGAAACAACGCCAATACCGACGTGATGCCCTGAAACGCACCAATCGCCAACCCGTAGATCACGATCAGCCGTGACGCGGGTTCCTTGGGATGCAGCAGTACGCGCGCTACCGCGGCACGAGAACTGCCTCGTCCGGCGTCCGCCGCCTTGCGATCGGCGGTGTTGATGACCCGCGCCTCGGTGAGGTAGCGCCACACGAATGCCAGATTCACCACGCACAGCGCCGCGGCGACCAGTCCGGGCCACGCCGCACCAAGGGGGCTGAGCAACGAGCCCAACGCGGGTCCAATGGCCACGCCCGCATTCGTTGCGGCACTCAGCCAACCCAACGCGCGCGCTCGATTGTCGGGGTGCGTAGAATCGGCCACATACGCCTGAATCACACCAACCGTCCCGCCGCCGGCGCCTTGCACCAATCGCGAAAGGAACAACATCCACAGCGAATCGGCGTACGCGAAGATCAGAAAGGCAATGGCCGACGCGACAAGACTTACCATCATGGCCGGTCGCCGACCAAAACGATCTGAAAACCGTCCCCACAGTGGAGCGCTCAACAGCTGTGCCACCGAGAACGACGCCACCAGCAATCCGACAATCAAGCCGCCGGCGCCAAGTCGCTCGGCGTAGAATGGCAACAACGGCAGGATCATCAACATACCGAGCATGTCGATGAACGCCGACACCATCAGAATGACAAGTTTCCGCGTCGCGTTTTGGGGCGCTTCAAACTCTTCGGTGTCTCCGTGCGCGCTCACTCCACCTTCCCAAGCGCAGCCGGCGGCGCCGACTTGCCGACCACACCGGCCAGTGCAACGATGGTCAGCACATAGGGAATCAGTTCGACGAACTGTGACGGCACGAGCTGCGCGCCCTGCAGCTGAATCTGCAGGGTTTCCGCGGCGGCGAACAACAGGCAGGCGGCCGCGATGCGCAGCGGCATCCAGCGACCGAAGATGATGGCGGCCAGTGCGATGAATCCGCGGCCGGCGGTCATGCCGTCGGTAAACTGATGCTGGTCGAGTGCGAGATACGCGCCGCCGAGCGATGCCAGCACACCACACAGCAGCACACCGCGCCACTGCAACGCACGCACGGGCACGCCGAGCGTGGCCGCCGCGGCAGGTTTCTCACCCACGGAGCGTATGCGCAATCCGAAGGGCGTCTGCCACAGCACCCAGCCGATCGCGGGCAGCGCGGCCAACCCGATCCAGACCAGCGGATTGGAAAAACTCGACAGCATGCCGAGGCTGCTGCCTTCTCCGCCGAACCCATTCACACGCGGCGAATTGGACGCGCTGTCAAACGCCAGCCGCAGAAAAAACTGCGTGGTACCCATGACCAGCAAGTTGAGCGCAATACCCACCACGACCTGATCGGCACGGAACCGGAGCGTGCACACCGCCAGCACCGTCGCAACCAATACGCCGGCCCCCATGGCGCACACCAAACCGACCCACGCGCTGCCAGTGTAGTACGAGCCGAGCACGGCGCCGAATGCACCACCGAGCATCATGCCTTCCAGCCCCAGTGCAATCACACCGACGCGCTCCGACATGACACCGCCAGCGGCCGCCAACAGATACGGAATCGCAATGCGCACCGTTTGCAGCACAAACGCGATCAGCATCATGTCGGCGACTCCGTGCTCGCACGTTGCACAAGTCGCGCTGCACTCTGTCGCAGCAGTCGCTGCACTTCAGGCACGGTCGTGGCAACCGCAAGAATCACCACGCCTTCCAGAATGTCCACCAGCTGCTTGGGAACGAGCGCGTTCACCGCCAGTCCACCCTGTGACAACGTGGCGAACAGGAATGCTGCGAGGATGATGCCAAGCGGGTGATTGCGTCCCACCAACGCAACGGCGATACCAAGAAAGCCGGAACCCGCAGCGAAGCCCTCTTCGTAGTAGTGCTTGTAGCCGAGCACATAGTTGATGCCACCCAGGCCCGCAAATGCTCCGGACCACATCATGGCGCGCACCCACGTGCGAGGCACATTTACTCCGCCATACTCGGCGGCGTCGGGTTGCAGCCCGACAGCTCGCAGCTCATAACCGCTGCGCGTGCGAAACAAGGCCCACCACGCCACGATCGCGGCGATCAGCGCTGCGATGATGGTGAAGTTGGCCGCTGATCCGGTAAACGCTGGAACGACAGCTCCCAGCCGCGCCACAAAACCAACGCGCATCACTTCAGTGTGCAGCGTTTCCGGCACGGCCATGTGCGACGCGACCGTGTAGTTGAGCAGCGCGAGCACTACGAAGTTAAGCATGATCGTGACGATCACTTCACTCGCGCCGAATCGTGCACGCAGCACGCCGGGTACCGCGCCCGTTACCGCGCCCGCGCCCATGGCGCTCGCGGTGCATAGTAGCACGGCCAACACGGCCGGCGTGGCGCCAGGAAGCCACAAACCCACCAACGCCGCCGCAAACCCGCCGGCCGCCAGTTGTCCTTCCGCCCCCACGTTGAACAACCCCGCGCGCGCCGCGTATGCGAAGGCCAGCCCCGTGCAGATGAGCGTCATCGTCTTGTACAACACCTGCCCAAACCCGTACACGTTGCCCCACGTGCCTTCGAGCAGCAGGCGGTATACCGTGCCGGGCGATTCGCCGTATGTGAGGATGAGCAGGTCACCAACGACCACGGCGATCGCGACGGCAAGCACCGGCGCGAGCAACGCCTCCACCGTGCGCGTCAGGACGCTGCGTGAGGCGTGAGCCGTCACGCCACCTCCGCCTTCGCCGCGCCCACCATGAAGGGCCCCAGTCGCTCAGCGCTGCAGGCGGACGCGGGCAGCACGCACACAAACCGTCCCTCATACATCACGGCGATACGATCCGACAACGCCAGCACTTCGGACAGATCAGCCGAGACCAGAAGCACGCCTTTGCCTGCATCGCGCGCTGCACGGAGCTGCGCATGAATGAACTCAATGGCACCAACATCAACGCCACGCGTTGGCTGAGCGGCCAACAGCAACGTGAACGCACGACCCATCTCGCGCGCGACGACGATCTTCTGCTGATTACCGCCAGAGAGTGCGCGCGCCGGAAGCGTTGGGTCGGGCGGGCGGATATCGAATTTTTGAATCTGCGCGGCGGCATGTTGCGATATCTTCGCCGCATCACGCCCCCATCGGGACGAGAAGTGATGCTGCTGACCGAGCAGCAGATTGTCGGCAATGGAGTAGTCGAGGACGAGTCCGCGACGATGTCGGTCTTCCGGAATATGCGACAGGCCGGCGTCGTTTCGCGCGCGCACATCGAGCTGCGTCACGTCGAGCTCACCGAAGTGCAGCAACCCACTGGTTGGACGTCGCAGTCCTGCCAACGCCTCCAGCAGTTCAGTCTGCCCGTTGCCCTCGACGCCAGCGATCCCGAAAATTTCGCCGGTGGCAATTGAGAACGAGAGATCGGTCACCGCGTCTGTACCGCGGTCGCCGCGCACTGTCACGTTGCGGACGGTCAGCGCTGGTGGGCCATCGCCAGCGGTCACGGTAGTCGGCGCCGCCGATGCATCATGCGCCGCCGCAGCCGTCACGCCATCTGCTGAGCGCAGCGTTGGCAGCGCATCCAGCGTGAGGGACACATCGCGGCCCACCATGGCACGCGCAATATCGCGTGGCGTGGTGTCCCGCGTAGCGAGTCGCGCGACGGATCGGCCATCACGCATGACGGTCACCGTATCGGAAATGGAGACCACTTCGTCGAGTTTGTGCGTGATGATGATGATCGTATCACCTTGCGCGCGCAGTCCACGCAGGACGTTCCAGAGCTCGTCCACCTCCGGCGGCGACAATACCGCCGTGGGCTCATCCAGCACGAGAATGCGTGCGCCGCGGTAGAGCACTTTGAGAATCTCCACGCGCTGCGCCTCGCCCACGCTCAACTCAGCGATCGTGCGCGAGGCGTCGACGCGGAGCCCGGTGCGCGCCGCGAGTGCGCGTACATCGGCTTCGGCACGTGCACGATCCAACCGGAAGCCGCGCGTGGGTTCACGCCCCAGCACCAGGTTTTCTGCCACGGTAAGCGTTGGCACCAGCATGAAGTGCTGATGCACCATGCCTACGCCCGCCGCAATCGCCGCATTCGTGTCCCAACCCGTCACATCCTCCCCGAACACTTCAATGCGGCCACCGGACGGCGTGTGCAGTCCGCTCAAAATGTGCATCAACGTGCTCTTGCCCGCGCCGTTCTCACCCACCAACGCATGGATCTCACCGGTGGCCACGTCGAGCGACACATCACGGTTCGCCTGCACGGCGCCGAACTGCTTGGACACGTGCTGCATGCGCACGGCGATCGGCGCGGCGGAGCCAGTGGCAATCACCGCGAACTCGGTACGCGAATGCGGCCAGCGATGATGTCCGCCTCAAGCGTCTGCAACCTGGCGCGAACGGAGTCGGGAATCAGCGCCCGATTGTTATCGTCATACACGTAGCCAACGCCGCGTTCTGCCAATCCGAACACGCGTATGCCGCCCTGAAACGCGCCGTCCTGAACAGAACGTGCCGCGTCAAACACGGCCGCATCAATTCCCTTCACCATTGATGTGAGGACGTGTCCCGGTGCTTCGCTGTACTGATCAGCATCCACCCCGATCGCCAGCTTGCCAGTGGTACGCGCCGCCTCGAACACACCAAGACCAGTCGAACCAGACGCATGAAAGATGACGTTTACGCCCTGCTGATACTGACTGAGCGCGAGCTCTTTCCCCTTCCCGGGATTCTTGAAGGCTTCCGGTGTGACACCCGCGTACTGCACGAGCACTTCACACTCGGGGCACACATGCAACACGCCGGCCCGGTATCCTGCTTCGAACTTGTGAATCAGGGCGATGTCCATGCCGCCAACAAATCCAACCTTCTTTGAACCGCCCACAAGCGCGGCGAGTGCGCCCACAAGAAATGAGCCTTCCTCTTCACGAAACTTGAGGGCCACCAGATTCGGTGGCAGTGGTAGCGGATTCCCGACGGAGTCAGTGGCGACGGCGTAGTCAACGCCGGCAAACTTCACATCGGGATACTCTCGTGCGAGCGTCAGTACATCATCAGTGAAGATGAATCCAACAGCCAGCACGAGGTCCATGCCTTCGGCGGCGAGCAAGCGCAGGCCGGCTTCACGATCGGAGCCTTCGCCCGGCTCGATATATCGGACGCGTGCGCCGAGTGAATCGCGAGCCTGCATCCCGCCAAGGAACGCACCGTCGTTGAACGACTTGTCTCCGCGACCCCCGACATCGAACACAATGCCGATATCAAGCCCGTCGCCCTCCGGTGCAATCGTGGCACCGGAAGGCGTGATGGTCAGGAGAAGCAGGTGGACGGCAATGAGCGCGCCCAGAAAGGAAAGTGTCCGACGCATGACACGGAAGGATCACCCGCGGCGCCGCCTCGGACAAGGCGACGCCGCGAGGAGACGCGTCAGCCGAGCGGCTTGTAGCGATACGCGACGATGCCCTCACCCTGCGGCTGCAGGCGCACCGTCTTGCGCTCACCCTGCGGAATGGCGTCCACTTCTTCCGTCATCGTGGTTACCACATTGCCGGCGGCATCAAGGAACTCGACGGTAAACGTCTGAGCCTTCGGTGCCGCCGTATTGCCTTCGAGCGACGCGCCAAAGCTCGCCGACTCCGGACGACGCTCAAACTCTTCAACCACGACCTTCACCGGCAGGCTATCTGCCTTGGCCGCGTAGGCGATCAGCGAATCTGTCCACTTCTTCTTCTCTGCCGCCGCCGTGGCAGCCTGCATGCGCCCCTGCGCACCGAACGCGTACATGTACCAGGCGTCATAGTTGTTCGGGTCAAGTTTCACCAGCGCATCAAGCGGGATGTGCATCTTGTCAAACTGTTCCGCGGTGTAGTACGACGCGGCAAGATTCCGCAACGCGTCGCGCTGATACGGATTCTTGGCCACCGCGGCCTCAAAGAGCATGATGGCGTCGTCAACCTTCTCGACCTGCGTGGCGAGCACGCCGCTCATGGTGAGTGCGTAGTCACCATACGCCGAAGGCGACGCGAGCATCGGTGCGTACACGCCAGCCACTTTGGCCGAATCGCCAAGCGTGAGGTAGGCTTCGCCCAGACCCTGCATGATGGTGGCCGCTTCCGGCGAGCCGCTGAAGTCCGCCATGTAGCGATTCATCGCTGTCACGGCGCGGCCCAACGCCGCCTTCTGTGCCTCACCCTCAAGATCGCGCGCCATCGTCAGGCTGTAGAGTCCGGCGTAGTACAAGCTGTTCTGACGGATGTCCGCGTATGAGGAATCCGTGCCGGACGCTTCGATGGCCTTCTCCCAGTTCGCAATCGCACCGCCCAGGTCTCCCTTGCGCTGTGATACGATTCCGAGCACCTGATACGGATACGGATTATCCTCCGGGAGCAGGCGCAGCGAGTAATCGGCAAAGACGGCGGCCGAATCCGGATTGGTCTGCGAAAAATCAAGCGCTTTGCGAGTAACGGCCAGCCAGCCTTCGCTGGTACGATAACTCTTCACATCCGCCGCGCACTCGGGCATCGCGTCCACAATCGACTTGTACGAATCATTCAGTGCTTCCACCAGGTCGATCGGACCGTCCGGCGCCATCGCGCCCACCGCGCTACGTGTCGTTACGACCGAGGTGTTTTCGTCGGCAATCCAGAACGCCAGCGCCTGCGACATCACGAGATGGTAGCCCGCGACGTTCTTGTCCCGAAATCGCTCGGGACGGTTTGTCAACTCCTGCATGGTCTTGCGGAGGGCAGCCTGTCGTTCCGCCCCTTCTGTGGTGGCAGCCTTCTGAATTGAGACATTCGCAAGGAACAACTCCTTGGGCGAGTTCGTCTCAATTTCACACGTCGGGCCAACGCCGCCGGGCTGCGCCGCCACAACAGTGGAAACGAGTGACAGCGAAAGGGCTGCCGCGGAAACCGGAATCAATCGCGCACCAGCGCGACGGGAAACACGAAGTGAACGCATGTCGAAACGATCTCCTGCCGATGGAAACGGCTGGCACCGGTTTGGTGCCGCGATAATGTTGAAATCTATATGACCGAACGAATTCGCACCCGGTTCCTTGTGGTCGGCAGCGGCGTAGCTGGCCTGCACGCCGCATGGCGCGCGTCCGCCCACGGATCGGTGATGCTGCTCACCAAACGGTCCCTCTTTGACTCCGCTACAGCTTACGCACAAGGTGGCATTGCCGCTGCCCTGGGGGCAGGTGATTCTCCAGCGCTTCATCGACGTGATACGCTGGCGGCCGGAGCCGCGCTTTGTGATGCGGCCGCGGTTCAGGTGCTCGTCGAGGAAGGTCCCGCTCGTGTTCTCGAACTGCAGACGGCCGGCGCCCGCTTCGATCTGGATACCGATGGTACCCTCAAACTCGGCCGCGAGGCCGCTCACTCACGCGATCGAATCGTTCACGCCCAAGGTGACCAGACGGGTGCGGAGGTTGCCCGCACTTTGCTCGCCCGCGTCGCCGATAGCCCGGATATCGACGTCCGCGAATGGGCCCGTGTCCTCGACCTGATTGTTCACGACGGACAGTGTGTAGGCGTCAAGGCAAGCTTCTCGGGACGGGCCGTTGAAATTCTGGCAGACGCTACAGTGCTTGCTACCGGAGGCTGCGGTCAGGTGTTCCGGCACACGACCAATCCGCAGGTTGCCACTGGTGACGGCTACGCGATTGCGCACCGGGCTGGCGTCTCCATCACCGACATGGAGTTCGTGCAGTTCCACCCCACCGCGTTGGCGACCAGCGAGAATCCGCTGGCGCTGATTTCGGAGGCGGTGCGAGGTGAGGGGGCCGTGCTGCTCAACAGCAAGGGCGAACGCTTCATGGTGCAGGCGCACAAATCGGCCGAACTGGCGCCCCGTGACGTGGTCGCCCGTGAGATCTTCCGTGAGCAGCAGCGCAGCGGGCCGGTGCATCTTGATGCACGAATGCTTGGTCGGCGCTTCGCCACACGATTCCCCGGCATTCAAGCCATTTGCAAAGCACGCGGCATTACGCCGTCACGCCAGCTCATTCCGGTCACCCCGGCGGCCCACTACATGATGGGCGGCATCGTGACCGACCTGCGTGGCCGCTCAAGCCTCACACGACTGTACGCCGTCGGAGAGTCAGCGCGCACCGGCGTGCACGGCGCCAATCGGCTGGCCTCCAACTCGTTGCTGGAAGGACTCGTGTTCGCTGAACGAGTCGCCCGTGACCTCGAAGGAACACCGAAGCTGACGCGTGTTCCGCGCGCCAAACGCTGGACCGTTCCGCCGCTCGATGATCGCGGCGCCGCGCAGGTCGCGGCCGACGAGATCCGGGCCTTGATGTGGCTGCACGCCGGCATCGATCGAACAGCGCGGGGACTGCGGGCCTGCCTCAAGGGCCTGGCCGCCATTGAAGCCAGGCTAAGCGAAGGCGCCACAGAAGAGCGTAACTTGATTACAACGGCCTGGCTCATCGCCGAGGCCGCGCTGCTCCGCAAGGAATCGCGCGGAGGACACTATCGCAGCGACTATCCCACGCGCCGTCGCGAGTGGAAGGGTCGACAAGTCACCTGGTAATTCACCGCTCCCATGACGATCCTTGAAGCGCACTACGACCCCGCGATCCACGACGCCATTCGCACGCTGGCTGCGGAACGCAACGCGGTCATCCTCGCCCACAACTACGAACGCCCCGAGATTCAGGACGTGGCGGACTACGTCGGCGATTCGCTCGGACTCTCGCGCGAAGCGGCCAGCACAAACGCCGATGTGATTGTGTTCTGCGGCGTGCACTTCATGGCCGAAACGGCGGCGATTCTCTCGCCACAAAAGACCGTTTTGCTCCCGGATCTCGCCGCCGGCTGTTCACTCGCTGCCACCATCAACGCGGCCGAACTGCGCGAATGGAAGGCACAGCACCCGGGCGCGGTGGTGGTGTCGTATGTGAACACCACCGCCGAAGTCAAAGCCGAGAGTGACTACTGCTGCACGAGCGGGAACGCGGTCGACGTGATCAACGCGATCCCGGAATCGCAGGACATTCTCTTCCTGCCGGATATGTTTCTCGGCGCGCATGTGCGACGACTTACGGGCCGCCAAAACATTCACGTGTGGATGGGCGAATGCCATGTGCACGCGGGCATTGATCCCGAGCACATCAATCTCACGCGGTCGCAGCATCCGGGCGCGGAGTTTCTGATTCACCCGGAATGCGGTTGTGCAACGCCGGTGGTCGAGGCGGTGTCTGCCGGCGCCATCGCCAAGGATGGGGTGCAGATTCTGTCCACCGAAGGCATGATTCGTCGTCCATCGCAAACGGACAACGACACGTTCATCGTGGCTACGGAGATCGGCATTCTGCACCGACTGCGCCGCGAAAATCCGTCCAAACGTTTCATCGCCGCGAACGATCGCGCCGAGTGTGCGTACATGAAGGTTACCACGCTTCCGAAAGTGCTGGCGTCACTGCAGCAGATGCAGCACCGCATCACCGTGCCGCCGGAAGTGGCGGCGCGCGCACGCACGGCGATCGAACGCATGGTCGCCATCGGCGGCACGCCTGCCACGAGCCCGTTTGGTCCGGACGATCCGGGCGAATGAACGCTGGGGAGGTCATCATGAGTCTGGGAACACACGCTGAACCACCGCGTCGGCACATCACGCCACTGGGCACGCCAGCGGTCACGCAAGTTGGTGCTACGGGGTTTCCACTGTCCGAAGCGGAAACGGAAGCGCTGGTGCGTGCTGCGCTCGATGAAGATGCGGCGTTTCACGACGTATCAACGCTGGCAACGGTGGTGAGCAACCGTCATGTGCGGGCGTCGCTGGTCGCCCGTCGCACCGGCGTGATCGCTGGCGTGCCACTCGCCTGTGAAGCCTTTCGCCTGCTGGACGACCGCGTATCGGTGCGAGTGGAGCAAGTGGACGGCACACTCGTGGAAGCCGGTGCCACGGTGATGCGGCTCAATGGCCATGCACGTGCGCTACTCTCCGCCGAACGCGTGGCGCTCAACTTCATGCAACGGTTGTCCGGAATCGCCACGCTCACCGCTCGATTCGTCGCGGCGGTGCACGGCACACACGCTCGTATCCTCGATACGCGGAAGACCACGCCGTTGTGGCGCCGGTTGGAGAAGTACGCTGTACTGGCGGGCGGTGGAAGCAATCATCGCTTCGATTTGCGCAGCGGCGTGCTGATCAAGGACAATCACCTCGCGGCGATCGGTGGCGATGTAGCGCTTGCCGTGCAGCGTGCCAGAGGCATTGCCGCTGCTGGTACGATGGTGCAGGTGGAGTGTGATTCGCTCGAACAGGTGCGCGCTGCGCTCGATGCCTCGGTCGATGCCGTGTTGCTCGACAACATGACGCTGGACCAACTGCGCGAGGCGGTGGCGCTCTGTCGCGGCCGCGCGATCACGGAAGCGTCTGGCGGCGTGACGCTGGATACGGTGGCCGGCATCGCCGCGTGCGGTGTCGACCGAATTTCTGTTGGCGCGCTGACGCATAGCGCGCCAGCGCTCGACCTTGCGCTTGACTTTGACGGTCTCTGATCGTCGCCCGGAGCGGTTGCCATGCCTGTACGCATTCCTCTGATTAGCGATCCTGCGGCGCGTGTCCTGCTCGATGGGATCGTGGACTACGCCGGCGTCTTCCCGCCATCCGCGCTGTCATTGCACGACGCGGTGCATCACTACGCGCGATACCGCGGCGGCGAATCGGGCTGGATGCTCGGCCGATTCGTCTGTCCTGTGCAGTCGCTCGGTGAGTTCAGCGAGGTCGCGGAACCGCTGCTGCCACGCGATGCCGGTGCGTTGCCCTGGCGTCTCGCCGCCATCGGTACCGGTGATCACGCCGCCGACAGCGACGCGATCGCAGCACTCAACGAGAACCACCGCTGGAGCTGGGACGAGTGCAGTGCCGTGGCCGACACCGTGGAAACACGCGCCGCCACACCAGCCGACATCGATGCGATCGATCGCGCGTTCGCTCGTGAGACGCAGGTGTATGTCGAAGTGCCGTGGGAGAACGACGTCACACCATTCATCGCCGCCCTGGCCCGTGTTGGACGACGAGCCAAGCTGCGCACCGGTGGGGTGACGCCCGACGCGTTCCCGTCATCGGCCGCCGTGATCGCCTTCGTTGAGTGTTGCGTACAGCATGGTGTGGCCTTCAAGGCAACGGCGGGATTGCATCACGCACTCTGTGGCTCGTATCCGCTCACGTACGAGACGGGCGCACTTCAGAGCCCGATGTTCGGCTATCTCAACCTGTTTCTGTTGACCGCGCTCACGGTGCAGGGCCACGAGCGTGCAGTGCGTGAACGGGTACTTGCCGCGTCCGACGCGACAGCCTTTACGTTTGCAGACGACGCCGTCACATGGAACGATGTGCGCGTTGACCGCAATGAACTCGCCCGCGTGCGCGAGCGCGTGGCCATTTCCTTCGGCTCGTGCTCGTTTACCGAACCGGTGCAGGAAGTGCGTGCGTTGGGGGCATGGTGAACGAGGCATCGTCGCTCGAGCCAACCTCTGCGGAAGCACTCGCTGATTCGCTCGATCCGTCGCTTGAGAGCTGGGTGGAGTCTGCAAACGCGCCAGAGAACGATTTCCCCATTCAGAATCTGCCCTTTTGCGTGTACCAGCGCGCAGGGGAGACGCCGCGCGTAGGCATCGCCATTGGGGATCAACTACTGGACGTGCAGGCGGCCACGTCCCGTGCCCTCTTCACTGATGCGGCGCTGCCAGCGGCACAGGTCTGCGCGCAGCCAACGCTCAATGCATTGTTCGCGCTCGGGCGTATGCCCGCGAGAGCATTGCGTACGCAAGTGTCGCAACTGCTCCGGCGTGGCGGCGCGGGAGAGCAATCGCGCGCATCGCTCGCGCCGGCGCTGCTGATCGCGCAGCATGACGTGGCGTTGTTGCTGCCCGCCACCGTTGGCGACTACACCGATTTTTATGCCTCCGTGCATCACGCGACAAATGTTGGACGCATGTTCCGGCCGGACAATCCACTGCTTCCCAACTACAAGTGGGTGCCAATCGGCTATCACGGACGCGCGTCAAGCCTGGTGCCGAGTGGCACACCGGTGCGTCGTCCGTCCGGCCAGCGCAAGGGACCGACGGATGACACGCCCAGCGTTGGACCGTCCCGCTCGCTGGACTACGAACTCGAAGTGGCAGCGTGGATCGGACCCGGCAATACACTCGGGAGCACCGTCAACTTGTCGCAGGCAGACGAACAGCTCTTTGGCCTGTCGCTGCTCAACGACTGGAGTGCACGCGACCTGCAGGCGTGGGAATACCAACCACTCGGTCCCTTCCTCGCCAAAAGTTTTGCCAGCACATTGAGTCCGTTCGTGGTCACACTTGACGCGCTCGAGCCGTTTCGCGCGCCGCTGGCACCGCGTGCCGAAGGCGATCCACGCCCGCTGCCATACTTGAGTGACGCGAAGGACAAGGAGCGCGGCGGCTTTGCCCTCACGCTTGAAGTCTGGCTGCGGACAACTCGCATGCGTGACGCGCAGCTCCCCGCCGAACGCATTTCGCACGCGTCATTTCTCGAACTGTATTGGACGCTCGGACAGATGATCACGCACCACGCGAGCAACGGATGCAACCTGCGTCCCGGCGATGTGCTCGGCAGCGGCACGGTGTCTGGTCCGTCGCGTGATCAAGCCGGCTGTTTGCTTGAGCTGACACAGCGCGGCGCTGAACCGCTGTCACTGCCCAACGGCGAAACACGTAGCTTCCTGGAAGACGGCGACGAAGTGACACTGCGGGCGTCCGCCGTGCGAGACGGCGCGCGGCGCATTGGGTTTGGTGCGTGCAGCGGGGTGATTCATCCGTAAGCCAGCCTGCTGACGGCACTCGTGTGTACCGTGGCGTACGCCACGCGTCAGGCGAAACAAGGTGGGGCGGTCTCCGGCGCGTCCTTCAAACGCGCCGTTGAGCGCTTTGTCCACGACGGCATCTACGAGCCGGGATTCCGTGCGCATCGACCGGTATGCGCGCTCGTCACGCAGCGATTTGTCTTCCGTGTGCGTGCGGCGCCGCCCACACGCTGAACGTCGCAGCCCCGCCTCGCGTACTATATGGCAGGTCATTCACTCCTCCACTCCAGCACGCCTCTTCATGCTGTCCACCAAAGTTTCACGAGTCGCCATTGCGATTACCGCAGCGCTCGTCCCCACGCTTGCGCACGCGCAGCAGGTCAATCGCTACGGCAATCCGGAAAAGCTCACACCGGCACCCACCACGGCCGAAATCACGCAGCGCGACCTGATGATCCGGCTGTACCAATTCGCCGACGATTCCATGATGGGTCGGCAAGTTGGCCGACTCGGCAATCAGAAGGGCACGGATTATATCGCGGCCGAGGTGCAGCGACTGGGATTGCTGCCGGCCGGTGACAACGGCACATACTTTCAGGTGCTGCCCTATCGGCTGCGCCAGTACACCACCAGTTCACGCCTTACCGTCAACGGAAATCCCCTGGCGTGGAACGACGAGTTTGTCGCGGTGCCTGGCGCACGTGCACCGCGCCCAATCGTGAATGCGGAAGTCGTGTTTGGCGGCACGCAGGGTGACACCACCACGCAGATCAGTGCGGAGCAGGCCGCGGGTAAGGTTGTGGTACTACTGCCGGCCGCGGGCAGCATTGGCGCTGGCGGACCGCAGGGGCAGCGCGCGTTTGGCGGCCCACGCGGCGGCGCTGCACAGGGACC
>JBGTOG010000342.1:0-1655 GCA_041742675.1 Gemmatimonadaceae bacterium | reverse complement strand
ATCGCGGGGGCGCGCCACGGCGCTACGGTGTCGCTTGCGCCGCTGTATGATCCGGGGAACGTGCGGATTCGGTCATGACACTGCGGACAACGATTCTGGCCGCTGCCTTGGCCGCATCGCTGAGCCTGAGCGCATGTGGGGGCGAAGACTGCATCTCCGGAGTCGGCGTCCAGGGGATCAAGCTCGGGACGCGAGATTCGATCACCGGCGTGATCCTCGATGATCAGGTGCTGGTGACGGTTGTGCGACTCGACCCGAAACTGGCGCCTTTCCAATCCGATTCTCTGCAAGGAGGCATCGGCACCCACGTGCCTTACTCGGCCAATCCCTTGCGTCTGGCCGATACGTACGGGACATATCGGCTGACCATTCACGCAGAAGGCTATCGCAAGTGGACGCGCGAGGTAGCCGTCGAACTCGGTTGTGGAAGAGTGATCACCGTTGAGATCATCGCCCGCCTCCAGCCAATCTAATCCTCATAAGGCACTCATCCGCATCCTGTCACGCCTCCTGCAGTCGAACACCCCAAGATCTCGCTGTTCGTTTGCGGCGGAGCGCAATGGGACGTGAAGACCATAGCGACGCGCGCGAAGACTGCGCTATCGCAAGACAAATGGAGTTGATGCGCGTTTCTCCACGGGAACCGCATCCGTGATGCCCGTGCCATTCGAGCGAAAGCCGAGCGGGACGACGAGTCTGTATCGTCCTGGCACCATCCGACTGTCCAACCGAGGAAGCTTGTTCGGAACAGTGAACGCTTCGCCGCTTACGACGATGGAAGTTGAGTCGCGCGGCGCGAGCGTCGCCGGGCTGCCCCGATCTATGCAGATCGGCATCCACACCGTGATCCACTCCGAATCGATGTCGCGCTGAAGCTCAGCACCGCATGGAAAGTAGAACAATGACGCTCGGGCATTGTTCCGAAGTTGTGCGAGGAGATCGAACGAGACACCGTCGCTGCGCCGGTGTAGTTCCGCAGTGTCGCTGGCCATCCGTACATCGATAGACCTGGCAACACGTCCGGATGGATGCGCGCAAGCCGCGAGCAGAATGCACGTGTAGAGAGCAGGTCGCGCTACGAATCTTCTTCTGAAGCTCCCGAAGGCGAGTCCGATCAGCGTCATGAGACCTCTCTTCGCCTGGATGCGTCGGCGTAGATCAGGTAGGGGGACGATGCTGCCCGCTCGTCCTCGGCGTCCGTCATTCCACGTGCCAGCCGAGCTTCGATGCTACACCATCGCGCAGAGAGGACATTGCACGCATTGCCGGCGCACCAATAGCCCGGAAGCAGTCAGCGGTGCGCTGCCCCTCGAATTGCAACCTCAGGGAACCCCTCAGCTCAGCAACAACTCCAACTCCTCCCGCCCCAGCGACGTCACCACCGAGTCATCGGCTCGAATGATCGCCTCGGCCAGCTCCCGCTTGCTCCCCTGCAGGGCCAGCACCTTCTCCTCCACCGTGTCGCGCGCGATGAGGCGCGAGGCGAAGACACGCCTCGTCTGGCCGATGCGATGGGCGCGATCGATCGCCTGCGCTTCCACCGCCGGATTCCACCACGGGTCGAGCAGGTAGACGTACTCCGCTGCCGTCAGGTTGAGTCCGAGCCCGCCCGCCTTCAGCGAGATGAGGAAGGCGCGGCACTCGGGATTCTCCTG
>JBGTOG010000330.1:0-33640 GCA_041742675.1 Gemmatimonadaceae bacterium | reverse complement strand
TGAAGGTTCGCGCTGACCTCATGTCGGCGCTGTCCAAGCTGCTCGACTCGCGTGGGCTCACACAGGCCGAGGCGGCCCAGCTTCTTGGCGTCTCGCAGCCGCGCATCAGCGACCTCGTACGCGGAAAGATTGACAAGTTCAGCGTCGACACGCTGATCACCATGCTCGCGGCCGCAGGGGCCAGCGTCTCGGTCAGCGTCAAGCGCCGGAGATCAGTAGCATAGCGACCGTTGCTCTTGACGGCCGCTGTGAGGAGCTCTTGGCGGCCGTCTCAGTGGAGGTGCTGAGCGCCATGCGCGTGAAGTTGCTGTCGCTGCACCCGCATGCCGAGTCAGCAACACCCGCCGCGACCGCGAACAGCCGCTGCATCGTGATGGCCGGGAGGGGACGAATAACTGATATTTCGTTCCATACGGGCCCAAAGCGCAAAACGACCCCACATCTGCGAGATGTGGGGTCGTTCGTGACGCCATGAAAATCAACACCTTACACTAGAGCGGGCGACCGGGCTCGAACCGGCGACGTCCAGCTTGGGAAGCTGGCATTCTACCAACTGAATTACACCCGCAAACCACCAGTAACTTCCGTCAAGCTAGAGCGGCTCAGACGACGAAGCAAGGTCGCTCAGCATGGCATCCACCCGCCAGAAGCGATCCACGACTCACGGACCCGCAATCACCATGAATGCCACCGTCCACGTGGGAGGCGCGTCCACTAGAATCGCAAACCATCGACCCTCGTCGAACACCAGCGCACACAGTGATCCCGTGTCCGCACTGAAGCCGTCGCTCACGGGCAGCCATACGCCACCGGTGCGCGTCTCCGCGATATAACACAGCAGCAATGGCGGCTCGGCGGGATTCGTACCAAACGCGAGCGGCAGTGCCTGCTCGGCGTAGCCTTCCGCATCGATGGTCACAAAGTATGTGGAGCGCGTGGCGCCAGACGGTCCCGGCGGTCCCGCTGGCCCTTCAGGACCGGGCGGGCCGGCGGCCCCATCGGCACCCGCACACGCGGCGAGCGTAAAGGCGGTCATCACCGCCAAGGACTGACGGAAAATACGTCGCATGAAGCATCCTCCGCCGACGCACCTGCGCCGACGCCAAAAAAGAAGACAAACAAAAGCGCGCCCGATCGGCGCCTGATGCGTTACCCCACAGCACGCAACACGTGCGAACAACTGCCAACGCGCCGCACCTGCTGCGCATTCTACCCGGAAATACAAACGCCATCCCAACCGGGTGCCGCCTGACAATCACTGCCAATGTACAAGCGCCACAGATCGGGATGGGCAAAAGCGCAGTTGAGATCTCGCGCGTTGCGGTCGTGTCCTGCAGTGGCGACCTGTTCGTCGACACCCCACTCAAGCGTCGCGAGGAAACGCTCAACGACCGCGTTGTCCGGACACATACCCGACCGTCGCATGCTGGCCTCGTTGCCGGGGCTCATCGCTACCCGGAACGTTCTTCCCCCAACCGAAATTTGAAGCTAGAATCGTGCCAACCTGCACGACGTGAAAGATACCCTACGATCGCATCATCCAGACCCATGACTGCATCCTTGCGTCTCCTCCACGCCGCAATCCATGCCCTCGTCGTCATCGCTGCCCCGCTTCACGCTCAGGGCACTGCCGAAGATTACCGCCGCGCCCGTCAATTCGTAGGAGCAGCCGGAGACACCCTCGTAGTTGGCGGCAACTTGGTGCCCCGCTGGATCGGCCAAACCGATCGCTTCTGGTATCGACGCGATCAAATACAGACGCGTGAGTTTGTGCTTGTCGATCCTGCACGACGCGTTCGCGTTGCGGCCTTCGATCATGAGCGTCTCGCGACGGCGCTCACGGCGGCAGTCGAGCGATCATTCAAGGCGGACAGCCTCGAGATCGAAGACCTCGACTTCACCCATCAGGACACGCTGGTCGTGACGGTACGTGACCGAATCGCGCGCTGCACACTGTCGGATTATCGCTGCATCGCGTCGCCGCGTCAGCAGCCCGTGCCGGGTCGTTCACCGGACGGCATGTGGACGGCTTTCGTTCGCGATTACAATCTGTTCGTGCGGGATTCTGCGGGCACCGAACGTCAGCTCACGACAGATGGCACGCGTGATTATGCGTACGCCACCCCGGTCATCAATCCGGCGCTGATGATCCAGCAGGCAACAGCAACCCCGACCACAGGCGTGATCGTGAGCTGGTCACCGGATTCCAGGCGCTTCGCAACGATCCGCATGGACATCCGCGGAGCGGGGCGCCTCACGATGACACAGTTCGCTCCACAGGGGCAGGTGAAGCCGCGCAGCTACGAATACGTCTATCCACTCGCTGTCGATTCTGTCTTGCCGCGTGAGGACCTGCTGGTCTTCGATGTCGACACGTGGAACCGCGTCGACCTGCAGGGCGGTGCGATCAATCACTACTACTACGGCGCGACGCTGCCAACGTGGACGCGAGACGGACAGCGACTGACACTTACGACACCCGAACGCGGCTACGCCAAACAGTCGTTCTACGTCTGGGATCCAGGCACGGGCACGCGACGTGACGTTGTTGAAGAGAAAGGCGAGCCCTACTTCGACGTGTATGGCTCGGGCATCAGCGTCCCGTTCAACAATGCGAGCGGTTTGCTCTGGGCATCACAGCGCTCTGGATGGAACCACTTGTACCACTACGACGTTGCCAGCGGTCAGCACAACCCAGTGACGCAGGGCGAGTGGGTTGTCCGCAATGTGGTTGCCGTAGATTCTGCGCGTCGCACCGCCTACGTCACGGGCAGTGGTCGGGATACGGGGCGTGATCCATACCTGACCCACCTGTATGCAGTTCCTCTATCCGGCGGTGAGCCAACGCTGCTCACGCCAGAACTGGCCGACCATCAGGTGTTCTTTTCGCCGACCAATCGATTTTTTGTCGACACCTACTCGCGCATTGACCAACTGCCGGTCACTGTCCTGCGACGCGTTGATGATGGTACCGTCGTGATGGAGCTCGAACGTGCCGACATCTCGCGACTGACCGCGCTCGGCTGGCGCCCTCCGGAAACGTTCGAAGCGCTTGCGGAGGACGGAAAGACCAAAGTCTATGGTGCAATCTGGAAGCCGACAAACTTCGACAGCTCGAAACGCTATCCGGTGATCGAGCAGGTCTACACGGGGCCGCACGGGTTTTTCGTTCCGAAACGTTTCACCGGCCATCGCGGCCATCAGTCGGCAATCGCGGAACTCGGCTTCATTGTCATCATGATGGACGCGCCGGGGACGGCCGGACGATCCCGCGCCTTTCACGACGTGTCGTACAAGAATCTCGGAGGCGGCGTCTCGCAGCATCCGCATATCATTCGCCAGGTGGCAGCGACGCGTCCGTACATGGATCTCACGCGCGTCGGAATCTACGGACATTCTGCCGGCGGCTACGATGCCGCGCGCGCGATCCTGATGTTTCCGGACTTCTACAAAGTGTCCGTGTCATCTGCCGGTGATCACGATGCACGACTCGACAAAGCCGTATGGAACGAGCAGTGGATGGGGTGGCCCGCCGGTGAACACTATGCGCAACAGTCGAACGCGAGTCTTGCAGGAAATCTCTCAGGCAAGTTGTTGCTGATGCATGGTGATGTTGACGACAACGTGCCAATCGCCAACACCATGCGGCTTGTCGATGCGCTCATCAAGGCGGACAAGGACTTCGACGTGATCATCATGCCTGGCCAAAATCATGGGTCGGGCGGGTCGCCGTATTTCATTCGTCGCCGTTGGGATTACTTCGTCGAGCATCTGCTGGGTCTGGAGCCGCCGCCACCCGCTGAGTGGCGGCGGTAAGTCGGGTTCAGCTGCTCACACGTGCGAATCGCTGCTGGCGGTTCAACTCGCGAACCGATTAGCCCGGTCGTCGACACGCGGACCTCGATCGCAACAGCCGTTGAACCTCGATGCTGTCAAACAGCAACGGAAGTGGCGATAAAACAGCAACGGCGCCCATGAGGGCGCCGTGACCGATCCTGCAAGTTGTTCTGGAAAAACGCCTTGTACAAGAGCCACAGATCGGGATTGAACCGATGACCGCCCGATTACGAATCGGGTGCTCTACCACTGAGCTACTGTGGCAAGGACCGGACAAGCCGATCACTGAAGGTGCTGAGTCAGGTGCGATCAAAAAGACCGACGGGGCGCCAAGTGCGGCACCCCGTTCCTACGACGTGCATGCCCTGGCGCGGATTCGAACCGCGACGCCTTTCGGCACCACCCCCTCAAGATGGCGTGTCTACCAGTTTCACCACCAGGGCAACGTCTTGCATACTCCAACCTACGGAAGCGACGGGGCTCGAACCCGCGACCTCTCGAGTGACAGTCGAGTGCTCTAACCAAACTGAGCTACGCCTCCAACAATGCTGCACCTGCACGAACCACCTGCACCAACATCACACACATCTTAGGCACCCGCGCCTGCACACACCACATCCTGCCAAGGCAAGCCGCGCCCACCACGCATAGCCTCAACGGGAATCGAACCCGTCTCTCCACCTTGAAAGGGTGGCGTCCTAACCGATAGACGATGAGGCCGATTGCAGCGCAGTCGCCTTCCTGCCAGCACCACCCTGCACACCAACAAGTAGCGGTAACGGGATTCGAACCCGTGTTCCAGCCTTGAGAGGGCTGTGTCCTAGTCCCCTAGACGATACCGCCATGTCATCCTGCGCAAACCAGGCTCACATCGCGTGACCCAATCCACGCCCAGCCTCACAACCTAAACCGGTACAGGCCCGGAGGGAATCGAACCCCCAACCGCCGGTTTTGGAGACCGGTGCTCTACCAATTGAGCTACGGACCTAGACACGACTCGCGTCGCGCACTACCAGGGTGACCGACGGGAATTGAACCCGCAACCCCCGGAACCACAATCCGGTGCTCTAACCGATTGAGCTACGGCCACCATGCTCGCTTGCGCGAGGTCTCGCTGCGGCATCACAACCGACACCGACCCAGAGCCCCAAAGTGTAATCGCGAGGCTCCTGTACTTCAAGACACCTCAATCCTTTGCGCGGTCCAGATATTCACCCGTCGCCGGGTTCACGCGCACGCGCGTACCCTGTTCCACAAACTCCGGCACGTTCACCGTCACGCCATTCTCCAACTTCGCCGGCTTCGACGATGCGGTCTTCGTCGCGCCACGCACGACGGGCGCCGTCTCCACAATCTCGTACGTCAGCGAGTTCGGCAGCTGAATACCGATCGGCTTGCCATCGTAATACTCCGCCAGAATCTTCATGCCCGGCTGCATCCACGGCGCCGAATCGCCCAGTGCTTCGGCATCCAGCTCGAACTGGTCGTAATCGGCCGAGTTCATGAAGTGATACGAATCTCCGCCCTGATACAGAAACTCGAGTTCGCGTGTTTCCATCGCCGCCTTCTCGATCGTATCGGCGGCGCGGAAGCGATGATCGAAAGACGACCCGGTGCGCAGGTTTTTCAGCTTGGCCTGCACCATTGCACGCAAGTTGCCAGGCGTATGGTGACGAAACTCGATGATGCGACAGGGATCGCCCTCAAACACGAGGACCATGCCGCGGCGAATCTGCGTAGCGGTAAGTGCCATAAAAAACCGTCAGGACCAGAGAAAGTATCGGAAGTGAACGTCAGTCGGATGCGCGGACACGCGCGGACTCCTGCAGCCCCGAAATTTACCGAAACAGGCTCTGCAGAGCAACCGCAACGGATGAGAGACGCCGCTCGGGCTCGCGCGTTACCAGAGGCGCCGCCTCGCTCCGTGTGTCCGCTACAAACGCAACGTCCATCCACTGACGACCCGCCAACCGCGCCGCCGACGACGTTTGCGCTTCGGACACCACACTGAATCGCGCCACCTGCCCGTAGTGCGTCGCCAGGCCAACGAGCAGCCCCCGCAGCAGCGCCACCATGTTATCGCTCGCCACCAGGCTCAACCGAAGCGTCGTGAAGTCAATCAGCAAGACATCGATCACCGGCATCGTCACCATTGGCGCCAACGGCTGCAACTCCGTGTGCACGATCGTGTTCAAATCGAGACACAGCGTGTGCGCGGTGGAATGCACTCGCAGCACCGGTGCGAGCTGCTCGACCAGCGAGCTCATGGCCCGCTCGCCCGCCAGCCGCCACGCGTCTGGCAGCGAAAGCTCGAGCGTCTCGGCAATCGCCCCAACGGCAGCTTCCACGCGGACTACCGAGCCAGCCGCAATGCCGTGTGACCGACGTAACTCGGCGGCACGAACATGAATGTGTGCGATAAGTGCGTCATCGCCAATGCAGGCGACCACGCGGTCCAGCAGGGCGAGCAAAGGCTGCATACCGATCGTTCCGGCGCTATGAATCGAGGCCAAACCCCCCACAGAACCGTAGTGAGGCGACACCTCGCGTACCCTGAAGTATCGGCGCCTTGCCGCGTACACTTTATCCCGGCGTGACCTCACGCACGTCGTCGCTGACAGCCACGGGCAGCCCGCGCAGGATTGGCTCCAGGGCAAGCCACATGTTGTCTGCCACGCGTCGCGAACCGCTCTCGTTGGGGTGAATGCCATCCGGTTGATTCAGCGTCGGCATACCGGCCACACCATCGAGCAGAAATGGCAGCAGCGGGACCCCGCTCTGCTCTGCCGCTACCCGGTAGGCATCGCGAAACGCGCTGGTGTAGGCGACGCCGAGATTGGGAGGCGCCTCCATTTGCACGAGCACGATGCTCGCCGAAGGCTGCTTGGCACGCACGCGCTCCACCAGCGCCACGAGCGTCGCTTGCGTGGTATCTGGATCCACCCCACGCAGTCCATCGTTGGCGCCGACCTCGAGCACAACCAGCGCCGCCGGTTCACCCAGCACCCAATCCGCGCGCCGTAGCGCACCAGCCGAAGTCTCGCCGCTGAGCCCTGCGTTGACAATCTCGACCTGGACACCGGCGCTGTCCGCCTTGCGTTGTACCAAAGCGGGCCAGGCGCTGTCGGGATCGAGTCCCAACCCCGCGGTGAGGCTCGTGCCCAGTATCACCACCCGAGGCCGCTCGGGCAGCGCCTGCGCTCCAGCATCGGCAGTTGCTCCGACGGGTGCACCGTTGGTTGATTCCGTGTTCGCGCCACCGGTGTCCTGACCGCCGCACGCTGCCAGAGCGGCGACCAGCAGCACGCACCCCGTGCCCTTTCCTGTTGTTGACTTCGACTCTGATCGCATGCTCGTTGCTCGCGGGTTGTCCAAGGATTATACCAGCGGTGATAAATCGTTGACGGTCTTGCACGACGTCTCGTTTGAAATCGCGCGCGGCTCCTACGTGTCAATTGTCGGTCCGTCCGGTTCCGGCAAGACCACGCTGCTCGGTCTCCTGGCCGGGCTCGACACACCGTCCCGGGGCACGATCCATCTCGATGGTGCCGACATGGGCGCGCTCGGCGAAGACGCCCGAGCCGCGCTGCGAGGCGAGAAAGTTGGGTTTGTCTTTCAGAGCTTTCAACTGATACCAACGCTTACCGCGCTCGAGAACGTTCAGGTCCCTCTTGAGTTACGCGGCGAAGTCAGCGCCTCCGAAGCGGCCAAGCGCGCGCACACGCTGCTGGACCGTGTCGGGCTGCATGGGCGGAGCCACCATTTTCCCACGCAGCTCTCCGGCGGCGAGCAGCAACGGGTAGCCCTCGCGCGCGCTTTTGTGAATGCGCCGGCGATTCTGTTTGCCGATGAACCCACGGGCAACCTTGATGGTGCCACTGGTGCGCGCATCGTTGAATTGATTGAGGAACTCAATCGGGAGCGCGGCACGACGGTGGTGCTGGTCACGCACGACGCCGCACTGGCTGAGCGCACGCAGCGCACGATTCGCCTGAGCGACGGCGCGGTAGTCGACGACCTGTCGCGCAGCACATGAACGCCGCCGCGATCGCCAGACTGGCGTGGCGTGAGAGTCGCACGGCACGTCGGCGTCTTGCCCTGTACATGTCGTCAATCGCTCTTGGCGTGGCGGCGTTGGTTGCGATCGATTCGTTTGCCGGCAATGTCACGCGCTCCATTCGCGAACAATCACGTTCGCTGCTCGGGGGTGATCTGCAGCTGTCCTCGCGCGATGCGTTTCCGGCGGCCGTGGACACGGTGCTGGATTCGCTCGCCACCAACGGCATCGCGAATGCTCGTGTGACATCGTTTGCGTCGATGGCGCTGGCCAACAAGACGGGCAATACGCGACTGGTGCAGGTTCGGGCTGTCTCCGAGGGCTATCCGTACTACGGCGAGATTGCCACCAAGCCGGCCAACCGGTGGGTCGACGCACATGGGGAGACGCCAGCGGTGTTTGTTGATCCGTCGCTGCTGGTCGCGCTCGATGCGCAGGTCGGCGATTCGATGCGACTTGGACAGCAGATGTTCGTGATCGCCGCCGCGCTCGACAATGTGCCCGGGGACGCTGGCATCACCGCGGTGATTGGACCGCGTGTGTTCGTCTCAGCGCGTTGGCTGTCGACCATGGGGCTGCTGCAGGCCGGCAGTCGCGCGGAGTATGAGGCGGTGCTGCGCCTTCCGCCAAATGACAACGGTGCACGCGCCGGCACGCAACTCGCGCGCGCACTCAGGCGACGTATTGACCCGCAAAGTCCGGATCGCGCCGCAGACGATGCAACGCGCGAACGCGCAGCGGCCGCGCTGGGCGGTGGCGAACGATTGGATGATTCCGTGGCGGTAGACGCGCTCACCGCTGACGGTACCGCCGTGCCAGCGCGCGTTCGCGTGCGCACGGTCACGGATACCGAACGTGACTTCACAGAAGCGGTGGGCCGACTGGCAGACTTTCTGTCCGTCATTGGATTGATCGCGCTGCTGTTGGGCGGCATCGGCGTAGCCAGCGGCATTCACGCGTTTGTTGTGTCACGCATCGATACCGTGGCGGTGCTGCGCTGTCTTGGCGCGAGTGGCCGGCAGGTGCTGGCGTTGTATGTGCTGCAGGCCGGCGTCATGGGACTGTTGGGAGCAGCGGTGGGCACGGCCCTTGGTGTCGGGATCCAGCTGGGGCTTCCGGGTGCGGTGAAAGAGTTTCTGCCGCTCGACGTCGCGCCGACGCTTGAATGGCGCGCGATTGGTCTCGGTATGGGGATTGGCGTGTGGGTGGCTTTGGTGTTTGCATTGCGTCCGCTGCTGGCATTGCGACGCGTGTCGCCGCTCCAGGCGCTGCGCCGCGCCACCGACGAAAACGCGCTGCCGCGTGAATGGACCGATCCGGCGCGCATTGCCGTGGATGTACTGCTGATTGCCAGTGTAATCGGCATTGCCGTGGCGCGCTCAGGCTCACTGCAGGAAGGCCTGTTCATTTCGGCTGGCATTGCCGTCGCGGTGGCGGTGCTTTGGGCGGCGGCGACGCTGTTGATTCGCCTGGCGCGCCGCAGTGTGCGCAGCACGTGGCCCTTCGCGTTTCGCCAGGGGGTCGCCAACCTGTATCGGCCCGCCAACCAGACGCGTTCCGTCACACTGGCACTGGGTTTTGGTGCGTTCCTGCTGTCGACCGTGTTTCTGGTGCAAAGCAATCTGCTCAAGCGCTTCGAGATTGCCGATGCGGCCGCGGCCGGTAACCTGCTGTTCTTTGATGTGCAGGACGACCAGATCAATGCTCTCGACTCGCTGGTGCGCGGGGGGGGGCATCCGGTGGTGGAGCGCACACCGATTGTCACCATGCGGGTGGCCGCGGTCAACGGACAGAACGCGCAGCGTTTGATGAACGACAGCATCAACAATCGCCCGCGGTGGGTGCTGCGGCGCGAGTACCGCTCCTCATATCGTGACGCACTGTCGCCGTCTGAAACGGTGGTGCGCGGCACGTGGACCGCAAGCGCTGAGGAGCGCGAACGTCGTCGCGGTGCCAACGGGCCGTTCGAAGTGTCGCTCGAAGAAGGCGTAGCCACGGATCTGATGGTGTCGCTCGGTGACACGATCACCTGGGATGTGCAAGGCGTGCGTGTGCAGTCAGTCGTGACCAGTATTCGCACGGTGAACTGGGCCCGCTTCGAAACCAACTTCTTTGCCATTTTCGCGCCGGAAGCGCTGAGCGCGGCACCGCAGCAGTTCGTGCTCATCGCCAACGTCGCCGATCAGACAGCACTCGCACAGGTACAGCGCGACGCGATTCGCCGATTCCCCAACGTTTCAAGCCTGGATCTTTCGGTTATTCGCAGCACCATTTCCGGCATCACCGATCGTGTCACGGTGGCGATTCGGTTTCTCGGCGTCTTCTGTCTCGCGATTGGTGTTCCCGTGCTGTTCAGCGCGGTCGCAGCAACACGACGGGCCCGGCTGCGCGAGGGTGTGCTGCTGCGTACACTCGGCGCATCCCGTGCACTGGTTCAGCGCGTACTGTTCGCCGAGTATGCGGCGCTTGGCGTGTTAGGCGCCGTGACGGGCATGGCGCTCGCCTTTGGCGGCGCCTGGGCCCTGATGCGATTTGTGTTTGAAGATACGTTCGTGCCCGCGTGGGGCGCCGCCGCGGCGATCATTGCGGCCACGGTCGCCCTCACGGTGGGGATCGGGTTGCTGACAAGTCGTGATGTGCACCGCGAAACACCAATGACGGTCCTGCGTGACGCGTAGCGCTGTGCATCGCGTTACATCGACAGCTTTACCGCGAGATACACACAACGCTACCGGATACGCGACACCAGCCCATGCTCGCGCATGGCCGCCTCTCCCTCGGCAATCCATACGCGTGCACCGGCATATGGCTGGAGCGCGAGTGGCACGCGGGCCAACGACCGGCGTCCGCCACTACTCAGCTGAATCGCCCAGCTGCCGTTGTCATTGATCAGCGTGCCATCACTCACCGGCAGGCCTTCCTTGGCGCGCACGGTGAATGAGGTGACGGCCAGGTCCCGGGGGCTCACACGTACACCGCGCACCACCACCTCGAGTCCTTCGAGACGCGAGAGTTCTGACGTGGCCATACCGGAAAGCGACACGGGCATGCTGGCCATCGGGGTGTCGAGCATCAGTCGGGTTACCGGCGCCGATCCCTCCAGCACAATCACACCGCGCAGCGTGTCACCCGACGATCTGTTGTTCGATGACTGCAGACGATTTACCGCCTCACGCGCGGCGGCTCGTGCCATGGAGTCACCGCGCGCCTGTGCACGTTGCGTCATGCGGTCGCCGCCCGAAGGCGCTGGCGCTGGAGCTGGTGGCGCCACCAACGCTACCTGCTCGCGCAAAGTCTGCTCGACAAGGCGGCCGAGTTCGGACTGGCTCATCTGACCACCAGCAAAGTTGGTCACCGAGTCTTCCACGATCTGTCCGGCTGCGATGAGGGCAGAGAGCGAATCACCGCGTGCCGACGCCGCATCCAGCTCTGCTTCCGTTGTGGGCAAGCGCAACTGATCACCACCGCCACACCCGAGCAGGAGGAGCACACTTGCGGCCAGTACGCCACGCACGCGGCGCGAGTGAAAGACCAAGCACGACATACTGCATCATGCGATAGTTGCCGCCACCTGCGCCAGTCCTCGGCGCTCCGGCACAGGTCGTCACAAAAGTGGATTTGTGCCCGCACTGTGATGGACGGTGACGCACTCCCGATGCATGCGTCTTCCCGATGTGACACACTCTTTCATCGAAACCAACCCCGACGCCCCCGCGGAGCAGCCCGCGTGGCAACACGCCAATGCGCGTGGCCTTTCATTCTACGCCGCAGAGCGTTGGCACGATGCCATGGCCGCTTTTGAGGAAGCGATCGCGACCGCGCCTCGCTTCGCGCATGGTCCTGGCATTCACGCCGTGCTGAGAGGAAACCGCGCACAGGCGCTGTTCCGGCTCGGTGACACTGCAGGTGCAATCGATGACGCTCGCCGCGCGCTCGCCGCGCGCGTGCTCTGCAGCGACAGCGACGATGATGCGCCGATCGCGCGTGCGCGCGCGGATCTCTCTGTGTATCTCGCCGCGAGCGGCGCCCATGAAGAAGCAGCGACGATGCTTGAGCTCGCACGTGAGGCACTGGAAGCGCAGTTTGGCGAGGAAGACGAGCGTCTGCTCACTGTCCTGGAGAATCAGGCGCGACTCGCACTTGCGGCCCATCAGCCCGCACGCGCGGAGCCGGTTCTGCTTCGGCTGCACGCGCTCATGGAGGAGTCGGGTGTCGACACGTCAGCACTGAACGCGCTGTTTCATCGTGTTGCCGAGGCGCGTGGTGGCAGTGTGTCGTCCGTGTCCGACGCAACTGCACCGGACAACGCCACGCCCTCAAGCGATATATTCGCGATCGTAGACGACGACTTTGAACTGATTGACCATGACACCGACGTGCCTATGCAATCTCCCAACGCGCAGTCAATCTTGCGCGAGGGACTGATAGAGCCCGGTCAGCACGCAACGCCACCGTCGATGCGGCGCACGAACCCACTCGGCTTCGTCGTGCAGTATGGTGTGCCGCTCGATGTTCTGGAGGAAAGCCATACACCGCACTCGCCACCAGCCGAGTTATCTGACGAGCACGCTGACCATGCGCACGAGCACTCGTCGTCGCACTGGTAATCGATCGCGTCAGTTTTTGTGTCGGAACGTGATGCGGCCGCGGGTCAGGTCGTAGGGCGACACCTCAACGGTGACGCGGTCACCCGCGAGCACGCGAATGCGATTGCGGCGCATGTTGCCCGCCAACGTTGTGAGCACTTCGTGGCCACTCTGCACGGTGACACGGAACGTGGCATTGGGCAAAAGCTCCGTCACGGTTCCTTCAAGTTCGATTGCGTCCTGCTTACTCATGTAATCCCGGTTCAGTCCTGGTGCGTACGCTCCCAAGTGGAGCCACAGGGAGTGCACCGCTCCCGGCCAACCTTTTAATATATCAGACTCCGGGTGCGCAGGGCTACACGGGGGTGGCCTCCAACCCACTGATCCTGTGGTCGCCCGATGCGCCCGTGTACTGGCCCGGTACAACCACACCCCCAAACCCACACCATGACATCCGAGCTCACCGCCCAGCCAGCCCGTGCGCTCGTACTCGGCGCCGGATGGCTGGGGCAGCCGTTTGCGAGCTCGCTGGCCGCAGACGGCGTAACGGTCACCACCGTACGCCGAAGCGAACACGAGCGTGTACGTGGCGGGGTCGCACTGTCGTTCGATCTGGCAGGCATCGGCGCCGTTGATGAGCCAGGCGATCTGCCGCTCGCCCTGCTTGGCCATGATGTGATTGTGGCGGCGGTGGCCCCATCTCGCGCGCGTGGTGATGACTACGCGGACACCTATCCAGTGGCGGCGCGAGCGGCGGTGCGCATTGCCGTGCAGTCGCGGGCCCGGGCGCTGCTCTGGATCTCGAGCACCGGCGTGTATGGATACACCGACGGCCGCGAAATCACGGAATCCTCTCCACGCAGCGGACGCGGCGAGTCGCAGACGGCCCTGTGCACGGCCGAAGATATCATTCTTGCGGCGGCGACCGACATGCGTTGCGTCGGTGTGATGCGCGCGAGCGGGTTGTACGGACCCGGGCGCGATCCGGCGCCGCGATATCGCAACGTCGAGGCGCTGAACGGACGATTTGATCACTGGCTGAACTTCGCCTGGCGTGAGGATGTGATCGGGGCGATGCGCCACTGGATCACGTGTGCCCTTGGCGATCTTGCCGTCCCGACCATCATGAATGTGTCTGACGGCACGCCGATGACCGTGGCCGAGTGCGCGCGACTCGTCGCACGCGCCGATGGTCGCGACCTGCCAGCGCAGGCTACCCGGCAGACCGCACCGGCACCGGAGCCAACCCGCTCCAATCAGCGCATTCGCACTGACGCACTCCGCGCCATCGGGTGGACACCAGCGGTGCCCAACCTGCGTGCCGGGCTGTTGCAGCTCGGGTACCATCGACTCGCAAGCCGTGACCAGCCGTACGGCCCACACACCGCGGACGTTCGCGCATTTCTCAGGGATCTCGCATCGATGTCGGAAGACGCGATGGTTGTCGTGTGTGGACAGTGGGAACGATTGCGAAGTCAGACGGAGTTTGCGCGCGCCGATCGCACGCTTGGTGAGACGATTGTGCGCGCAGATCGCGAAGCGGAGCGGGATGCAGCAGCTGGTCCGCTCCTGCGAATGATGCGTGCACGGGAGGCAGCCAGAAGCGGGGCTGATTCGGATGACAACACTGCGGACTCGGGACGAACGGACACGCTTGCCGAACAGCCATTGCATCCGATCTCCGAGCCGGCGCTGGCAGCGCTCATGGCGCTTATCGTGCGCGATCTGTTGCCGCGAGAGGTGTTTGCCGTGCTGACCTCACCTCTTCGCGACATCGTCGCGGCCGACTGAAACAACGCGCGACTACGATACGGCGTCGGGTCGCGCCTCAGCGTCAAGTTCGAAGCGCGGGATCTGCGCACGAAACGCCGAGCCGTCTTCGCGCACAAAGCGATAGTTGCCTTCCATCCATCCCTGTGGTGCCTTGAGCACGCAGAAACTGCGATACTCGTGCACTTCCCCAGGCAACAGATGCGGCTGTTCTCCAACCACACCCTCACCTTCCACGATGCTGTCGCCTGCAATGGGATCGTGAATGCGCCAATGCCGGGTGCGCAGCTGCGCGGCCGTTGCACTCACATTCTCGATGCGAATGTGATACGCGAACACGTACTGCCCCAGCACCGGACTTGATTGCTCGGCCAGAAAGCTTGGGCGAACGGTGATGCGCATGCCATCCGTCTCGCGATAGTAGAACGGTCGCGCGTGTGTCATGGCAGGCGCTCCTCGCCAATACGATTGACCGTGGATACGACAACCTCCGTCGGGTCTGACGTACCGGCGGCACGCCACGATGTCGTGGTCCCCGGCAGCACATAGGTCTCCCACTGCGACGCGTATCGTACGCGCACCACCCAAAGCCACGGTTGTTCGCCGGTGGCTGTGGAGAGTGCAGCCGTGATGACACCACTCCGGTCCCGGGAAAGTGAGACACGCGGTGCGGGTGGTGGCGGCGCTGTCATCCAAGGCGACGCAGGCACCAGCGCCGGCACGCGGTATGGTCCGTCTCGCAAAGCCTCGTTCATGCGCGCCTGATTCGACACGAAGGAACGCATGGAAAAGTGGACGTTGCCGGACGCACCGGGGTGCACGCGTGTGACCTGGATCTGCTCCAGCAGTTCAGAGACCGGAAACGAACCCGCACCTGTTGCACCAGCGCGCGAGGTGAAGTTGCCAGGCCACAAGTGGCGACGCTGCGTGTTCTCCTTGGACCACCACTCGAGCAGGACCGGATAGCGCTGACCGTCTTTGTATGTGGGCCAGTAGAGCTGCGGGGAGAAGTAGTCACCCCAGCCTTCGTTGATCCACTTGCGTGCGTCGGCGTACAATTTGTCGTACGCATCAAGGCCACGTACCGTCGCGGGCGAGCCCGGTCGCCAGATGCCGAAGGGCGATATGCCGAACTTGACCCATGGCTTCTCCGCACGAATGCCCTCGGCGAGTGCGCGTACGAGTGTATTCACATTTTCGCGACGCCAGTCATCACGCGACAGCGTGCCACCGCTGGCACGATACTTTGCCCAGCTCGGCTCGTCGGGGAACGGCAGATCGCCGCGGCCGCGTGACGCCGGTTGTGCGATGGGATACGGGTAGAAATAATCATCGATGTGAATACCATCGACGTCGTATCGCTTCACCACATCCAGCACCACGCGCAGCGTGCGCTGCCGCACGGCGGGTTCACCAGGATCCATCCACAGAAAACGGCCGTACGTCTTCACGAGCGCCGGATTGGTGCGGCCGATGTGCGACGTCGCCAGCGCACTCTTGGAGGCATCGTTGCGCGCGCGATAGGGATTGAACCAGGCGTGCAGTTCAAGCCCACGCGCGTGTGACTCGCGCACGGCAAACTCGAGCGGATCCCAACGTGGCGACGGCGCCTGACCCTGCGTGCCGGTGAGATACTCCGACCACGGTTCGATCTGTGATTCATACAGCGCATCCGCATGCGGACGCACCTGGAACACCACCGCATTGAGCTTCAGCTCGACTGCCCGATCAAGAATCGTCAACAACTCCCGCTGTTGTTGCTGCACGGGAAGGCCCGGCTTTGAGGGCCAGTCAATATTGGCGACCGTAGCCACCCACACGCCACGAAACTCGCGCATCACTGGCGGCAACTCCGGCTGCGCGACCGCTGCGGGTGCCAGGGTGAGACCGAGCGCACAGGCCACGAGTACACACGCGCTGGCGATCCTTGTCGCGGCACGTATTCCCACGTCACTCACGAGAGTGCGGACATGGGTGACACATCGAGAGCGTACGCATGCGATCCGGGCAGCTCCTGCAGCATTGCCCGCAACACCAGTCCGGCGCGTTCGGCTGCCTGCACAGTGCGCTCCGCTGACTGGATGAATGACACTCGAAAGAATCCCTCACCGCCAGCACCGAACCCGGAACCCGGCATCACGATGACGCCCTGCTCTTCCCGCACGCGATCGGCAAACGAAGCGCTCGCGATCCCCGCCGGCAGCTGAATCCAGAGATACATCGTGGCCTTTGGACACTCACAGACAAATCCCTGCGCACGAAATGCAGTGACGGCCGCATCGCGACGTTCCTGAAAGACGCGAACGTTTGCCGCGACGAAGTCACGGCGCGCACTCAACGCCGCCGTCGCAGCCGCCTGAATGGGCAGAAAGGTGCCGGTATCCACAAAGTTCTTCACGCGCGACAGCGCCGACGCGATCTCCGGATTGGCGACGGCCCAGCCGCACCGCCACCCGGTCATGTTGAACGTCTTGGACATGGAATGAAACTCGATCGCGACGTCGCGCGCGCCATCAATCTCGAAGATGCTTGGCGCCACGTAGTCGTCAAAACACATTTCCGCGTAGGCGTTGTCATACACGAGCAGGATGTCGCGCTCCGTGCACAGGCGCACGATGCGCTCGAGGTACGCACGCGGCGCAATCGCGCCCGTGGGATTGTTCGGATAGTTGAGATAGAGCACCCGCGTGCGTTCCAGCACCGACGGCGGAATCTGCGACGGCTCGATGAGAAAGTCATGCGCTGGTGCCAATCGCACAGCGAACAGCTCCGCATCGGACAACAGTGTGCCACCGGCATACGCGGCGTATGCCGGGTCTGGTACCACCGCCACATCACCAGGCTGGAGGAAGGCCAGCGCCACATGCGCGAGCCCCTCCTTGCTGCCCAGCAGCGGCACCACTTCGGTGAGCGGATCAAAGGACAGCGCAAAACGCTCGTGCATGTATTGCGCGATCGCATCGCGAAACGGCATATGACCGAGTGAAAATCCATACCGATGCATCGCCGGCTCACCGGTGGCCTGGTGCAGCGCCGCGATGGCTGCGTCTGGAGCCGCGAGGTCGGCATCGCCGGCGCCGAGATCGATGACATCAACGCCCGCCGCGAGCAGCGCACGCTTGCGGGCTGGAATGTGCGCCAACGGATACGCTGGCAACGTCGCCATGCGTGCAGATTGTCGAGGCATCAGGAGGTCGGCGGATTGAACTGTGCGTGTTGTGTATCGACCCAGCTCTGGTGATAGCGCGGATCTTCGATGGCGATCGCCGACTTGGCCACCTGCAGCGGTCGGAAGGAGTCCATCATGACCGCCAGCTCATTGGTGTATTTCGCGCCGATCGACGCTTCGGTGCGTCCCGGGTGCGGCCCGTGCGGCAGGCCGTCCGGATGGTGGGTGATCGACCCGTACTCGATGCCCTTGCGGCTCATGAACTCGCTTGACGCGTAGAACAGCACCTCATCGGAATCGACGTTGCTGTGATTGTACGGTGCGGGCACGGCCTCGGGGTCAAAATCGTACGGCCGCGGACAAAACGAGCAGATCACGAAACCATCGCCCTGAAATGTCTGATGCACCGGCGGTGGCTGATGAATACGACCCACGATCGGTTCAAAGTCGTGAATGCTGAAGATCCACGGATAGAAGTAGCCGTCCCACCCGATCACATCGAATGGATGGTGATCAAGAACCAGCTCATTGATCGCGTCGTACTGTTTCACGTAGATGGGGAACTCGCCCGTTTCGTCGCGTGGCTCCACATGCTGCGGGCGCCGAATGTCGCGCTCAGAAAACGGTGCGCCCTCGAGCAGTTGACCGAAATCATTGCGGTAGCGCTTGGGGAATCGGATGTGTCCGCGGCTCTCCATCACGAGCAGCTTGGTGGCGCCACGCGCCGGATTGAGGCGCCACCGGTGCGTAATGTTGCGATGAATCACCACGTAGTCGCCGGACTTGTACGGAAGTTCGCCGAATACAGACTCAAGCACGCCTTCCCCTTCGCACACGTACACCACTTCATCGGCCTGCGAGTTACGATAGAAGTGTTCGTCCACCGTGTCGGGCTCGACATACAACATGCCGATATCGCTGTTGAAGAGCAGTGGGACGCGACTGGTGGTAGCCGATCCGCCGCTGGTCACGCGCGACGTCAGAAAATGCCGGTGACGAAGCGACGTGTTGTCATCCGCCTCCCAGACCACATCCTGGACCTTGCGTGCCCGCAGCACCGTGGTGGGCGGGTGCACGTGATACAGCAACGAGGAGGTGCCGACGAACCCCTCGTGCCCCATCAGTTCTTCAGCATACAACCCGCCGTCGGGGCGACGAAAAACGATGTGCCGCTTGCGCGGGATACTGCCCAACGTGTGATAAATCGGCATTACAGGTTTCCGCGGAGCGCCTGCTCCCGTTCAATCGATTCGAACAACGCCCTGAAGTTGCCCTTGCCAAAGCCTTTGGCGCCTTTCCGCTGAATAATCTCGAAAAACAGCGTGGGTCGATCCTGCACCGGACGGGTGAAGATCTGTAGCAGGTACCCTTCATCGTCGCGGTCTACAAGAATGCCGAGGCGTGCGAGGACGTCGAGCGGTTCATCGATGGCTCCGACGCGCTCCTGCAGTTCGTCGTAGTACGTGGTGGGAGTGCGAAGGAACTCCACGCCACGCGCCTGCAGCATGGATACCGTCGCGATGATGTCATCCGTGGCCACCGCAATGTGCTGCACGCCAGGCCCGCCGTAAAAATCGAGATATTCGTCGATCTGCGACTTCTTCTTGCCCGCCGCCGGTTCGTTGATCGGAAACTTGATCCGACCGTTGCCATTGGACATGACCTTGGACATAAGCGCCGAGTATTCGGTGGAGATGTCCTTGTCATCGAACGTCAGCAGATTGTGAAAGCCGAGCACGCGTTCGTAGAAGCCGACCCAATCGTTCATACGACCCAGTTCGACATTGCCAACGCAGTGGTCCACATACAGGAGACCAATCGGCTCGGCTTTGAACGCCGAGCCGAGCGGCACATAACCGGGCAGAAACAAGCCATTGTAGTTGCGGCGCTCCACGATGGAGTGAATCGTGTCACCGTACGTCGCGATCGCGGCAATGATCACTTCCCCGTGCTCGTCACGATGCACTTCCGGTTCCTGCACCGACGTGGCGCCTCGCTCCACCGCTTTCGTCCAGGCATCACGCGCGTCGTCTACCCAGAACGCCAGATCACGCACGCCGTCACCGTGCCGTCGCACATGCTCGGCGATGAATCCGTCGGGGCCGAGCGGTGACGTGAGCACCAGCCGGATCTTGCCTTGCTGCAGCAGGTAGCTCGCGCGATCGCGCACACCGGTTTCAGGGCCGCGATAGCCGATCAGCGCAAAGCCAAAGGCGGCGCGATAGAACATGGAGGACTGACGCGCGTTGCCGACGTAGAACTCGATGTAGTCGGTGCCGTTGATGGGAAAGGTGTCGTGCGCGCCGACGAAGGCTTCGGGAGCAGAGGTGGTCGCCATGAGAGTCGCTCGGGTCGTGGGGAGCGGATACACAGCACGGTGATGGCCGTAACTGCTGATCAGGCAAGATAATACCCTCCTCAGCCGGTTAGTGCCGGAAGCGACGCGAAATGCGCCAGTGCCTCCGGATTGGCGAGTGCCTCCACGTTTTTCACCGTTCGGCCGTGGATGACGTCGCGTACGGCCAGTTCACTGATCTTGCCGCTGCGAGTGCGCGGGATATCAGGGACGGCCACGATCAGCTGCGGGACATGATGAGGACTGGTATGCTCACGTATGCGCGACTTGATTCGCCGGACCAACGCATCGTCGAGCGTTGCGTCTGGCTGCAGTCGCACGAACAGCACGATACGCGCGGTCGTACCCGAACCTCCAGCAACTGCGTGCTCTGTGACCAGGCTTTCCAGCACTTCGGGCAGCGTTTCCACTTGGCGATAAATCTCAGCCGTGCCAATCCGAACGCCGCCCGGGTTGAGGGTGGCGTCGCTGCGACCATGAATCACCAGTCCATCATGCGAGGTGAGTTCGGCCCAGTCACCGTGCCGCCACACGCCCGGGAAGTGCTCGAAATACGCGGCAGAGTACTTGATGTGCCCAGGATCATTCCAGAAATACACCGGCATGCTCGGAAACGGCTGCGTGCACACGAGCTCTCCGGGTTCACCGCGCAGCGGTTCGCCGTCATCATTCCAGACATCAACAGCCATACCGAGTCCGCGCATCTGCAGCGCGCCGCGGTACACTGGCGACGTCGGATCACCGAGGGCGAAACATGAGACGATATCCGTGCCACCGCTGATGCTGGCCAACTGCACCGCGGGCGCGACATCACGGTACACAAAGTCGTACGACGGCTCGGCCAACGGACTGCCGGTGGACAAAATGGCGCGCAGCGAATCAAGCGCGAACGTTTCCCGCGGTCGGAGTCCGGTCTTTTCCAGCGCCAGCAGATACCGTGCACTTGTGCCAAACACGGCAATGCGTTCTTGCTCGGCCATGCGCCAGAGGATCGCCGGATCAGCCGACGGAATTGGCGCGCCATCGTACAGTACGAGCGTGCTGCCCACGGCCAACGCGGATACCAGCCAATTCCACATCATCCACCCACAGGTCGTGAAGTAGAAGATAGTGTCGTCAGCGCGCAGGTCGGTGTGCAGCATGTGCTCCTTGAGATGCTGCAGCAGCGTACCGCCGGCACCGTGCACGATGCACTTGGGCAAGCCCGTGGTGCCCGACGAATAGAGAATGTAGAGCGGGTGATCAAACGGGAGTCGTGCGAAGCGAAGCTCGGGTGACGCATCGATTACACGCTGCGCGTGCATGACGTCGTGCCACCACGTCCACTCCTGTGCGGACTCCGTCCTGCTGGACGTTCGACCAGCAACGGGCACCACCCACGTTTGCCGTACAGTTGGCAGCTGGGGCACGACCTGCGCCGCACGCTCGAGTACATCGCAGTACGTGCCGGCATACTCGTAGCCTTCCGCCAGAATGAGCAGCGAGGGTTCGATCTGTCCGAAGCGGTCGAGCACCCCCTGCGCACCAAAATCCGGCGAACACGATGACCACACGGCGCCAATCGATGTTGCGGCCAACATCGCCACTACCGTTTCCGGCACATTGGGCATCCACGCAGCAACCCGATCTCCTTCGACCACGCCGATGGCACGCATCGCCGCGGCGCAGAGCGCGACCTCATTCGCGAGTTCGGCGTACGACACACGTCGCCCCGGGCCCTGCTCGGTCCAGCTGATCAACGCGGTGCCGTGATCACGACGCCGCAACAGATTCTCCGCAAAGTTGAGACGTGCGCCGGGAAACCAGGTGGGACCATCTTCGCGCGTTGGCGGCGCCATGCGTTCGCGCCCGCGCAACACGTCGTCATACGGTGCGCCGTCGTCTCGTACCTCTGCGATCACGCCGCCAAATCGCCAAAGCGCCGCCCAGAAGCGTTCCGGCTGCGTCACGCTCCACCGCCACAGGGCGTGGCTGTCGACCTCGGGATTTGGCAGGAGACCATCCGACGCCAACAGGCGTGTGAACTCCGCCCACTGCGTGGTCGTTCGCTGTGCCTCCGTTGGCGTCCAGAGCGGCTGATCGACGCTCATTGACCAGAGCGTTTGCGTCGCGGTGGCGCGTGATGCGTCATCGACTCGGTGTCTGTCGCAGTATGCGTATCAGTATCCGGCGATGCAGTGGGGGTTGCACTCGCATCTACGGGGATATGCTGCGACAGTTGTGCAACTGGCACCGCCTCACACGCTGGTCCGTGCGTCTCGCAGTACCACCCATGTCGATCGTGAAAGACAAGATGCGGCGCTTCCACGCTGCGCATACGGACGCGGATCACCGATCTCGCCGCCGTGCGTGGCCCCACGACGGCGCTTGGTGAGAGCACATCAATCACCGGCCGCTCCGGAAACAAGTCAATTTGCACGGCCGCCTTCGCGGATTGGGAAGGCGTGAGCTTACTGCGGGCGGGTGGCGTGCGAGACATGTAAGGAAGGCTCGCCAAAAGTCACGTCCGGCACCAGAGGGGACGCGCGATCAGCGCTCGTCGCGTTCGCGCTGCGTACCCCAGTGCATGGCCCACTCGCAAAACGCGTCTCCGCTGAGGGTGCATCGCACATGCCGCACAGTTGGCGCCTCACCTCCCGCCAGTTCGAGCGCCCGGGAAAGTCCACCCACCTGACGTCGGCAGAACACCGTGCTCAAGGGATTGAATCCAACCAGACGCAAGACCGCCGAACTCACGTCCTCCTGCACGACGGTCATATCTCCCGGTGCATAGAACAACCGGAAGAGCGACACGCTTTGCGTAAGAAAATCAGTAGGCGTTGGCTTACGCAAAATTCCGCCATACAACTGCACGCCCAGCGACTCGATGCTGAACTTGCCGGCGTCCTCGGCCCATGCGGGTGTTGAGTCGCGCAGCAGCTGATCGGTCGCTTCCCATAGCGCCACAAGCTCTGTGTACGCCACGTCATCGGTGGCTGACACGTTGCGCATCGCCTGTGCGGACGCTGGCGGCAGTACGCACAGCACCTGCTCAAGCACCTCCAGCCCAGCCGTTCGTTCAACGAAGCCGAGTGTGCCGCGAACCGTCGCGCCCTTGGCGGACGCCATCACACGCCTGTCTCCACCGTCGCTGCTCCCGTTGCCGCTGTCGCCAACGCGAGAACGGCGCGGCGATCAATCTTGCCAGAGCCGAGCGTTGGCATCTGCTCAACGAACACAACGCGCTTGGGCACCTTGTAGCCAGCCAGCCGCGTGCGCGCGTCGGCCAAAAGCGCATTGCTATCGGGACCCACGGCGGCAGACCGACGCACGATCACCGCGCACCCGACCTCTCCCCATCGCGCATCCGGCACACCGACCACACACGCCGCCGACACGCCGGCGCAGTTCAACAGTGCCGCTTCGACTTCACCAGGAAAGACGTTTTCACCGCCGGAGATGTACATCTCTTTGCGCCGACCGTGAATCGCCCACAGGCCATCACTGCGACGCATGGCCAGATCACCCGTGCGCAGCCATCCGTCGGTTGTCACGACTTCGGCAGTGCGTGCGGGCGCGTTGAAATACCCACCGAACATCTGCGGTCCGCGAAGCTGCAGTTCGCCCACCAGATCATCACCAGTGACAGCCCCGTCGTCACCGACCGTGCGCATTTGCAGGAACGGCAGTGGATGACCGACGGTACCGGGGTTGGCGTGTGCGAGTGCGTTGGTGGTGGTGAAGCAGTTGGGCCCGCACTCCGTGAGGCCATAGCCTTCACGAAAGGTGTAGCCGGCATTCCACACCGCATCACGTACCCGCTGCGGACAGGGGGCACCACCGGCAATGAACCATCGCAGCGCGGGCAGCGGCTGTCCCCACGACGGGCGCTCCCGCAGCATGTCGAGTTGTGTTGGCACGCCAAACGCCACCGTGACCTGCTGCGTGTGCAGCGTGTCGAGATAGCGATCGGGATCAAACGTGTCGAGCAGCACGATGCGCCCGCCGCAGTACAGCAGCGGCAGCGTGAACACACCCCAGCCGCCCGTGTGAAAGAGGGGCGTGGCCAGCGGTCCCACATCGTGCGGTGTCAGTTCCCACGCGACGTTCGTGGCAATCGCATTCCAGTGGAGCTGACGATGTGGCATGATCACACCTTTAGGCTCCCCCGTGCTGCCGGACGTATACAGCAGCATCGCGGCCTCGTCTGGCGAGGCATCCGGGCGCACTCGTGCCGTGCCACCGCGCGCCAGGAGCCGCTCAACATCCTGGTCCAGATCGCACCACACCGGTGCGCGAACGTTGGCGGCAGCAACGGCGAATTCCGCAATGCTCTGAAAGCGTGATTCACCGAGCAGGACGGCGGGTGATGCATCGCGCAATACCAGCGTCAACTCAGCCGCCGACAGTCGCCAGTTCAGCGGAACCAGCATCGCACCGAGTCGGTTGCATGCGGCCAGCAGCGGAAGAAACTCGAGACGGTTCATCGCCAGTACGGCAATGCGGTCCCCAGCCTGCGCGCCGAGCGCCGAAAGCACGACCATCCAGCGCGCGGCCATGGTGTTCAGTGCGCCGTACGACCACGATGCGCCCGACACCGGATCGACCACCGCAACACGTTGCGAATCATGGCTCGCCCACCAGGCGATGGGATCGAAACGTCCGGCGCCTGGAGCCACGAACCGGGGTGCCTGCACCGATGTCATGGCGACACACGCTGGATAAAGGCAAACATCGCCTGCGTTGCGTCGGGTGCATCGGGCTGCACGTATGTACCTGACGAATCGCCGCCCGCCCACGCGTGACCCAGCGTTGCCATGCGCCGTGATTCCAACCAGAGTGTTCCGGTGCTGTCGCGCCAGCGAAGCACAGACACCGCGCGGGCGTCGGCCGCATACGCTTCGAATCTCTGCTCCTGCACCAGCAAAACGCCGAGTGCGCTGAGTGCACCGCGCCACTGCGCGACGATCGCGTCGGCGTTTGTGGGGGATACCACCGCGTCCTGCTCACCGTGCAGCACCAGCAACGGCATGGCACGCGCGTTGGGCGACATGCGAGTCAGTACCACATCGGCAGATGTTGCGCCCTCACGCGGACCGCTGCGCATCGTGGACAGCGCATCCGGCACCGTGCGCGCTGCGCCCACCGCAACACCACTTGCCATGGTCAGCGACGCGAAACGCTCCGGGTACGCGGTGGCGAGCAACTGCGCCATGGCGGCGCCGGCAGACAATCCAGCCAGATGTACGCGTCGCGGATCGACGTCGTGCGCTGCAGCGACACTATCGATCATTGCGGCGAGCAACGCAAGTTCACCACCGTCCCGCTCCTGATGCGCCGGTGCGTACCAGTTCCAGCACTTCTGTGGATGAGCGCGCAGCGGCTGTTCGGGCATCAACACCAGCAGCTCGTCGCGACGCGCGAAGTCATCGCTGCGTGTTCCGCGTGCCAGATCGTCGGCATCCTGCGTGCAGCCGTGCAGCACGACGAGCATGCTGCGCTGCTGTCCAGCTTCTCGACGCGGCACAAACAGCCGCCATGCGCGTGAGTCGCCGCCTGCTGCGTGCTCACCTCGCACAATCTGCTCGGGAAGTATTTCCACAGACCGGTCACTCCCGGTGGCGTTGGCTACCGCTGACGGTGTCACCGCCGGCACACACGCGCCGACGGTGCACACCACCCACAGACTCACAACAAGCGCTCGCATGTCCTCAAAGATCGAACCGCACACCGAGGAACGCCATGGCACCGAGGGCGGGCATATTGAGCAGTTCGATGTGCTCGCGACCCAAACCGCAGCCCCATCCCTTGGAGTACGTGGCCGGTGCTGCGCCCGCGAGGAACCTGGGCGGCGTGGTGGTCCCGCTGGTGCAGACAAAGGCATTCTGCACCGAAAGATTGATCTGGGCGCGCTGTGAGGGGATCCGGTAGCCAAGGTTGAAGTCCAGTCCGAGCAATCCTGGAATCCGACCGTTGTGCACGCCGGAAAGAAATTGATAATCCTTCACAAAACGCAAGGTAAATCCACCAAACGAGCTGAATGGCAGCGCGGTGGATTCCATGCCAACCGTAAACTTGGAGCCTGGGCTGTTCAGGGCCGTGGCTTCGGCCGGCTCACCTGGCGCGCGGATGATGGAATCGAGTTGCAGAAACGACACCGTGCCGCTGGTGCTCACCGACGGGGAGATCACATAGCGCCAGCCGGCATCGATACCCGACAGCGTGGCTTTGCCGAGGTTGAAGTAGGTGAGCGCGATCTGATCAACACCGGCCGCGTTGGTGTACTTGGTGCCGGTGCGCGCGTTGTAGGCAAAGGTGGCATTGGCTCCACCAAACGGATTGGCCACCACCTGCAACGGACTCAGGAAACTTTCGTAGCGGGCGACCCAACCCGCGACTTCGAGAAAGAGACGATCCTTGAGCACGCCTTTGTATCCAAGTTCGAATGTATTGTTGAGTTCCGGTTCCACCGCCGCGAGCGTGCGGACCACATCACCGGCAGCGTTTCGAATCTCGAATCCATCGCGGTTGCCGAACACCCCGATGAACGGCTGGAAGTCGCGGTAAAAGAAGCTCGTCTGCAGAATCGTGGGCGATTTGAAGGCGCGATTGTACGTCAGCCGGAACGTGCTGTTGTCGGAGGGCGACACAAGCAGCGCTGCTTTGGGCGAGAATTGATTCTCGTAGAATTCGGGCGAGTCGTAGCGTGCCCCCAGCACCAACTTCGCGTGCTCATTCAGCGGCGTTTCCGTCTGCGCATAGACACCGACCTGCTGCAGCGTGATGTCCTCATCCGTGAGCGCGTCCTCGAGCCATACGCGCTTCGACGACACCTGATCGCGGCGCAGCTGGGCGCCGTACACCACGCGCGTGTTGAAGAGCGAGGGCAGCGTGAAGTTGTGCTGCGCCTCAGCTGCCATCAGTCGACCGTCGGCCGGGAATGAGGATGCGAGGCGCACGGAATCGTCGGTCTGTCCGGCGAACCTCGGTGAGAGCCGATTGGTCGAGTAGCCGTTCAATGCGAACGTCTGTCCCGAGAGCGAACGCGTGGCATACACCTGCGCAAAGAACTGATCGCTGGTGAAGCGCACCTGCTGATTCCAGTAGCCCCAGTCAGACAGCTGATTGCGTCCCACGCTGGTGATGCCTACGCCATTGGACTTGCTGGCCCCGCCCTGATACTCCAGGCGCGCGCCGCCATCGAAGTACCACACCAGTGCACCGCCGCCTCGCAGGTAGTCGGTGTTCCAGTCAATACCAATTTCCGGAGAGGGCGCGCCACCGGCGACGGCCGGTGCGTAGACATTGGTGTTCTGCCAGTCGTAAGCGTCAATGATCTCACCGGTGATCTTGTACCCCAGTCGTCCATCGAGCACTACGCCGGCGTGACGGCCCTGCAGGTTACGGTAGCTCACAATACCAGGCGCTTCATCGCCGAAGCTGCTCAGCGAGTTGCCACCCACCGACATTTCAAGAATGGTGCCCGGATACTGCTTGGGATCCTTCGACAACAGTGTGACCACACCGTTCGACGCATCGGGGCCGTAAAGGGCGGCACCCGGGCCCACAAGCACTTCAATGCCAGCGATGTCGACCTTCGGAATCGTCGTGAACACACCCACGGGCAAACCGTTTTCCGGAAGCACCGCGATGCGGTTGTCTTCCATTTGCAGCATGCGGTTGTTGAAGGCGCTGTTGAAACCGCGCGCATTGATACCTGCTGCAGCAATGCCCGTCTGGAAGAAGTCCACACCCTTCACATCCTTGAGTGCGGCTGTGAAGGAGTTGCCAACGGTACTGCGAATCTGATCCGCCGTGATGCGCGTGACCGTGGCTGGCGCTTCGGTAATCTTCTCCACGCGACGCGATGCGGACACCACATATCCGCCGATCTGCAACGCACTGGTTCCCAGCACAATGTCCAGACGTGTTTCCTCGCCAGCGCGAATCACCACACCCGGAAAAGAGCGAACCGCCGAACCAATGCGCTGCACCCGCACATCGTATGTGCCGACAGGCACGCCAACGAGACGGTAGCGACCATCCGTACCACTGGTCGAGGCGAAACGTGTGCCAACCACACCCACCTGAGCGCCCGGAAGCAGTGCCCCCGTGCTGTCAGTGACAATGCCCGCGAGTGAGCCAGCCTGAGCCTGCGCCAGACTGGGAAGCGCAACGCAGCAGGCGACAACACCGAACACCGCAACCACCATGACCCGCACCAGTGGCGCGAATCGCTGCTGCAGTACGTTACACGAATCAAGGACAGACCACGACATCAGACGTCTCCGGATGTGGGAAGAGAAGAAGCGGGAGCAGGAACGAGCACCAGAGCCTCACCGTCAAGCACGACGGTGCCGTCCTGATTGCGACACACAGTGTTCAGGCGCACACGGCGGGTCCGCGCCTTGATTTCCACGATCTCGACCTGCGCCGTGATCGTGTCGCCGATGCGCACGGGGTGCCTGAACGCGAGCGACTGTGAGAGGTAGATCGCACCAGGGCCCGGCGAACCATTGGCAATCGCCGCGGAGATGAAGCCGGCGGTGAGCATGCCGTGCGCGATGCGACCACCGAACGTGCTGTTCGCAGCCGCGACGGCATCGATGTGCACGGGATTGAAGTCACCCGTGATGCCGGCGTACAGCACGACATCCGTTTCGGTGACGGTTTTGCGCCATTCGGATACGGTGCCTACCGAGAGCGCTTCGAACTCTGTCATCAGGCCTCCATAACGGCGCGCACATCGGGCGCCAGGGTTGCAGACGCCGTGTCGCGCGTCCACCACGACACGAGGAAGAACACCAGCAGCGAGGTGACCAAGGCGATGGCTGCGGCCGTCACACCCGCGGGAAACGAAAAGACTTTGCAGTAGGCCAGCGTCTCGAGAGACAGCGTCACGACCAGCCCGGTGCTGATCGACGCGATCGCACCGGCGCGTGTGGCGCCGTTCCAGTTCAGCCCCACCGCCAGTGCGGGAACGAGCGTGGAGGCGAACAAACCCCAGCCGAAAATCCCCAGGAACGCCACCAGTGTGCCGGACGCCTGCGCAACAACCGCCGCGATGATCGCGATGACCACCGTCCAGATGCGTCCCCACTTGAGTTCGTTGTGCATGCGCGTGCCGAAGGCCACGGGCAAATCATGGGTGCACGCCGCCGCGCCAATACTCATGAATGAGTTCACAGTGCTCATGATCGCGGCCGCGACGCTGGCGAACACCAAGGCGGCCAGCGGGACAGGCGTAAATCGCAGCAGAAACGCCGGCGTCGCATCGTCGGGATTGCCAAGTGCGGGCGTGGCGCCGCTGAGCACCAGTGACTTCATGGCCAGTCCCACACCAATGAAGAGCAGCAGGGAAACAAACAGCGCCACCGTCATGAGCAGCGGGAACCACTTCAGCCGACGTGCGTCCTTCAGCATGAAGAACTTGTGAATCACATGCGGCTGTCCAAGCGATCCCAGACCGAACACGAAATAGAACGAGAGCGCCGCAAGCGGCGTGAGCTTGCCCCACGGCGCCAGCAGCCCCGGATCCGTCGCGAGGATTGTGCGCGACATGCCACTGAAACCACCGCCCGCTTCCAGCGCATACCAGAACACGGCGCCCGACGCGAGCGCCATGAGTGATCCCTGAAAGACATCGTTGTAAATGCCAGCCAGAATTCCGCCCGACACCGAGTAGCCCAGCACGATCAGTGTGCCGATCCAGATCGCCAGCGACAGACCCGTCGAAAAAATCGCGTCAATGACCAGACCAAGCGCGAGAATGTTTGTGGCCATGTAGCCAATCGTGGCGATGATAATGGCCACCGCCGACAACCCTTGCGCCGCGCGCGACTGGTACCGTGCGCCGATGGCATCAGGGATAGTCATCATTTCGCGCACTTCGGCGAGCAGACGCAGTCGCTTCGCCATGACCCACGCGCCCATTGAGTTCGTCAGCGCGGCGGGCAGCACGATGAACACCGCACCCAGGCCCACGGTGTACACCAGACCCGGACCGCCAATGAATGCGAATCCCGAGAGCGTGGCCGCCATCGCCGCGATGGCCAGCGTAAAGAGACCGATCCCCTGACCTGCCACAAAAAAGTCAGACGCCGATCGCGTGCGTCGAGCGGCCCACGTCCCGATCACGGCAACGACCACGAAGTATGCAATCGCAACCGCGCCGATGATCGGCTGCGACAACGGCGGCAGGGCCACCGCCTGCAGGAGTGCGGAGGCTGCGGTCATGCGTCGTGCCTCGCGCCGGTGGGACGCGAGCCCGGCAAGCGAGCAGCGCGAATGCGCGCGATATCGTCATCGCTCAGTGTGAGCGCATCGAATGTGAGCGCGTATACCACCGGCAGAATGAACAACGGCAGCAACCCGACAACGTAGAGAATCACCGCTGCACGCGGCGGAAGCCCGAGCCAGAGTGGCGTGTCCACCGTGTCAGGTGGCAACCACAGAGCCACGGCGAATCCGCCGCACACGAGCAGCAGCACCAGCGCAAATGGCACGGCCAGCGGTCCGATACCGCGGCCGGCGCGCACTGCGCCCAGCACCATGATCGCAAACATCGTCACCGGCATAACGACGGCCATGATCCACGGACCAACAGCGGCCATCGGTGCGGGCAAGAACGCGGTGGCGTACGCCACCGCAATGCCGATAACGCCGAGCACAAAGGCGCGCATGGCGATCGCGCGGGTGGTTGCAACGGTGGTGCTCATTCGGAATTCCCCCCGTCGCCCGTTAGGTACATCGCGTCAATCGCACTCCGGTACCGGGCTTCAATGGCGCGGCGGCGGAGTTTAAACGTGGGCGTCAGCGCGTCGTTCTCCACGGTCCAGTCGTCACTCACCAGCGTGAAGCGGCGCACCTGCTCCGGACGTGAGCGACGAATGTTGACCTCGTCCACCAGCAACTGCACCGCTGCTCGTACCACGTTGTGCTGCGCCAACTCCGGCCACTGCACGGACAGCCCGTGGGAATGCACGAGCGATGCGGCAACGTCGCGCTGCAGCTGCAGAACTGCCGATAAAAAATGACGACCTTCGCCAATGCACACCGCGCTCGCAATCAACGGTGATGCGGACAGTTCAAGCTCAATCGGTGAGGGCGCCACCTTCTTGCCATTGGAGAGTGCCAGCAGGTCTTTCAGACGCCCGGTAATGCGGAGCATGCCGTCGTCGTCCTGCTCCGCGAGATCGCCGGTTCGCAGCCACACGCCATCGTCGGTGAACGCCGCACGCGTTGCCTCCGGCTGTCCATGGTAGCCACTGAAGGTGAGTGCATTCCGACGCACCAGCAGTTCGCCATCATCAGCAATGCGTACGTCCGTACCCGGCATCGGCTGTCCGACGGCATCGAAGCGATGCGCTCCGGGTCGGTTCATCGCGACGCACAAGTGTTCGGTTTGCCCGTATGCCCCAAGCACAGGTAATCCGGCCGCGGCCAGTCGCTCCGCTAACGGTTGTGGAAGCGCTGCTCCACCTGACGTGGCCAATCGGCACTGCCTGCCCAGCATCTCCTGCCAACGCGCTGTGGCATCGTCGGCAGATGAAGCATCACGCAATCGCTCCGCCAACTTCTCGAACATGCGCGGCAGCCCACCGAACAGTGTTGGTTCGAACACGCGCATCGCCGCCCAGACGTCGTTCGGCGACTCCACGAGCACCGCGCTCATGCCGGTAGCGATGCGTACCGCGAGTCCAAAGACCCGTTCGGCCGCGTGGCAGAACGGCAGGAACGAGACTCCGGTGTCATGCGACATCAGCCCGAGTGTCTCAACAATGCTCGCGGCCGATGTCGACAGATAGCGATGGGAAATGCGAGCGCCCTTGGGTTCACCCATCGATCCGGACGTGTAGATCAGCATCGCATCATCAGCTGCCGAGATCGCATCCAGACGCGCGACCAGTTCCGCGTCCGCATGCGGCGCGATGCACGCGCGTTGCCAGTCATCGTGCGCCCACACCTGCACCGTCCACGACATGGTGACGCAGGCTTCCTCCACCATTGCGCGACGCGCTACACCGTCGACAAACACATGATGAGCCGCGCAGTCCCGGATCTGCGCAGACAACTGCACCACACTGCTCGTGGGATACGCGCCGACACTGATGCCTCCCACCATCTGCACAGCCTGGTCAACAATCGGCCACATCGGACAGTTGTCGGCAAAGATCAGCACGCACTCGCCCGGCTGCACCCCGGCTTCGATCAGTGCGCCAGCCACACGGCGCGACGCGTCAGCCCACGCGCCCCAGGTCAAATGCGTCGTGATGGCCGACGCACCGCGCGGCCAGACAGCGTACGCGACCGCGTCCGGTGCCGTCGAACCTCGCGCAAGGAACTGATGCAAGAGCGTCGCATGCCCCGCCTTGCTGTCATGGCTGATCTCACCGCGCATGACGAACTCTCCAACGCAGTGCGATCGAGGCCATCGCGAGCCCGGCGCCCGAGCCGGTCATCATCACCAGATCACCATCGTGCAATCGGCCCGCCTGCACGGCATCGTCAAGCGCCATGGGCAAACAGGCCGAGCCAGTGTATCCCCACTTGTGCATCACGGTGTGCGCGCGCGACATCGGTTGATCAAGCGTCTGCATCACAGCCTGAATCGTCGATCGGTTCACCTGGGTCCACAACCACAGGTCCACGTCCGACGGCTGCGCGTCACAGCGCGAAAGCACCGACCGTACGATACGCGGCCAACCCGCTTCGTTCACCGACGACGGATACTTGCGCACGAACTGCAACCGATGTCGCGCGCCGTCGCGCAGCACCTGCTCAGTGATGGGCTCGCGCGCGCCGCCCGCAAAGATGCCCATATCGCGCGCCAGCGTTCCGTCCGCATAGAGCTCACTGGCCAGCAACCCGTCGTCCGGGCCGCGCTCAAGCACCACCGCTCCGGCACCGTCGGCAAAAATGGTGACGGTCTTCTTGTCGTGCATGTCGAGCCAGCGTGACATCACGTACGCGCCAACCACCAACACACGCTGGTAGCGGTGATCCGCGCGCAGATACTTCCACGCGACATCCAACGCCGTCACGAAACCGGCGCATCCAGCGTTCACATCAAACGTGCCGGCTCGTACGCAGCCGAGCCGCCCGTGCAGCTCCGAGCTCGTGGCGGGCGAGACGTACTCCGGCGTGTCGGTGGCGACGATCAACAGATCGATCGACTCCGCGTCGATGCCGGCCGATGTCATCGCCTGACGGGCCGCACGCTCGGCGAGATCGGCGGTACTCTCGTCGTCCGCGCACCAGCGTCGCTCCTCGATGCCGAGCGTACCCGAAACGAACGGATGAATGTCCTCGCCGAGATGCGCGCTCAGCTCGGCGTTGCGCACTACACGCGATGGTACGGCGTGACCGGTGCCGGTGATTATGGCGCTCGTCATCGCTTGCGTCGCGTGCGCTGCAGTCGCGTGGCTCGACGGGGATGGTGCGGCGTTGTTCATGCCGGCAGCACCCCATGCACACGTCGTGCACGCGCGCTCGAACCGCGAGCCTGCAATCGAACCGGCAGCGGACGAGCCAGAGCGCGACGCGCCGACATCGTTTGCACATCAGTGGTGTCAGCGGCGTGCTCGATGTACGAGAGTAGCAGTCTCGCCGCACGCGCGCCCAGTTCACGCGCGGGGATCGAGATGGTCGTGAGCTCCGGCGTGACGAATCGCGCCATCTCGATATCATCGCATCCCACGACCGAGACATCCGCCGGCAGGGCAACACCCTGCACAAGACATTGCTTGACGGCACCGATCGCGACCAGATCGTTCACGCAGAACACAGCCGTCGGTCGCTGCTTGAGTGCGAGCAGCGCGCGCATGGCCTGCTGACCGCCGCTCACCGTGGCGTGCGCTCGGCGCCAGCGATCCGTGGGCACCACC
>JBGTOG010000320.1:0-26405 GCA_041742675.1 Gemmatimonadaceae bacterium | reverse complement strand
GCTGGCCGGGCTGCGCGTCGTCGGGGGCTCCCGCGTCGATGACGGCTGGTCGTGGCTGGTGGCGATGACGGGAATTGGCGCTTTCGCGGCCGGCGGTGTCGGGTTCGCCCGTCAGCGTGCGCGCAATCAGCGGCATGCGCGCAGCCATCAGCGGACGCAGCCGCTACGTGACTAATGGCGTCGCTGTGGGGTACGGGAGCAGAATGGTCCTCACCACAACGCGTTTAGTCGAGTCGGGCTCTCGGTACGCGACCGCGGTCAAGCGCGTGATCCCGGACGTCGGACATGATGCGGGCCATATCCGCCTCACAGTGGGCGCGCTCCTCTGCTGTCCACAGGTCGATGTTGGCAGCCGCGCGGATGGTGGCCATCATTTCGTCAACCAGCTCGCGCAGGCGCGCGTTGGATCGGCGCTCCTGCCCCGTGCTTTCAACTGCTGTCGGTGTGTTCATGAGTGAAATGTGTGGGGTATCACCAATCGGCCACAAGATGTCACGGAACCGGCACGGCGGTAGAGCGGGCCGGTGCGGGCATGGTCACCACCCCCTGATCGCGTGTAAGGACTGAGAATGTCGGATCAGACACCGGACTCGGAGCAGTTCGCGGAATGGGCGCGCCGATTGGCCGCCAACGACGCAACGGCCTTCCGAGCGCTCTTCGACGCCACGTACGAACCGCTCTGGCGGTCCGTCATGCGGCTGGTGGGCGACGATGCGGTGGCGCGCGACCTGGCGCAGGATGCCTTCGTGCGAATCTGGGACCGGCGCACCACGCTTGACCCTTCACTTTCACTGCGCGCTCTCCTCTACCGAACCGTGCGAAATCTGGCGCTCAACCAGCTGCGGGACGAACAGACGCACCGGCACCTCCTCGAGGATCCGGAGTCTGCGGCCATCGCCGCCCGGCCGCGGGATGCGGTGTCGGCCGACATGCAGCTGGAAGCGTCAGAACTCGCGACGCGTCTGAACCAGTACATCGCCGAACTGCCGCCGCGTCAGCGGGAGGCGTTGCGTTTGAGCCGCTTTGATGGTCTGTCCCATCAGGAAATCGCCGAAGTCATGGGGTGCGCCCCTCGCACCGTGAACAATCATCTCGTCCGGGCGCTCGAACAGCTGCGCGCCCGCCTGACGACCCTTGGAACGTTGGTGGCATCGCTGCTGTCGTTCACCGGAGTGTCATCATGAACGCCGCACCGCGTCACCCCCTTCCGCCCGAGCTGCGAGACGAGCTCGCCGACCGGACCGAGGGACAGGAACTCGTCCAGGTGTGGGATCTGCTGGCCCTGGTTGATCCCGTGCCCGGTTCGCCAGAGGCTGAGCAGGTCTGGTCGCGAGTCAGTGCGCAGATCGCGCAAGGCCGTCCGATTCTGACGCCCGTCTCGTCGCCGGCGCTTGTGCCATCGGTCGAGACGCCAGCCTCGGCACCGACCCGGGTCCCGTCTCTTGCCGCGACGACACGTCGACGTGCGTTCCCCACGATCGCGCCCTGGGCACTCGCCGCGACGTTAGCGGTGGCGGCCGGTCTTGGATACTGGCAGTCTCGTCCAATCACGGTTGAGGCGCCGTTTGGCGAGCAGCTCGCCGTCACGCTGCCGGATGGCTCCGTGGCCGAGCTCAATGCGGGTACCACGCTGCAGTATGCGCGCGGTTTCCGGGGCCTTGGTGGCCTGACGCGCGCTGATCGCGCGGTGACGCTTCGTGGCGAAGCGTATTTCGCGGTCACGCGGAGCTCGCGTCCTTTCACCGTGACCACCGACGAAGCGCGCATTACCGTACTCGGCACGTCGTTTGTGGTGCGCGCGCATGCCGATGATGCGTTCGGCACGCTGGTTGGCGTAGAGTCGGGTAGGGTGCGTGTGGAGGCGTCGGGCGACAACGCCGCAGGCGCGGTCGAGCTGGCGGCCGGTCAGGAGACACTGGTGCGCACCGGAGCCGTTGCTCCCGAGTCGGCGTCAACGCTTGGCATTGAGACCATGACGCTGTGGCGCCGCGGAGGTCTTGCCTTGGTGAATCTTCGCATGGACGCCATCTTTCGGGAACTGGAGCGGCGTTACGCGGTAGACATCCGCTTGCGAGGCGTCAGCATTGGGGATGAGCTGCTCGCCTTTTACTATCCGGAACGACCGTCCATTGAGACCGTCCTTAACGACCTCTGCACCATGCGTGGCTTGCGCTACACGCGCACCAGTCGCGGCTTCGACATCACGCCGCAAGCGGAGAGCGTACAACCCTTACCGTAAGGCTCCTCGCTCATGACGCCAGCCGGATTTATGCAGGCGCTGCGATCCGGTTGGCGGGCAGTGCGGTGGCTTGCGCTCGCGGCGGGCGGTACCACGCTGTCGAGCGCGTCAGCGCGGGCCGCAGGAGCACAGAGTGCGCAGGGTTCACGAGCGTCGGAAGTTGACAGCGCACGGATCACGTTGGCGCTGCTGAGTGTGCCACTGCAAACCGCGCTCGAGCGGCTCGTCGAAGTCAGTGGCATGAACCTGTCGGTGTATGACTCGCGGGTGCTGCAGGGTGGCGCAGACGGCCCGACGCGCGTCTCCTGTCGCGTGGACAGGGCACCCCCGGAGCGAATGCTCGCCTGCATCGTCAACGAAGCGGGCCTCGATTACTACCGCATGTCGTCCGGCACCTACGTAGTGATCGCGCGCGCCGAGAGTGTGCCGGCGTACGCGACGCTAAGTGGGATTGTAGTGGACGGTTCGAACGGTACGCCACTGCCGCAGGCACGCGTGGCGCTTGCAGAGCGTCTTGATACGCGTGTGGCCAATGATGCCGGCACCTTCTCGTTCGGTCGGCTCGCGCCTGGCAGCTACAAGCTCACAATTCAGGCAATCGGCTACGAGCCGTATCAGGTGGAAGTGGCGATTCCACCCGACGGGCGGCTGCGCGAGCGTTTTTCGCTGCGGCGCTATGCGGTGATGACCACGCCGATCGTGGTGAACGGACTGCAACCCGGTACGGCGTCGGCCGGGCTCGGTGGCATTTCGTACAGCGGCAACATCTCCACACCGCTCGTGCTCGGACCGGGACTGTACATGCCCGGCGCGCCGAGTGCGCTGGGATTGACGCGACGGGACGGCGTGGGCGACTTGCACATTCAGGGTGGTGAGGCCGGGGAGCATGTCTGGCGACTGGATGGCGTGCCCATTTTTGACGCGGCCACGCTGGCCGGCATGTTTGGCGCGTTCTCGCCGCTGGCCATTGAGGAGCTGCGCGTGCGTCGCGCCGGCTACGAAACGCGCGCCGGCAGCTTTACGGCGGGCGTGATCGATCTGTCGCACGGCTTCGGAGATGCGGACATCACGGCGCCGGTGCAGACGGCCGCTCAGGCGGATCCGTTTTCTGCGTCCACACGCATTGTCGTACCGGTGCAGCATCGTGGAACGCGGTTTACGACCATGGTGTCGGCGCGTAGTGGATTGTGGGATGTGTATCAGCCAACGCCGCTGGCGAATGCCATTCGTGCCTGGAATCTCCCCGACCCGGTCCTGCTGAGCCGCCTCACCGGAATCGGCCGCACCATCACGAGCGACCTGCCAACCAGCACGCGTCCCTACCAGATCGAGAGTGGCACGACTGACGTCACGTTGCGTGACTATCACATTGCGTCGCGCGCCGAGATTGGTGCGTTTCAGCGGGTGTCGTCGTCGCTGTACATTGGTCAGCACGGCGTATCGACGGTAACGGAAGCGCGTCCCGAGCTGTCGTCGCTGGAGCAGGGCAGTATCGCCATTGTGAACTCCGCCCAACAGCTTGCCACCCGCGCCACCGATGCCTATGCGTGGCGCACAGTGGCCGGTCAGGTGCGGCATGAGCAGCTGCACGGCACGCGCCTCACGCACATGGTGCAGCTGCGCGCGAGCGAACACCGCCTGGACCACGATTTTTCGATGGTGATCGGTGCGGCGCCGCTGATTCAGGATCCGCCGCGACGCGATGGCAATCGAATTCGCGAGCTGGCGCTTGTCAGCGGCGTCAAGGTGTCGGGTGAGGGGCGGTGGGATCTGGATCTGGGAGCGGAGCTCGCGCGAACCGATGCGATTCTTGATCTGCGAAACGGCGTGCTGCGCTCGCTGGCCAGCGACGTGCGGGAGTGGCGGTGGGCTGGACACGCTGAAGTGCAACGTCGTTTCGGCGGCCGCTACTGGGTCGATGGTGGTGTGCGGCTGACGCATCTTCCCGGTTCGGGGAGCAGTTTCGCGGAGCCACGCATTTCGCTTCGCGCGGACGGCGAATCCTCGCTGCTTGGTCCGTGGGCGTGGCGTGTCGGGGCCGGCGTGTACCGCCAGTTCGTGAATCAGTTTGACGTAGCGACATCCAACCCCACGGCGCTGGTGCCGAGCGTGCGCTTCTGGCTTCCGGCGGACGGTGAGGATGGTGTCGCCACGGCCTACCACCTCACGGGGGAGGCGGTGATTACGCCGCTGGGCCGCTGGCAGCTGCGATCGGAGTGGTACGCGAAGTGGCAGCCTGTCATCATGGCCTTTGACTATGCGGTGCTGCTGAACCGGGATTCGACGCAGCCGGTGTCTGTGCCGCCGGGTGCGTACGTGTCGACCGCGACGGGTTATTCGTATGGCGCGGGGCTCCGTGCGACGAGAGATGGTTACTTGGGGTGGACCGGTTGGTCCGATCGTTCGCGCGGGATTCCGCTCCGTGTCGAGGCGGGCTATGACTATGGGGTGTCGCGGCGCACGTTCCCGTCGCGATTTGGTGGCGAGATGCAGCCCACCCCGTGGAACGAACCGCACCGGGCGCTTATCTCTGTTGAAGCGCGTCCCGGGGCAGGCTTTGTGCTGGCCGCTCGATCGCGGGGGACGTGGGGCCGCACGTGGGGACTGCGGCAATCGTACTACGACCTGCTGACGCTAGGCAATCTGGGTGCCGGGCTGCCCATCACACCGCCCGGCGAGGCGCCGCGTCCGGCAATCCTCGAGACGGATGTGGGCGTGACGTGGACGACCCAGATCGGGCCGTGGCGCACCGAAATCGGGGCCGCCGTGCAAAACGTGCTCAATCGAAACAACGTCCTCGACTATTCGCTCGCTCCGCAAACCACGGGCTCCGCCCCAACGCAGTTCGACCTGATGCCACGATACCTTCCAGGCGCCCTTCCCTCGCTCAGTGTCCGAGTAATCCCGTGACGTCGGTCACGTACTAGGAACATACGGTCCTAGTACAAGTCTTCTGCATACGTGCGCTGAACGCACGGACGCAACTCGGCGGCCGCGACCTCGGCGACGCTCACAGCAGAGGACTTTTCATATGTCACTGGCATCCTTCGGTCGCCGCTCGGCGGCTGTACTCCTTCTCGGCGCGACCGTCGCCGCCTGCAGCGACGATGATCTCAACGCCCCCAATGACCGCACCATTGCTGACATCGCGGGCAACACGCCGTCGTTGAGCACCCTCGTGGCAGCGCTCGGCGCTGCCGATCTCGGGGCCGCGCTGGAGGCAACCGGTCCGTTCACCGTCTTTGCCCCCATCAACGACGCCTTCGAGAATCTGCCGGATGGTATCGTGACCTCGCTGCTCGAGACGGGCAATCGCACCACGTTGCAGCAGCTGCTGCGCTACCACGTCGTGCCCGGTGCATTCACCGCGAGCCAGCTCACGGATGGCCAGCAGCTCGTGACCCTGACCGGACAGTCGCTCACCGTGCGCGTGCAGAATGGCACCGTGACCGTGGATGGCGTCCCCGTGGTGACAGCAGATGTTGAGGCGTCAAACGGTGTGGTGCACCTGATCGATGGCGTCTTGACCGAGGCGCTGAATATCGTTGAGCTGGCGGCCCTCACATCTGATCTGAGCACCCTGGTGGGCGCGGTCGGATCAGCCGGACTTGCGACGGCGCTCACCGGTGAGAACCTGACGGTGTTCGCGCCCACCAACGCGGCGTTTGCGGCGTTGGGAAGTGCCGTGCCGACGGATCCCGCGGTGCTGGCGCAGGTTCTGCAGCTGCACGTGGTGGGCACGCGTGCGCCGTCGTCTTCGTTGTCCAACGGACAGACCGTCGCGTCACTGCTTGGCCCGACGCTTACGGTTGGCATTGTGGGCAGCAACATCACGATTACCGGTCCGCAGAATGTCGTCAATGTGGTGATCACCGACATCGCCGCCAGCAATGGCATCATTCACGTCATCGACGCCGTGCTGCTTCCGTAATTGCAGCGCGAAGCGCATGACGCAACGTGTGTCCACGCACGCGGCCCGAACTCGGGTCGCGTGCGTGGTGCGCTGGTGACTTCCATTGCCACTGCGCACGCGTCAACCGCTGACCGCGCACGCATGACGAAGCGACCGCTGATCGTGCCCTATTCTGTTGGCGGAGTTCGACTCGTGGTGTCACCGTCATCACGCAGCATGCGCACGGCAGGTGTCTCGAGATCGTCAAACTGCCCGCGGCCGGCGGCCCACACAAACGCGGCCACAGCGATACCCACCACCAGCAGCGCGAGCGGTACCACCAGATAGAGCACGCTCATTGCTGCCTCATGGCGCTGACGGGTTGCGGATTCCGCGGCGCTCGAAGGTGCGCCCGCGCCATGATGCAAAGACCACGGTGAGTGAGCTGAGAGGCATAAGGATCGCTGCAATCAGCGGCGTGAGCAGCCCGGCAATCGCCAGTGAGGCGCCCACCACATTGTACGCCAGCGAAAACGCGAAGTTGCGTCGAATCACGCGCACGGTCCGCTGCGCACCTTCCATGAGTTCACGGAGCGGCGAGAGTCCGGGGCGTGCCAGAAACACATCGGCGTTCGCCAAACACGCCTCCGCCCCGCCGTGTACGCCGATCCCAACTGCTGCGGCGCAGATCGCGGCTGCGTCGTTCACGCCGTCGCCCACCATGACCACGTGTGCACCATCAGCTTGCAATGATTGCACCAAGGCCAGCTTGCCTTCGGGCGACATGGCCGCGTGCACATCGTGTTCAGCGAATCCGAGTTGCGCGCCAACGGCCCTCGCCACATCGGGCGCATCGCCCGAGGCCATGACAGTGTGCCAGCCCATCGCGCGCAATGCCGTCAGCGAGTCAAGCGCATCCGCTCGAATGCGGTCGCCGATGCCTGCGGCCGCGACCACCACACCATCCATGGCCACAAGAACCGGAGTCAGCGTACGATCCATCGTGCCGATGGCCTGCTCGAGTGTGCGCGTACCGTCGGATGCCTGCGCACGCACGAACGTTGGGGAGCCGACAACAAGCTCACGCCCATCGACGACACCACGCAGTCCGCCGCCGATCACGTGTGTTTCCTGCGCTACCGGTTGCAACACCACCTGAGGCCAGGCGCGACGAAAGCCATCCGCGATCGGATGTGATGAACCTGCTTCCAGTGATTTCACCAGCGACTGCACCGCTTCATCACCGATCCACGTCACGACCGTGGTGTGTCCTTCGGTGAGTGTACCCGTCTTGTCGAGCACCAGCACGCCGGTTTTCGCGAGCAGCTCCAGCGCATCCCCTCCCTTTACCAATATGCCATCACCGGCCGCTCGGCCGATCGAAACGGTGACCGCGAGTGGTGTGGCCAATGCCAAGGCACACGGACACGTGACCACGAGCAGCGCAATCACATCATCGAGCGCCGACGGCGAACTGTGCAGCGATTTCCAGGCCCACGTGACGACGGACACGATGAGGACGACGGCGACGAACACACCGGCCACACGATTGGCGGCCAGCACCACGGGCGCACGCCGCGCGGCACTTGATTCCACCTGGTGCAGCAAACGCGCGACGCGGCTTGTTTCGCCGGCCTCCGTTACGCGCACACGAATGGGCGCCGATACATTGAGCGTGCCGGCGTACACTGCATCACCCTCGCGCACCCGGATTGGTCGCGATTCCCCAGTGAGCAGCGACGCGTTTATCGTGCTCTCCGCGTCCGTCAGCACTCCGTCGGCGGCGAAGGTTTCACCGGCGCGCACATCGAGCAGCATGCCGGGCAGCAGTGCACTGCTAGGTGTCTCATGTAACGAGCCATCTGTGCGCACAACGCGTGCCGTCGCGGGCGTCAACGCAAACAACAGCTCCGCAGAATCGGCCGCCATGCGCTGACCGCGCTGTTGCAGAAACCGACCAACGAGCAGCGCGAACACCAGAATCGCCAGTCCATCAAAATAGATCGGTCCCTCGTCAGTCACCGTATTCATGGCTCCGCGTACAAACCCGGCCGCCAGCGCAATCGCGATTGGCAGGTCCATGTGCAACGCGCGCGTTCGTAGCGCGGCCCACGCGCCCGTGAAGAACACGCGACCCGGCCACATCAGCGCCGGCAGCGTGAGCCCCATGGACAGCAAGCGGAAGAACCGCGTGTGCGCTGGATCCATCCACGCGAGCTCACCGCTGTAGAGCGCGAGCGCGAACAACATGACATTGCCGGCGATTGCACCGGCCACGCCAATGCGCACCAGCGTGCGCCGGTCTTCGCTTCGGCGGACGGCATCCCGCGCCACTCCGCGAAATGGATGTGGCGCGTAGCCCAACGTATCGAGTGTGCGTGCCACCACACTGAGTGGTGTTCGCGTGGTATCCCACTCCAGTACGGCGCGCGCGCGCCTGAGGTCGAGCTCAGCGCGTGCGACACCCGGAACGAGCAATGGAACACGTTCAACCAGCCACACACACGACGCGCAGTGCAATCCTTCCAGATACAGCTCAATGCGCGACAATCCATCGGCAGCTGGCGTGACATGCAACGCAGTGAACGCCGGATGGTCAAACTCTTCATAGCTCCGACCGGTTCGCGGCGCGGCTTCCGGTCGAGGCTCACGAAACGTGTAAAACTGTGCCAGTCCGTGGTCGTGCAGCAGCGCGTATGCGGTACGGCAACCAGCGCAGCAGAACTGATGCGCCGCACCCGACGTGACGAGTGCATCGGGAACGTCGAGTGCACAGTGCGCACAGGCGATCGGTGCCTGTGGCGTGGATTGCGCTGCCGACCGTGACGCCGTGGCGCCGACGGCAGACGGGGCATTCGCCACCAGCGATGCGTAGGCACCGCGCGCGGCGGGCGCATTCGGTCGCAGCTCACGCTTGGGGCGCGACACGTTACGGAGTCGCCGACGGTACATGCTCATGCATCTCGCCCGATGGCGGCGCAGCGATGGTACTGCTAGTGCGATCGGTTCCGTGTGCTGCGTGCTTCGCCACGAATGCCGCTGGCATCATGCCGGTGCGTCCAAAGAGTGCGGCGATTCCGAATCCGATGACCAAGACCGCACTGACCAGCGGCAGTCGCCGCTGCAGTGCACCGGTCGCGCGTTGCATTCCGGTAGCAATGGCAACAAGCGCAGGCACCGTCCCCGCCCAGAACAAGAGCATGAAGGCACCGCCGCGCCACGCGGATCCGGTACCGGCCGCCGTGACAACAAACGCGTAGAGCCAACCGCATGGAAGCAATCCCGTCAACAGCCCCAGCGCGCTCGCCCGTACGAACGGCGTGCGCGACTGCACGCGTTGCAACAGTTGTCCGATGACACGGGACGCCGAGTTGGAACCGGTCGCGCGCCACGAGGTCGGCCACACGCGGAGGTGCAGCGCCTGCGCCAGCAGTCCGAGCCCCCACACCACGAGCAGAACACCGGCGACGATCGCCGCTGCACGGTGCACACCCGCCAGCTCGCCGGCCTGATCGATGCCAGCGCCCACTGCACCGGCCACGGCTCCGAGTACCACGTACGCGATCAGTCGCCCACCGTGATACGCCGAGTGTGCGCGCAGCAGTGGACGCGTCGAGTTGTCGCGCGCTGCATCTCCGCCGTACAGACAGGCAAAGCCGCCGCACATGGCGGCGCAGTGCATGCTGCCAAGCAGGCTGGCTCCAAAGACACCCAGCGCCAGCGTTGGCGAGGCTGATACATCCATGAATCAGGGACCGGCTGATGGTGCGGCGCTGCTGTCCGTATCGATGCGCAGCGTGCGCACAAACTGCTCGCTGTTTCGATCGGCGTGTAGCCGCAGCTCCCACATGCCTGCACGTTGCATTGGTACCACGGCTTCGTAGGCACCGGAGGCGGTGGCCACAAACTGCACGCGTTGCATGTCGCTGGCGCGCGCGATGTGCAACAGTTCGCCGCGCACCGTCGCATCGCGCACCGCCTCGCCATTCGCATCGGTCAATGCAATAGTGAGCGTGCTCGCACCCGACGGCATCGGAGTCACGTACGCTTGCGCGTGCCACGCCAACGCATCACTGCGCGTGGCGAGTGCCTGCGAGGAGTCCCACGCCACCGCCTTCTTGTAGTAGTCCGGCTCCACCGCAAACGAGGGATCATCTCCGGTCAGCACGATGACAGCCATGTTGCTCAGCACCGTCGCCGAAAGAATCACCACGATGCCGATAGGCCAACCCATGCCCTTTTTCATTCTGGTACCGCTCCCGACGGCCCCTGGAGCCGCCATGGTATGGTGGTGGTGAATCGTGCGCCGTCGCGTACGGTGAGCGTGATGGCACGCTCGCCGTTCGTGAAGGTCTCACGCGGCAGCTGCACGAACACCGAGGTCTCGCGTGTTGCACCGCCGGCGACCGCCAGTGGATTTTCCGGCGCCACGACCTGACCGCCGTTTGCTCCGCCTACGTCGAGTGTGTAGCGCACGTCGTTATCGGTGCGGTTGGTGATCTTGACACGAATCTGATTGGTGACGAGGCCAGTTGCGTCGGTGCTGAATGGTGCGCCCACGCCTCGCAACACGGTGACATCGGCGGGCTCCTTGAGGGCCATGGCCGTGAGCAGCGCGCCTAGACTCAGCGTGAGCGCCAGCGGATACAGTACGACACGCGGCCGCACCAGGCGCTTCGGTTTTCCATCCAGCGTTTCCTGCGAGGAATAGCGAATGAGGCCGCGCGGTTTGCCGATCTTGTCCATGATCGAATCGCAGGCATCGATGCACTGCGTGCAGTGGACACACTCCATCTGCAGGCCGTTGCGAATATCGATTCCCGTTGGGCACGTGGTGACACACGCTTTGCAGTCGATGCAATCGCCTTTGGTATCGGGACGGTTGGCGACGTGTTTGTCACGTGGCTCGCCGCGCCAGTAATCGTAGGCGACGATGAGCGACTGCTTGTCGAGCAGCACGGACTGCCACCGTCCGTACGGACAGGCGATCAGACACGTCTGCTCGCGGAAGTAGGTGAAGTTGTACCAGATGGCGATGGCGGTGATCGCCATGACCATGAAGCCTGTGGGGTGCTCAAACGGCGAACGACGCACCCACAGCGCGAGCTGCTCCGTGCCCACGAAGTAGGCCAGAAACGTGTGCGCCAGAAAGAGCGACAACAGCGCGTAGATGACGTACTTGAGCAGGCGGCGCGAGCCCCAGAAGTTGCCTTCGCGATCCAGTTTGCGAGAACCGGTATAGCCGCCTTCGAGCCAGCGCTCGATCGGGCGATAGAGGAACTCGAGATACACGGTGTGCGGGCACGCCCATCCGCACCACACGCGTCCGAACAACGCGGTGGCGAGGAAGATGCCAATCACACCGCTGGCGAGCAACAGCATGAACAGCAGCGTGTCCGTGGGCAGGAATGTGTATCCCATAAGCGTGAACTCACGCTTTGGGAAACTCATCAAAAACGCTGGTTGGCCTCCGATCCGGATGTGTGGGATCGCGAAGAACACCAGCATGAGCACATACGCCACCACCTGTCGTCGCTGCATCCACCGGCCGGCGCTGGGGCGCGGACGAATCCAGTTGCGCGAACCATCTTCGTTCAGTGTTGGCAGGACTCGGCCAGCGGCGACCGGGTGCGCGCTCATGGCGTGTACGCGTCCCCCTCTGGCGCCTTGGGATTGCCTGGTGTGGTGCCGGCAAGTGACAGCACGTAAGCGGTCACATTGAGCATCTGCTCCGGCTTGAGCGATTTTTCCCACGGTGGCATGCCCTTGGCGATCACACCTTCGGCGATGGTCTTGTAGACAGCGTCCGGCGATCCGCCGTGCACCCAGTAGTTGTCGGCGAGATTCGGTCCGATCAATCCGCCGCCAGCCGGACCGTGACACGCGGCGCAGTACGATGTGTAGACTTGCGCACCGGCCGCTGTCGCGCTGCCGTCGCGGGACAGCGCCATCAACTGCGCCGGGTCAACGCCAGCCGGTGCATCGGGTACACGTGCCGCCGCCGCGGCCATCTCGGCTTCGTAGTCGGCGATGCGTCCTTTGCCGTTGCCGATGGGACCGATGTTCAGCACGTACAACACCGAGAAAATGACGGTGCCCGCAAACGTTAGCAGCCACCAGCCCGGCATTGGATTGTCGTACTCACGAATGCCATCGTACTCGTGATCAAGGAGCCGAGGACCCGTGCCACCCGCTTCGTTTTCTTCAGCCATGGCTCAGTCCTTGTGCGGCGCGGCCGCGTAGTCTGGTGTGTCGTCAGCCAGTGGAAGTTGTGACGCCTCATTCAGTGCCTGCTGCTGGCTGGGAAGCCACAATCGGATGGCCACCGACATAAAGACGAGCAGAAACAGCACCATCGCGACCTCGGCGTAGATCGCGAGGTTGGCGTAGCCCATGATGTCGGAAAGTTTCATCGTTGCCCCACGGTGGTTGGTTCACGCCTGATGTCCACACCGAGGCGCTGCATGTACGCGACCATCGCGACGATCTGCTTGTCGGCGAGTCCGGTCGGTCCGCCTTGCCGTTCAATTTCCGCGGCAATTTCGGCGGCCTGCGCACGCGCCATGTCGGGTGCCTGATCAAGTGCGTCGCCGTAGGGCACCCCCAACATCGCCATCGCGTCTACGCGAGACTGGATCTGTTCAAAGTTGATTGTCCTGGTGAGAAAGTGCGGATACGCGGGCATGATGGAGCGCGCCGTGATGCTGGTGGGCTCATCAAAGTGCCGCACATGCCACAGGTGCGGATACTTGCCACCGACGCGCGCCAGATCGGGACCGATGCGACGCGATCCCCACAGAAACGGATGTTCGTACACCGACTCGCCTGGCTTGGAGTACTCACCAAAGCGCTCCGTTTCATGACGGAACGGCCGCACCATTTGCGAGTGACAGTTGAAACAACCCTCGGCGATGTACATATCGCGGCCGGCAAGCTCAAGCGGCGTGTAGGGTTTCACGCTCGCGATCGTAGGCACGTTCGACTTGATCAGGAACGTGGGAATGATCTCGAAGAGTGACGCCACGACCACAGCCACCACCGTCAGCACGGTGAAGAAAATGGGCTTGCGTTCCCATGCGCGGTGCCATGTCGCTGACGCAAAGCGCGCCCACACGCCCACGGGTTGTGGCGTACCAGCCGCCTCGGGCGGCGGTACGTAGGCACGAGCCAACGCGGGCGCGGTGATAATCGGTACGGCATATGTCGCTGGCCGACGCTTCCACGTCATGAAGATGTTGTAGCCAAAAAGCAGCATGCCGATGATGTACATGGAGCCACCGACGACACGCAGCCAGTACATGGGCAACAACCGTACGACCGTTTCCACAAAGTCGGGATACGCGAGACGACCCGTCTCGTCGAAGGCGCGCCACATCAAACCTTGTGTCACACCGGCGCTGTAAATCGCCACGACGTAGAGCAGGATGCCAAACGACGCGATCCAGAAGTGATACTCCATGAGGCGCTTGCTGTAGACTGGCGTCTGGAACAGTCGTGGCAGCAGCCAGTAGATCATGCCGATCGTGAGGAAGCCATTCCAACCGAGTGCACCGGTGTGTACGTGGGCAATGATCCAGTCGGTGTAGTGCGCGAGCGAGTTGACGCTCTTGATCGACAGCAGCGGACCTTCGAACGTCGACATGCCGTACGCGGTAATCGCGAGCACGAAAAACTTGAGGATCGGATCCTCGGCGACTTTGTGCCACGCGCCGCGCAATGTGAGCAGGCCATTGATCATGCCGCCCCAGCTCGGCGCCCACAGCATCACGGAGAAGAGCATGCCAACCGTGGACGCCCACTCGGGAAGGGCCGTGTAGTGCAGGTGGTGCGGTCCGGCCCATATGTACAGGAACACCAGCGACCAGAAATGCAGAATGGACAGCTTGTACGAAAACACCGGACCGTCGGCAGCTTTGGGCATGAAGTAGTACATCAGCCCGAGGAACGGCGTCGTCAGGAAAAACGCGACGGCGTTGTGGCCGTACCACCACTGCATGAACGCGTCCTGCACGCCGGCGTAAATGCTGTAGCTCTTGAAGAGGCCGGCGGGTACGGAGAGGTTGTTGAAGATGTGCAGGATCGCGACGGTCACAATACTCGCGATGTAGAACCACAGCGCGACGTAGAGGTGACGTTCGCGGCGGCGCACCAGCGTGCCCACAAAGTTGACGCCAAAGGCCACCCATACCACCGCGATGGCGATATCAATCGGCCATTCGAGCTCAGCGTATTCCTTCGCCTGTGTGAAGCCGAGCGGGAGCGTGATGGCAGCGGCGACGATGATGGCTTGCCAGCCCCAGAAATGAAACTTGCTCAACGCATCCGAGAACATTCGGGCCTTGAGCAATCGCTGGGTTGAGTAGTACGCGCCGCAGAAGAACGCATTGCCGCCGAACGCAAAAATTACCGCGTTCGTATGCAACGGTCGCAATCGACCAAAGGAAAGCCACTCAAGCGATGTGTTGAAGATCGGATTCGCCAACTGCAGAGCGACGATCAAGCCAACCAGCATCCCGATCAGGCCCCAGATGAAGGTGGCCCAGAGGAACTTGCGGACGATATCATCGTCGTAGCTGAACGACTCTAGCTGCGGTGATTCGGCGTTCGGCGAGGTGGCCGCTCCCGGCATCGGGACGACTGGTGCGCTCATAGGTGGCCTCAGGAAAATGAACACGACAGCATGCGGCGGTCGCACGGCGTGGACTTCTCCAAGGCTCGCTCTCGGACCTCGAATTCGAGATCATGGTCTACCCGACACGGTCCAGCCTGTTGCCCGACGCAGGTGTCAGGCAATATCCGACGTGGACACGATTGTCGCGGCTTGCCGACCCGTGATAACTTGCGACATGTCCAAGATTACCGAAGAGAGCGCCACTGGCGAGCTGATCTGGTGTACGGCGCCGTTGTCACGCCGCCGCTGGCTGACCGGCGCCACTGTCGCCGGGGCGGCGATTATCGCCAGCCCGCTGCTTGCCCGCCTCGCCTGGGCCGCGGACATGCTGCAGCCACAGCTGCCCACCGCCATGACGGTGTTCAAGTCGCCCACGTGCGGTTGCTGCAAGCTCTGGGTCGATCACGTGACGGCTGCCGGCTTCAAGTGTACCGTCCGCGACACCGACGATCTGCACCGGATCAAGCAGACCTTTGGCGTTCCTTCGGCGCTGCAATCGTGCCACACCTCGCAGATCGGGACTTATCTGGTTGAGGGGCACGTGCCGGCCGACCTCATTCAGAAGATGTTGCGCGAAAAACCGCAAGGGCGCGGGCTGGCCGTTCCGGGGATGCCTGTTGGGTCGCCGGGGATGGAAGGTGGCACACCCGAGCGCTATCAGGTGCTGCTGTTTGATCAATCGGGCAAGACACGCGTGTACGCCACCCGCTGACGGTGGAGAGGCGGATTGGACGGAACACGCGACGCTAGTCGCGAGACATTGCGCGTTGAGCGTGCGCTGTTGCGTGATGTGCCGCAGATCAGCGCCCTGAACAACCTGTTTGCGCCGGATGGTCTCACGCTCGAGCGTGATGAAGTATTCGTTACCAATCACGTTGACGACTACCGCATCATTCGCGCCGCCGATGGGTCCGTGCTCGGTTGTGTGGCGCTCGACGAATACTCACCCAGCCTGGTTGAGCTGGTGTCGCTGGCCGTGCTGCCGCGGGCGCAGCACCGAGGGGTTGGCAAGTTGCTCATTGCTGCCGCGGCGCAGCTGGCACAGAAGCGCGGTTATCCGCAGGTGTTCGCGGTGTCGCTCGCCGATCAGCTGTTCCTGCACATGGGATTCGTGCAGTCGGGACTGGAGCACTACCCGGAGAAGGTGGCGCGCTACGCCCGGGTGTCCCGCTCGGAGCTCTCGCTGAGTCGCAAGTTTTTGTTCAGCAAGTATTTTGCATCGTGACGGCGCTGCTTACTTCCCGCGATTGGTGTGCATATGGCATTCGACCCTGATCTACTCATTGTCTTCGGATCTGCCACCATCATGGTCATCGGCTTTCCGCTGGCCAAGGCGGTCGCGCGTCGCATTACCGCCTCGGTCGATAATCCTCCGCCGGCGCTGCCGTCGGATCTGGGCGCGCGTCTGGAGCGTATTGAGCAAATCACGGAAGCGACGCAGGTCGAAGTGGAGCGCCTCGCGGAGGGGCAGCGGTTCACCACCAAGCTGTTATCGGAGCGACCACCGGAGCGCTGACGCGGTACGCTGCGGCTTTTCGCGAACGCCGTCTTTCGTGGCGGCAGATTCTGAAGACTGCTCAGTCGCGGCGGCCCTGAAGCCGCGACAACAATCGCAACAGTTCGAGATACAACCAGATCAGCGTGATCATCAGTCCAAACGCAGCGAACCATTCAAACTGCTTTGGAGCGCCAGCTCGCACGCCTTCTTCGATACGATCGAAGTCGAGCACCAGATTGAGCGCAGCAACGCCAGCGATGACCACGTTGATGCCGATGGCCATGGGCGTGGTGGAGCCAAAGTATCCCACGGACAGGCCAAACATCGACATCACGATCGACGCCACGTAGAAGAGCGCGATACCCACCGTGGCCGCAACGATCATGCGGCGAAAGCCCTGTGTGGCGCGCAGCACACCCATGCGATACAGCACAAACACCGAGCCAGCCACGGCGAACGTGAGCATCACCGCCTGCTGCGGCAGTCCGGCCCACTGCAGGTTGTACATGGCTGACACCGCGCCAAGGAACACGCCCTGCAGCGATGCGTACACCGGTGCGCTCCACGGCGCTGTTTGCGGACGGAAGATCGTAATCATCGCCACGATAAATCCACCAATGCCACCGGCCAGCATGAGCGGCATGATCAGATCGACCCGTCCGCCAGCCACCTGACGCCATACGAGGGTGGCCGAAAAGAGCACCACCGCGAGCAGAATCACGGCGCGTGTAGCGGTGCCGGCAATGGTCATTCGCTCCGACGTTGCGGCGGCGCTGGTCGCGCGAGCGGCGTCGGTGAGGCGGGCCAGCATCGGATTGCTTGTACGCATGGAGAACGGGAGTGGGGAACGAGAAACGCAGCGAGTCGTTGATAAAAATACACGCTCCGCCCAAGTTCCCCAGCCATGGCTACGGACACGCCTCCCGCTTTCCCCGAGGAACTCGCCGCCCACTTTGAGCTGGTGCGCCCGCTGGGTGCTGGCGGCATGGGTGCCGTGTGGTTGGTGCGGGACCGGATGCTTGACCGCCTTGTGGCGCTCAAGGTATTGCTTGCGGAACGTTCGGGGGCGGCCGAGCGCGAACGGTTTCTGCGTGAAGCACGCACCGCGGCCAAGCTGGTGCATCCCAACATCGTGCCGATCTTTCGCGCCGATGAATCGGGTGGCGCCGTGTGGTTCTCCATGGGCTTTGTGGACGGCGAATCGTTGGGCGACCGCCTACGCGACCGCGGAAAGCTCACCCCGACTGAAGTCGTGCGCGCGCTGCGCGAAGCGTCGTGGGCACTCGCGTACGCGCATGCGCGCGGCGTGGTGCACCGCGATGTGAAGCCGGACAATCTCATGATCGATCGTGAGTCGGGGCGCACGCTCGTCACAGACTTCGGCATCGCGCGTGACTTCAGCGCCAGCGCCAACCGGCTCACGGCCGATGGCAGCGTGCTGGGCACCGTGCACTACATGAGTCCCGAGCAGTGTGCGGGCGATGCCATTGATGGACGGAGCGATGTATACGCGCTTGGCGTGGTGGGCTTCCAGGCACTCAGCGGCACGCTGCCGTTTGATGGCGCGCCGCAGGCAATACTCGTCGCCCATGTGACCAAGCCGGCACCGGAGCTGCGCAGTGTTGCACCGCAAATTCCGCAGGCGTTGGCGTCAGTCATTGACCGCTGCCTCGCCAAGTCACCGTCGGCGCGTTACGAAAGTGCGGAGGCACTGGCCGCGGCGCTTGAGCAAGCGATGTCGGTCGCGGAGGAAGCGACGCGGTCGGCCGAGCACGTTGGCCCGGTGCTCAGTGAGGCCGACGCGATGGCCGTGTGGCAGCGTGCGGCGCAGTTGCAGGCGGAGGCGGCGCATCGCATGGAGCGCAACGTCGCGATCAATCGCGATGCCACGGCGCAGCACAGCGCGGTCAGCGACACGTCCGGTTATTCCGCGCGTGATGTTGAAGAGTCGGCAGTGGACGCTGGAATTTCACGGCAGTATGTGGCGATTGCCATGGCGGAGCGACAGTCACAGCAGGCCAACGCGCCGATGCTGGTGGGTGAAGCCGAAGATCGGCGCGTGACGACGCTGCTGGGCGTGACGGCGCGCAGTATCAGCGTGTCGCGCATAATTACCGCGTCGCCGCGCGCGACGCTCGAGGCCATTGGCCGCGTTGCGACTGCGAAGCCCTTTCAGCTGACGCTTGAATCGGTGGTGGGCGGTCATCCGCTGGATGGCGGCATCATGCGCTTCAAGGTACCGACGCTGTACGAAGCGATGTCCGGGCAGATGGTGTCCATCATGTCGGGGCTGGTGTATCGATGCTCACAGATCGATCTCTACGAACTGAATGTCACGTTGGCTGCACGCGGCACACCGGCGCGTCCCGCGTGCGAAGTCGTGATCAGCGGTGACCTGCGAAAGGGGCAGCGCAAAAACGTGAAGTTCAGCAGCTGGACGATGGGCACGCTGGCGGTGACGTTCGGCGCGGTGGCAACAGGTGTCACGAGCGCCATCGCGGGTTCCATGCTGCTGGCCGTCGGTCCGGCGGCTGCGGCGGCCGCAGGCATCGCGGGGTTTTCCGGCTTGGCCTATCGCTGGGCGTATCGCAGCGCACTGCAGAAGACGCATGAGGAGCTGGAGGGTTTGCTGCGTGCGATTCAGCGCTCGTTTGATGAAGCGCTGATTTTCGGTGCTCCCACCACTCGAGACTCGCTCCCGCCCGCCCGGAGCAACAGCGACGAAGGCCTGCTGGGATCGCTGTTGGGGAGCTGAGTCTCGTCCTATTTTTCCTGAAGCATTCCGCGAGTCTTGTGCCTGTCTCTGACCGCTCCCCGCCATGCGTCTGCTTCAGCTTCCCTCCGCTCTCGCCGTTCTCGCGCTGCCGCTGTTGGCGACTGCGCAGTCCCGTCAACTGACGGCCGCTGATTACTCCCGCGCCGAACGCATGCTCGGCGCGACCACATCGTCGCTCGTCAGTGGCACGGCGGGGCGTGTGAGCTGGCTGCCTGACGGGCGATTGTACTATCGCGCAGCCTCGCCGAGGGGCGGTGAGTTTGTCCTGGTGAATCCGGCGCGGCGCACGCGCGAACCGGCGTTCGATCACGCGCGTCTCGCGAACGCACTCGCGTCAGTTACAGGGAGCGCGGTGGATGGTGCGCGGCTGCCGTTTGCCGCGGTGGACATGTCCGCTGACGCCCGTTCGCTCACGGCCGCCGTGCGCGGCCAGACGTATCGCTGTGATCTGCGCGCGTACAGCTGTGCAAGTGTGACGCGCAGTACGCAGCAGCCGGTTCCGCCCAACTCCAGTGTGTCGCCCGATGGCAGCTACGCGGTGTTCATTCGCGATTTCAACCTCTGGGGCAAGGATTTGCGTAGCGGTGTGGAGTCGCCGCTCACAACCGATGGCATGGAAGATTTTGGATACGCCACGAACAACGCGGGGTGGGTGCACAACGACAATCCCGTCGTGAGCTGGTCAGATGACGGACGTTCGCTGGCCACGTTCCAACATGACGGCCGCGGTGTCACCGATATGCATCTCGTGTCAACAAACGTTGGCAACCCGCGGCTTCAGTCGTGGAAGTATCCGCTGCCTGGTGACAGCGTGATTTTTCGTGTGAGTCGCGTGCTCATTCATCGCGACGGCAATGGCGCCTCGAGGATGGTGCGGTTGCAGATGCCGCCTGATCCACACCGATCCACCGTCTCTGATCACATTGCGTGCGGCGGCGCCGTGTGTGACCTGCAGTGGTATGCGGACGGCTCACAGGTCGCGTTTATTTCCAGTTCGCGCGATCACAAGCATGCTGCGCTTCGCATAGCAGATGCGAAGACCGGGGCTGTGCGCACCGTGCTGGAAGAGCGCAGCGACACACAGATCGGCGACGCGTCGCTGGCGGAAAATCTGTGGCGAGTGTTGCCGGCCTCGAATGAGCTGATCTGGTGGTCGCAGCGTGACAACTGGGTGCACCTCTATCTCTACGACCTCACAACGGGCCAGCTCAAGAATCGCATTACTACCGGTTCGGGGAACGTCACGGAAATCGTACGCATCGATGAGAAGGCGCGACAGATCTGGTTTACCGCTGTCGGCAAGGAAGCGGGGCGCGATCCGTATTTCCAGCATTTCTATCGCATCGGCTTTGATGGAAGCAATCAACGGTTGCTCACGCCTGAAGCCGCGCACCACACCATTTCTCTCTCGCCCGACAGCCGGTACTTCACGGACACGTACTCCACACCCAACACGCCGCCAGTGACGGTGGTGCGCGATGCCAACGGCCGCGTGCTGCGCGAGCTGGAGCGTGCTGACATCTCGCGGTTGCTGGCGAGCGGGTGGAAGCCGCCAATGCCGGTCACCATGAAAGCGCGTGATGGAACCACGGACATTTACGGACTGCTGTTCACGCCCACGCAGCTCGATAGCAGCCGCAAATATCCGATCATCAACTACATCTATCCGGGTCCGCAGTCAGGCAGTGTGGGCACGCGCAGCTTCACGCCTGCGCGCAACGATCATCAGGCATTGGCAGAACTCGGATTTATCGTCGTCGCGATTGATGGCATGGGCACGCCGGGCCGCAGCAAGAGTTTTCATGATGCGTATTACGGACGCATGGGAGACAATACGATCCCCGATCAGGTAACGGGCATGAAGCAACTCGCGTCGCGCTACCCGTTCATCGATATCGACAGGGCCGGCATGTGGGGGCACTCCGGCGGTGGCTTTGCAACGGTGGCGGCGATGTTTCGCGAGCCCGACTTCTTCAAGGTGGGCATTTCGGAATCGGGCAATCACGACAATCGCAACTACGAAGATGATTGGGGCGAGCGTTATCAGGGGTTGCTTGTGAAGAACGGCGACACGGACAACTATGCCGCTGAGGCGAACCAGACGCACGCCGCAAAGCTCAAGGGCAAACTGTTCCTCATTCACGGCATGATGGACGACAACGTGCCGCCGTCGAATACGCTGCTGGTGGCGGATGCACTGATGAAGGCCGGCAAGGACTTTGACATGATCATGCTGCCCAATGCGCGACACGGCTTTGGTGCAGACGGCCCATACATCATGCGCCGTCGCTGGGACTACTTCGTGCAGCATCTACAGGGAAATATTCCGCCCAGGGAATATCAGATTGGACGGCCTCGGCAGCCGTAGGCGGAAATTGCCTCCACCTCACCACCAATCGCTCGGGAGGTTGCCGTTTATTCCTTGAGCCGGCGATACAGCATCGTGCGCCACTGCAACGGATCCCGCCCCGAGTCCGGCCCGATGCTGTACACCTCCCAGAAATCGCCCGTCGGCACGCGTCCCTGTTCGGCGATCCAGGCGTCGAGCGTTTGCCAGCTGTGAGCGATGTTGTCGTACTCGCCTTCGTGCACAAGCACCGCAACCGTACCCGACGGGACCGCACTCGGGACCACGCGGTCCGCAGGCACCACGGTACCGTGCACTGGAAACGCCACCTCAAAGTCGAACAGTTCCGGCTCCCAACGCCGGTGATACGCGACGAGAGGTCCTGAGGCGCGAGTCCCTGCGCGGTCAGCACCGTGAGCAGTTCGTGCACCGCCGGTCCGAAGCTGGCCATCATCTGATGGCGGGGGATGCGAAGTGGGATCGCCGCTGTGGCGTACGACTCACTGCGTTGAATGATGGGTTCGTCTGGCATGGCCAGCATTCCTCAGTTGCGCGTGCCGCAGGCAAGAACGGATGTGTTCTGCCCAGCGGACTGCTCGTGTACCTAATCGAAGCATGCAACGCCATTTCGACCCAGTGAAGCGATGCGACAGAAAACCGCGCAGGCGGGTAATACTTCCTGTCACTTCCCGCCTCGACCATGGAAACCCACTATGCCGCGCTGGCTGCTGGTTCTCGTATCGCTGCTCCTCGTCGGTCTGCTCGGACTCGGCGGGATCATGTGGTATACAGGGATTCCTCCAGCCGACGTGATGCGCCTTGTCGGGTCCGATGCCGTGGTGCAACTGCGCCCGGAAATGCGACCGGCACGGCGCGACGGCCCGCGAGTGCTCGTGCTGGCGCTCGACGGTGTGGGCGCGCAGGAGTTCCGCGATGCGCTACGCAGCGGCGGCATGCCCAACGTGTCCTCGCTGCTGGGAGCGGAGCTCGACCGTGAGCAGGGACTGTATGCGCATGGCTTGGCGCCGGACGGCGTGTTGAGCATTCTCCCGTCCACCACCTACGCCGCGTGGACAGCTGTGTATACCGGAGCGGGGGTGGCCGAGAGCGGCGTCGCCGGCAACGAGTGGTTTGACCGGGAAACGCTGACGTTTGTGGCGCCGGCGCCGGTGTCCGTGCCGGAGCACGCCGATGCAGTGCGTGTCTACTCCGACAGCCTGCTGCACCAATGGATTGCCGTACCCACGCTGTTTGAACGCGCAAACGTGCGTTCGTACGTGACGCTCGCCGCGCAGTATCGCGGTGCTGACCTGCTGGTGCGTCCGGATGGCGTGTCCTTCGCCAAACTGGCAGCGGCCTTTGCGGCCGGAGTGGTGGATGATGACTCGGATTGGGAGACCTACAGCGAGCTCGACCGGGTGGCGATTGATCAAACACTGGAGGCCATCGACGAACACGGACTCGCCGATCTGCAGGTGGTCTATTTTCCTGGCGTTGATCTCTTTACGCATGTGGCGGACTCCGAATTGCGTGCGCAGCAGCGCTATCTCACGACCATTGTTGATGCGGCGATTGGTCGTTTGCTCGGCGAGTATCAACGGCGGGACGCGTTGGATTCCACGTACGTGGTGCTCGTCTCGGACCATGGGCATACGCCCTCGATCGCCGAAGCACGGTACGCGCTCGGTTCTGGGGATGACGGCGAACCGCAGGATGCGCTCGAGTCTGTTGGGTTTCGCGTGCGTCCATTCGAACTGGAGACGGATGACGAGGCGTTTCAGGCCGTGCTGGCGTATCAGGGCGCGTTCGCGTACGTGCATCTCGCCAACCGATCCACGTGTCCGAAGGTGGAGGACCGTTGTGACTGGCGCACACCGCCCCGGCTGGAGGAAGACGTGCTTGCAGCAGTGCGTGCGTTTGATACGGCGGCGCGCACGGGTGCGGGCGCTGGAAAGCTGCTCGGCGCAATCGATTTGATCTTTGCACGCGAGTCACGCGGTGTGGAATCAGCTGGACCATTTCAGGTGTGGGACGGCGGGGCGCTCGTACCGGTGCGCGAATATCTGGCGGCCAATCCTCGCCCCGATTTGCTGGACCTGGAGCGGCGCCTGGAAGCGCTTGGTGTAGGACGCTACGGACACCGAAGTGGCGATGTCATGTTGTTGTCGCGCTACCGTGCGCAAGACCCGGAGACAGAGCGATTCTACTTCTCGCACCGCTATCGCTCGTGGCACGGCAGTCCGAGTCGCCAGGACAGTGAAGTTCTGTTTGCTCTGGCCCGCTCGGCCTCAACAGGTGCGGCGCTGCGTGCCCAACTGCGCGCGGCGATTGGCGAGCAACCGTCGCAGTTGGATGTGACGCCGCTGATTCTGAGGCTGCTGGGGCGGTAATCCCGTGACCCGAACTGCTATGCGCTGCCTTTAGAAGGCGTAGCCAAAGCTGATTCCCATCGTCGGCGTGAAGCCTCGATCAGGATAGGCCACATCATCGTCACCGAGACCAAGCAGTGGCGTGAACAATGCTCGAAAGATGAACCCCGGACCGGGCTTCTGATATCGGTAACCTACGAGCCCTGTGAGCGTGACAAAACCTGAGCTGGTCGTGGGTTCGCCGAATGCCGATGTGAACGTTCGATGGCCAAGCGTGAACCCACCACCGCTCTCGAGATGATGGTTGTCGCGGCCACGCACGTGAGACAGCGTGAACGGAACCGTGACCATATCAGTCTCTCCTGCACCAAACGAATCATCAAACGACCAGCTGGCAAAACCCACGCGTATGTGCACATCACGCACTCGGCGCTCGACGTTCAACGAGTACAAACCGCCGCTGCCCAGCAGCTCGATGTAGGCTGCGTTCCGGGATGACGTTTGCGCCGGGACGTGTTGTGGTGTCGCAACGAACACGAGCGCGCCTAGCGCCACGATAAGTACGGCGTTTCGCATGGGGGAGGTTCGAAAGGGTGTGTGGCGTGCTACCGCTTCGCGATCCACTGCTTGAGTGATGCGGCAGCCTGTGATTTGACGCGCGACTGCAGCATTGGCGTCCAGCCGAGGAGCAAGCCCACGGGGCCAAGTGCCTGCCGGCTCCACGCGTAAAGAGGGAAGCGGTCGATGTGTCTGACAATAAGGCCGTCACGAAAGCTGAAACGCGCATCAATGCGATTCGTGACGGAGCGTCCCGTGGCGGAGAAGGTGTAGCGTGCGACCCAGTGCGCGCTGCCGCGCAGATCGTCGGCCTGAACGTTGGTGAACTCGAGTGTGAGATCCGTGCCGCGCGTGCACAGCATGTCCCACATGGCGCGCGCTACATGGCCGTGCAGATTCGGGAACACCGGATCGGAGAAATGAATCTGCTCGTGATAACACGCGCCCATCTGCTCGGCGTTTCGCTGTTGAAACGCCGAGTAGAATCGGGTGATGAGTTCCGCGTGCTGATGCATCCGCTGCTACGGCGTGATGCGCACCGGAGCGTCAGCAACACCACCACGTGTGCTGGTGACGCGGGCGTTCATCTCCACGGACTGACCCGCAGGTGCGCGCACGCGCATGGTGATCACGCGCGATTCGAAGCCGTTCAGGAAAAACTCTTCGCCGCGGGTTGTGGTGCGCGCCTGCGTGGGGCCGGTCGCCTGAATCGTGAGGAAATCCGGTCGTACAATCTTTACCCGCTTGGCTTGTTCGAGGGCGGTGGGAATACGGCCGGTGTTGCGTACCGTGACCTTGACTTCGTGCGTTGCTGAATCGGCGGACAAGCGCACCTTGTTGACGGTCACGTTGGTGATCGCCACCTGCGGCAGATCAAGGGCCATCGCGAGGTTGAAGCGTGCCTGACGGCTGGCCCACTTTTCGAGCACTTCCGGCGGTCCGTTCTGTGACCAGAACTTGGGATTCATACCGCCCACTTCCACTTCACCGAGATCCGGATGCTGCACCTTGGTCCACGGCAAGAAGCACTTGCCGGCGAACTCCTCGTCGCAGTAACGCAGCACTTCGTACTGGTCCCAGCGACCGTCGCCATTGTAGTCGCGTTCGCGTCCGCCGTTCCACAGCTCGTCGCCGTACCAGATCTGCCCCATCTGGAAGTAGCCGAAATCGGGACCGTGTCCGAACAACGGTGTCGGTGTGCCTTCGCCCGGCGGTGAAAAACGCGTGGCGTAGGTGCGATACACGTTGCCAGCCCACGGATATTCAGTATGCGTGAGTCCAACCGAGTCGTAGTGCTGCAGCAGCTTGAGATCCGACGGGAATACGCACTCGCTGTCTTCACATGTGCTGGGCCCGCGCAGATGCATCGGCACCTGCGTGTCCATCGAGTTGGTGACGCTGATGTTCGGATGATTCACCTGCCACAAAAACACGGAACGCGTTTCGGGCTCCGAGAGCGGAAACTCACCCGCGCCGCCCTGCGTGAAGCCGCGGCCTGTGGCTTCACGCTCCGGACGCCAGTTGTACGGATAGTTGCGATGGAGATCGAGTCCGCCGATGCCGTCCTCGTTGATGCGTCCGTCCTTGTCGTTGTCGATGCCTTCGGGATACACCATGTAGTCACCGTTGCCGGCGCCCACCTGACGCATGAGGCGACCCTTGGCGTCCATCGTATCCACAACATGCGTGCCTTTGCCGGCGCCCACGAACTTGCGCATTTGCGTGATGAAGCCATCCCCATCGAGATCTTCGGCGGGATCTTCGTCAAGCAGTCCGTCGCCGTCGTTGTCCTGCGGACGCACCGAGCTGCGATTGGCCTGCGCCGTGAGTTTGTACATGTCGGCGCCGTCAGGATTGTTGTTTGGGCGCAGATAAATGGCTTTGGTATCGAGCAGCTTGGTGATCTGCGGATCCTTGCCGTAGTTCTCCACCAGATGCCACGCCAGCCACAGCACACTCTCGCTCGCGGTGATCTCACCGGAGTGACGTCCGCCTTCGAAAAACGCGGCGGGTTTGTCGGTGTGCTTGCCGGTGGCGGTGTTCGTGAGCGTCATC
>JBGTOG010000309.1:0-4934 GCA_041742675.1 Gemmatimonadaceae bacterium | reverse complement strand
CCACTGTCGAACAGCGGCAGGATGTGCGGATGCTGCAGCGCAGCCGTGGTGCGGATTTCCGCCACGAATCGCTCGGCACCGATGACCGCCGCGAGCTCCGGCTTGAGCACTTTGACCGCGACCTTGCGCGCGTGCCGCAGATCTTCGGCGAGGTACACCGTCGCCATGCCGCCAACACCGAGCTCGCGTTCGATCCGATATCGGTCGGCGAGCGCGGCGACGAGGCGCGGTGGCGGGAGAGCGGTCATCAACAACACCGGAATGGATGAGTGAATGTTGCGCGGCAAAGTATCGCTGCGGTGAGGAGGGCGCCAACGGCGCGCCGCGAGTCACGGCGCGACGGGGCGATCACATTGCAGTGATATCCCCAGCCCTACATCGCGCGCTGCAGTGCGGGTCGGCGGCCGCCAGCGCCGAGCGGACTCGGCCAGTGGTCTCGCGGACCGCACCTGCCTCCCTCGGGCACCCCGCCTCCACCGCGTTGACCAGCGACAGCGGCCAGCGTCGCGATCGCGAACGACGCGCGTTGTTTCATGCTCACCGAACCTGCACCACGCACGCGTTCCAGTGCGACGCCGTCGCATGGACGGCGTCGACGTATACCTGCCAGTCTCCCGGCTCCGTGGGCACAAAGCTACCGTCCTCCTGAATGCTCGTCGGAACGCGAAGGGGTCCGTCGCGTAGCCGTGTCAGGGAGAAGGAAAGTGAGACGGGTGTGGCCATTGGCCTGCCAGCCGGGTCGGTGAGCGTGACGGCCACGCGCACCGTGTCTGAGACGGACGCGGTTTTCGGGCATGTCAGCTTGGGAGTCACGAAGCGCTGCCGCACCGTAAACTCCACCGAGTCGACGTAGCCGAACTGTTCTCGCACAATCCACGTGGTGCCGTCCCTGAACCGCGACCGCCACTGTCCGTTCACGAGATCCACGACCGACGGATCACGCACCATGAAGGTCGCACCACTGGTCGTGCTGGAGTCGGATTCGTAGTACAACCGCACACCATTGGCGTCGTACAACTTCACCGCATTGATCGAGAACTCCGACGGAGTGTCATGGCTGCTGATGAGGCAGCCGTCGGAGCAGCCCATGTAGAACTTGACCGGGATCTGTCGCAGCACGATGGTGTCGCGATACCACTGCGCACCCATCTGGACCTGGACTTCCCATCGGCGCGTATACGACGTCGGCGTAGCGACAAATCGGCCTGTCAGCCGGTCCACGGACAGCTCCGAGCACAAACCGGGGCATGTCGCGCTGTCAATGCGCTGCGCGAACCAGCGTCGTGGCACGTCGCGGAACCGTTCATCGGCCACGAGCGTCGCTTGTGCCGCCTGGCCCACGGAGGTGAACGTATCGGGAAAGCCGATGATGCTCGACGGAGTCGTGAACGCGCCATCGTACGCACTCGCGGGTGTGAACGGCGGGTCGGCGCACGCCGACAGGGCCAACACCGACCCCGCGAGTACCAACGCGGTCGCGCGGCTCCTGCGCACCATCGACGCGTCGTGCTCTGCAGTCTTCATGACCGGAAAGCTAGCAGACCGACGGGTTCAACGCTGTGCCGCGCTATTTGATCTCGTTCCGATAGCTGATCAGCGCAGCCGCAGACCACTCGGCACGAACTCCTCGAAGTCCTCCCGGTTGTTCGTGGCCATTCTGGCATCGACTGCAATCGCCGCCGCGGCGATCATCGCATCGACACGCAGCAAGCGGCGACGTCCGGACGCATTGTACAGATCCGCCGCCGTCTGCGCCTGCGCTTCGTCGAAGAGTAAACATTCGTGGGCAAGGTATCGCCATTTTCACATGCATGCTGGACACGAGAATGTACGAGTACGTACCTTCTCGCTTTGTGAGCATCGACTCCTTGGCCCTCCTTCGCACCACTCTGTCGGACCGCTATCGCATTGAGCGTGAGCTCGGTGCGGGTGGCATGGCGACCGTGTTTGTGGCGCGCGACCTGCGACATGATCGCGACGTCGCCATGAAGGTGCTCCGGCCAGACGTTGGCCTGGCGCTGGGCCGCGAGCGCTTTCTGCGTGAGATTCGTCTCGCCGCCGGTCTCACGCACCCGCATATTCTCCCGTTGCTCGACTCGGGCGACACCGCCGGGACACTGTGGTTCACGATGCCGCTGATGCGCGGAGACACGTTGCGCGACCGGATGACGGCGCAACCGCGTCTGCCGCTCGACGAAGTGCTGGGGCTCGTGCGCGAGGTTGCAGACGCGCTCGATTACGCACATCGACACGACGTGGTGCACCGCGACATCAAGCCCGAGAACATTCTGCTGCACGAAGGGCACGCGGTGATCGCGGACTTCGGCATCGGCAAGGCAGTGCTGGCGGCGACGTCGGACAATGCGACGTTCACGCAGGTGGGCGTGACGGTTGGAACGCCGGCCTACATGAGTCCGGAGCAGGCCGCTGGCGAGGACGTGGATGGACGCAGCGATCTCTTCGCGCTGGGGTGCGTGCTCTACGAAATGCTCACCGGCGAAGTGGCGTTCTCGGGTCCTACGGTGCAAGCCACGATTGCGCGCCGGTTTGTGCATACGCCGCCGAGTATCTCGACCGTGCGGTCAGACGCGCCGGCAGCGTTGGTGCGACTCGTGGAGCATCTGCTCGAGAAGGCATCGGACGCGCGCGTCGCGACCGGTTCGGACGTGGTGCACTCGCTGCGCGCCACGAGTGACTCAGGATCCGTCGCCGCGGCATCGCGCACTGAGCCATCACGCGTGGAGACGGCCCGCTCCATCGTGGTGTTGCCGTTTGAGAATGTGGGTACAGAGGCGGAGAATGCGTCTGTGGCCGACGGGCTGACCGAGGAGCTGATCACCGACCTGTCGCAGGTGCAGGCGCTGCGCGTCATCTCGCGCACCACCGCCATGCAGTACAAAGGCACGTCGCGCCCGCTGCGCGAAATCGGCGCCGAGCTGGGAGTGCGACATGCGCTCACTGGCAGCGTGCGCCGCGCGGGCAGCGCGCTGCGCGTGAGCGCGCAACTCGTGGACGTGCACACCGACGAATCACGCTGGGCGGATAAATATTCAGGAACAATGGACGATGTGTTCGACATGCAGGAACGCGTGTCGCGCGCCATCGTGGATGCACTCAACGTTGTGCTGTCCCGCAACGAGAGCGAGAAACTCGGCGAGCGACCGATCAGGAACGCGCGTGCGTTTGAACTCTTTGTGCAAGCACGTGAGGCGCTACGTGCCTACGACGTGGCGCGCGCCGAGCCGCTGACAGCGCGCGCGATACAAATCGAAGGAGAGGTGCCGGTGCTGCGGGCGCTGCGCGCTCTTGGGTCCGTGATGCTGTTGCGCACGGGTGCGAGTCGAGAACCCGCGCTCATGCAGTCGATCGAGGACGAAGCCCGCGCCTTGATCACGCTTGCGCCAGAGCAGCCGTACGGACACGCGCTGCTTGGCTTCCTGAGTTACGAACGCGGCGACCTGATTACCGCGGTGCGCGCACTGCGAAGAGCACTCGCACTCGACCCTTCCGACGCCGACGTGCGCTTCTTCCTCGGCATCTCGCTGCAGGCCGCTGATCAGACCGACTCGCGTTTCAGCCTCAAGTGGATCGCGCTCGACCCGCTGTCCCCTCTCGCCAATCTGCTTGTTGCCGCCAACTCCTGGTTCACCAATCGGTCGAGCGATGGACTGGCGTACCTGGAAGAGGCGGTCCGACTGGTACCTGAAGGACCCATTTTCCGCTGGGGACTGGGCTACCATTACGCCCTGCTCGGCCGGATCGAACAAGCGGCCAGCGAGGCTGGGTGGCTTGCAGCGAACGCAGCGCTCCTTCCCTACACGGCACAACTGAGAGCGCTGGTGGCCAGCCTGCAAGGGCGTCACGACGAGGCGCTCGTCCTTGTGCGCGCGGTGGACGTCGCGTCGCTCGATGGTCATCACACGTTTCACCTCGCTGAATCGTTTGCGATGGCCGGCGATATCCCTCGCGCACTCGAGCTTGCTGAACGGGCCGTGGACATGGGTTTCTTTCCACACAGCTACTTCGCCCGCGTGTGCCCGTTCTACGCACCGCTGCGTGAGGCGGCAGGGTTCGAACGGGTGGCGACGAAAGCTGCCGAGCGCGTGGCGCAGTTCGAAGCGGCGATGAGTGAGTGACGCGTGGTGTTACGCCGATGACCACCACCGCCCCCACGCTCGCCGCAGCGCTCGCCGACCGCTATCGCATTGAGCGCGAGCTCGGCGCGGGTGGCATGGCCACCGTGTACCTCGCACGCGACCTCAAGCACGGTCGCGACGTCGCCATCAAGGTGATGAAGCCTGAGGTCAGCGCTGAACTGGCAGCCGATCGCTTCCTGCAGGAGATCCGAACCACCGCCAACCTGCAGCATCCACACATTGTGCCGGTGTTCGATTCCGGGGCGGTCGAGATCACTGAGCGAGATGGTTTCGCCACCCAGCTGTACTTCGTGATGCCGCTCATCGAGGGCGAGTCGCTGCGCGACCGCATGGACCGCACCGGGCCGCTGCCGGTACACGACGCCGTAGCGTTCGTGCGCGATGTGGCCAGCGCGCTCGAGTACGCGCACGCGCGAGGGATTCTGCATCGCGACCTCAAGCCTGAGAACATCCTGCTGAGTCACGGGCATGCACTGCTGGCCGACTTCGGCATTGCACGGGCGACGGCTGCTGGCGGCCACGAGCGTCTCACGCAGACCGGGCTCGCAATCGGCACACCGGCGTATATGAGCCCGGAGCAGGCCTCAGGCGAGCGCGAACTCGACGCAACGTCCGATGTGTACGCACTGGCGTCCATTCTGTACGAGCTGCTTACCGGAGAGATGCCATTCACCGGATCCACGGTGCAGGCGATTCTCGTAAAGCGGTTCACGCAGGAGGCACCGCGCGTGCGTGTGCGGCGCGCCGACACTCCGGCGAGTTGCGATGCCGCCATCG
>JBGTOG010000301.1:0-14165 GCA_041742675.1 Gemmatimonadaceae bacterium | reverse complement strand
CAGCGCCTCGTGCCCGCGCTGACACAGGGCCAGGACATCGCGCCGATCGTCTCCGAAGGACGGCTATTGTGGGCGGTCAGCCTGTACTCCGCCTCGGAGTATTATCCGCTCACCTTGCGCTTTCAGCTCGCTGGTGCACCGCGCAGTTATTTTCGCGAGGCTGGCACTGCACTCGTCGATGCGCACACCGGACGCGTACACATTGTTGCGACCGACACGCCGGATCCGATCGCGCGCACCGCATTCAAGCGCATCGCTGCGCTGATTATCCGCGATACCGATCTGCCCATCGATGTGCGGGATCAGCTGCCAATCGCCACCGACGGTGCGTTGGCGCAACTGCGCGCGTTCACTCGCGTTGGCGCGCGGCGCACGGGAAACGTTGGTGGGTTCGTACCGGACAGCGTGTTGGGAAGTGCCCCACTGCCAGTGGCGCGCAGCGAGCTCAGCGGCGCGTCGATCAGCTGGTCGGTGCCGCTTGTCAACGACGCTGATCAGTTGCTGGGCGTGGTCGAGGCGTCAGGCGGTCGGCGGCGTGTGACCTACTGGCGACCGCTGGCTGAACCGCAGCCACGCTGGAGTGTGCTGACAAACATGTTGGGCGCGGAACTCGATTCCGCCGCGATTCGGAATCGTCGAGAGTCCGATGGACCAGTCACCCTGGGCGCGCTTCGCGTCCTGGTGCGGGCTGGTCGGCCGCTGCTGGTTCGCCCTGCGTACACGTCCGATGCCAGCGGGCTGCGTCTCACGGCCATCGCGATGGCGACCGATTCCATGGTGCGGGCCGGCGCCAGCCTCGACGACCTGCTCGGTGGCAGCGGAGCGGCAGGAGGGCTCGGCTTCGCCCGCGAGACGCCGGCTGATCGGCAGGCGGAGGCGCGACGGTTGTATGACGCCATGCAAGCGGCACTGCGTGACGGGGATTGGCTGCGCTTCGGAACCGCCTTCGACAGCCTCGGACGCGTGCTCGACCGCGTGCCGTAGTGGCGGCACGCGCAGCCGTTCGTACAGCGGCTGGTGCGGCCTGCGCGCTGAGGAATCCGCGTCACGTTGGGTTGCCCCGATCATGCGCGGCTGCGTAGCATTGAAGGCTGGTTGACACCCCCGAAAAAATTGGAGAACGCGTGGACTTACACGAATATCAGGCGAAGGAGCTGATGCGGATGGCCGGCGTGCCAGTGCCGCCTGGCAAGATCGCTCGAACGGCCGAAGAAGCAGAGGCCATCGCCGCGGAATACGGCGTGCCCGTGATGGTGAAGGCACAGGTGCACGTTGGTGGCCGCGGCAAGGCCGGCGGCGTGAAGTACTGCAAGACGGCCGCTGATGCCAAAGAGAAAGCGCAAGCGATTCTCGGCATGGACATCAAGGGTTTGACGGTTGAGAAGGTGCTGGTGACGGAGGCCGCCGATATCGCGTCGGAAGCCTATGTCGGCATTATCGTGGATCGGGCCACCAAGAAAGCCGTCTTCATGGTGAGCGCCGCGGGCGGTATCGACATCGAAGAAGTCGCCGCCACCACGCCCGAAAAAATCCTGTATCTGCCCGTTGACCCGCGCTACGGGTTGATGTCGTTCGAAGCGCTACGCATGGGCTTCTTCCTGTATAACGATGCCAAGCTTGCACGCGCTGCGGCAAAAATCATGCAGCAGTTGTACACGAGCTTTGTGAACGCCGGCTGCTCGCTGGCGGAGATCAATCCACTTGTTGTGACGCCGACCAACGAGCTCGTCGCCGTCGACGGCAAGATGGTGATCGACGACAACGAACTCGATCGTCGTCCGGACATTGCGGCGTTACGCGACGAATCGTCAGAAGCGCCAAGCGAAGTCGATGCCCGCAATGCCAACCTGACGTTCATCAAGCTCGATGGCGATGTCGGTTGCATCGTGAACGGAGCCGGTTTGGCCATGGCCACGATGGATCTGGTGAAGTTCTACGGCGGGGACCCGGCCAACTTCCTCGACATTGGTGGTTCGTCGAATCCGGAGAAGGTGGTCAATGCACTGCGCATCATCACCGCCGATCCGAATGTGAAGTGCATTCTGTTCAACATTTTTGGCGGCATCACGCGCACCGATGACGTGGCCAATGGCATCGTCACGGCCACGCAACAGAATCCGCTCAAGGTACCGATCGTGATCCGGTTGACCGGTACGAACGAGGAAATCGCAATGAAGATTTTGACGGAGAACGGGTTCTCCGCCTCGTCAGACATGGACGAAGCCGTGCAGCGCGCGGTGGCGCTGGCCAAGGGAGAAGCCGCCTGATGAGTATCTTTATTGACAACGACACCACGCTCATCGTGCAGGGCATTACGGGTCGCGACGGCTCGTTCCACACGAAGCAGATGATGGAGTATGGCACGCGCGTCGTTGGCGGCGTGACGCCGGGCAAGGGCGGACAGCAGTTCGAAAACTCCGTGCCGATTTTTGACACGATGCACGCGGCAGTCGCCGCCACGGGCGCCAACACGTCGGTGATCTATGTGCCGCCGCCGTTTGCCGCCGACGCGATCATGGAAGCGGCAGCAGCAGGCATCAAGCTCATCGTGTGCATTACCGAGGGTGTGCCCGTCCTCGACATGACACGGGTGTACCCGTTTGTGAAGGAACATGGCGCCCGCCTGCTCGGCCCGAACTGCCCGGGGCTCATCACGCCTGGACAGAGCAAGGTCGGCATCATTCCCGGTCGCATCTGCACGCCGGGCAACGTGGGCATCGTCAGTCGCTCCGGCACGCTCACGTACGAAATCGTGCACCAGCTGACCCGCGCCGGCATTGGACAGAGCTCGTGCGTTGGTATCGGTGGTGATCCCATCAACGGCACGAACTTCATCGATTGCCTCGCCGCGTTCGAAGCGGATCCGCACACCAAGGCGATTGCGATGATGGGTGAAATTGGTGGCACGGACGAGCAGGAAGCCGCCCAGTTCATCAAGGACAACATGAAGAAGCCGGTGGTCGGCTTCATCGCCGGACAGACCGCTCCGCCGGGCCGTCGCATGGGCCATGCCGGTGCGATCATTTCCGGTTCGTCGGGAACGGCCGCCGAAAAGATCGATGCGTTCAAGGCGGCCGGCATGGGCGTTGCCCAGCGTCCCGTCGATTTCGTGGATCTCATCAGCGCGCGCCTGTCATAGGTCGCGTGCGTCGGCCACTGCGCCATGCACCTCACCGAACTCCTGTCGCCCGCGCGCTGTGTTGTGCCGCTCGCGGCGTCGACATTGGCTGACGCCGGCAACGCGCTCCTTGAGGCGTTGCTGGCAGACGGCGCGGTGGCCGATCCGGATCGTTTGCGAGAGCGTTTTGAAGAAGCGCGTCCGGAGGATGTGGCCGGCTATCCGGGGCGCGGTTTCGTGCTGCACTATCGCACGGACGCCGTTGCCTCGGTTACCATGGCCATTGGTGTCGCTCCGAAACCCGTGTGCCGGGAGCTGGGCGACGGAGAAGAGACGCAGTGCGCGCGGTTCGTGGCGCTGGTGGTGGCTCCGCGACGCGAGGCGGCTCGCCATTTGCAAATCGTTGGCGCGCTCGGGCAGCTGCTTGGCCGGCCTGGCACGGTCATGGCCTTTGAGTCGGCAGCTTCCAGCGCGGAGTTGATAGCCTCGCCCGGCTGGCTGGAAGTGGCCGTGGAGCCCCAGCTCACCGTGCGCGACATCATGACCACCGCGCCACGCTCAATTGGCCCGGACACCCCGCTGCGCACGGCGGTGCTGGATATGCGCCGTGCCGGTGTGGGCGCGTTGCCAGTGGTCGACGACGACAACCGCGTGATTGGCCTGCTCAGCGAGCGAGAGCTGCTGCGACACTTGCTGAGTCATTACCTTCCCCGTGCCGGTGGTCAGCCCAGTGGGCCTCCATCGGCCGGCACACGGCGTATGGTTCGCGACGTCATGTCGAGACGCGTGCTCTGTGTTTCTCCGCATCAACCGCTCGCCGAGGTGGCGTCGCTGATGCTCAACAAGGACGTCGAACGCGTCCCGGTCGTCCGGGACGGCACCCTCGTGGGATTCCTCACGCGCGGTGACATCGTTCGCAAGCTCATCGGATCCTGATATCATGGCTGGACGACATACACTGACGATCATCAAGCCTGACGCCTTTGGCGCAGGCAAGGCCGGACTCATTCTGGCGCTGCTCGAGAAGCACGGGTTTGTGGTCAAGGCCGCGCGCGTGCTGCATCTGAGCTCGGCGCAGGCGGGCGCCTTTTATTCGGTGCACGCTGGCCGGCCGTTTTACGGGGAGCTGGTCGAGTTCATGTCGAGCGGGCCGTGCATGCCGCTCCTGCTCGAGCGGGACGACGCCGTGTCCACGCTGCGCACGGTGATTGGCGCCACGGACCCCGCCGAAGCCGCGGAGGGCACGGTGCGCAAGCTGTACGCGGAGTCGAAGGGCCGGAATGCGATTCACGCGTCGGATTCGGACGAAAATGCGGCAGGGGAAGCGGTCTTTTTCTTCGCCGGCGCTGATACGGTTTAACGGTTGCTGTAACTCGTGGTCCGGTAGGCAGTTGCCGCCATTTGGGAGGCGACGGGCGGGACTTGTGTTCCCTTCGCTGTCGCTCTAACTTTATGGGCTATGCTGTACTTTGACATTCGAATGATCGATTCGGGTGCGCTCACGGTGGATGCTGTCCTGAGCGCAACCGATCCGATTTGGCAGGAAGGGGATTCGCGACCGTCCGGCGGTGTGCAGGTGGACGGTCGCCTCTCGGTTGCTGGTCCCGGGCGGTACTATTTTGCAGGGCAGATGTCTGGCACCACGGTAGTCGCCTGTCGGCGCTGCCTTACCGATGTCTCCACAGATGTCACCGACGAGGTGTCGGCGGTGTTTGCGGAATCGGGGCTCGACGACGCGGAAGAAGACGATGTGTATCCGGTGGAAGCGGGTGCGCGTGCGATCGATCTTCGACCGCTGCTTCGGGAAGCCTGGGTGCTCGCCGCGCCGGCGTTCGTGACGTGCCGCGACGAGTGTCTGGGATTGTGTCCGATATGTGGTATCGACCGTAACGTCGAGTCGTGTGCGTGCAGCACCGGGACGACGGATTCACGATGGGATGCACTGCGCGCGCTGCGCGATACGTCGTCCTGATCTGCTGGTTTTCGATCTTTTTCCCAGGGTGTTCCCATGGCTGTCCCGAAGCGCCGCACGTCCAAGCGCAAAAAGCGCGCGCGCAACACGCATAACCACGCGCCGGCAATCGCGATCCAGACGTGTCCGCAGTGCGGCACGATGAAGCGTCCACACCGTGTATGCCTCGAGTGCGGCTACTACGCGGGTGAACAGCGAGTGGCCGCGCAGGAAGCGTAAGCGTTGGCGCGCATCTGCGTGGATGCCATGGGGGGCGACTTTGCCCCTCAGGCCCCCGTGGCGGGCGCGCTCCTGGCGCTCGCGGAGCTGCCGGCCCCGCTCGAACTGCACCTCGTTGGCCCTACGGCCGTGATTGAATCGCAACTCGCCGAGCTGCTCGCCGGCGAGTTCGCGGCGTTCTCGCACGTCCGCGACCGCATCATTATCGTAGAAGCGCCCGATGTCATCGCCATGACCGATAAGCCAGCGGTTGCGCTGCGCAGTCGGCCCAACAGCTCCATGGTGCTCGGCATCAAACGCGTGGCCGATGGCCTCGCCGACGCGTTTATCTCCGCCGGCAACACCGGCGCGCAGATGGCGGCGTCCACCGTGCATCTCAAACTGCACGCGGGTCTCACACGGCCAGCCATTGGTACGATCTTTCCCACGGCCAATCAACCGGTGCTGGTGCTCGACTCCGGTGCCAACGTGGATTGCTCAGCGCTCGAACTCGTGCAGTTTGCGCGCATCGGCGCCACGTATGCTCAGGATCTGCTCGGACGCAGCGCGCCTGCTGTGGGGCTGCTGTCGATCGGCGAGGAAGCGGAGAAGGGCAACGCGGTGGTGAAAGACGCGCATCAGCGACTGCTGCAATCCGGGCTCAACTTCATCGGAAACGTCGAAGGACGCGATGTCGCCACTGGTGTGTGCGACCGTGGTCCGATTGATGTCGTCGTGTGCGATGGCTTTGTCGGCAATGTGCTGCTCAAGTTTTATGAAGCGCTGGCGCCAACGCTCATCGGGCTTGTCGCTGAAGAAGCGCAGCTGGATCGCGCAGTGCTGCGGCGTGCGTTGCATCAGCTTGATGCCGACGAGTATGGCGGCGCGCCACTGCTGGGAGTCAACGGGGTGAGTATCATCTCGCATGGCAAGAGCTCACCCACGGCGATCAAGAACGCGATTCGTGTCGCGCAGCGTGCGTACGATTCGGATATGACGGCGCACATCCGTCGCCGTCTGGCGGAATCGGTGCCGTCGAATGAGGCGTCGTCGGGATCGGTGGCGTGAGGCGTCCGATCGCGTATATCGCGGGCAGCGGGATGGCCGTACCTCGTCGCGCTGTCACGAATGATGATCTCGCGAAGAACGGACTGGAGACAAACGACGCGTGGATTCGCGACCGGACGGGCATTGGTCAGCGCTACGTTTCTGATCCGGACGAAACACTGACCGTGTTGTCGGTGGCCGCGGCCCGCATCGCGATGGCCGATGCGGGCGTGCAGGCCGGTGAAATCGATGTCATCGTGCTTGGCACCGCGACACCCGATCATCTGTTGCCGGCCACCGCGGTTGAAGTGCAAGCCGTGCTCGGCGCGGGACGCGCGATGGCGTTCGATCTCGGCGCGGCGTGCAGCGGATGGTTGTACAGTGCGCAGGTTGCTGAGGGTTTGATTGCCACCGGCATGGCCGAAACCGTGCTGGTGATTGGTGCCGAGGTACTCAGCACGATTGTGGATTGGACGGACCGCAACACGTGCGTGCTCTTTGGCGACGGCGCCGGTGCCACGATCATTCGTCATGTGCGCACACTGCCACGCGGTGAGTCCCGTGAGCGCGGCATTCTCTCCAGCTATGGCCGCAGTGATGGCAACCTCGCGGAACTGTTGTGGCGCCCGGCGGGTGGTGTGGCCGAACCATTCAGCGACCGCGTCTACGAAGAGCGTCGTCAGTATGTGCGCATGGAGGGGCGTGAAGTCTTCAAGCACGCGGTGCGTTCCATGGCAGAGGCGGTAGACCGGGCACTTGATAGTGCCAAACTCACGCCAGCCGATATTGACCTTGTGATTCCGCATCAGGCGAACATGCGAATTATCGAGGCCACCGCGAAACACGCTGGTATTGGAATGGACCGGTTTTTCACCAACGTGGAGCACTTTGGCAATACCAGTGCCGCGTCCATTCCCATTGCACTGGCTGACGCGCGCGCGCAGGGTCGTGTGCCCGAAGGTACACTGGTATTGTTCGCGGCTTTTGGCGCTGGATTCACATGGGGCTCATTGGTGGTGCGCTTTTAGCGCACGCCAACGAACTCACTGTTCAGGAGTCGATATGGATATTGTCTTGCTGCTCCCCGGTCAGGGTTCGCAAAAGGTCGGCATGGGTCGCGATCTGTATGACGCGTCGTCGGCAGCGCGCGAGGCGTTCGACACAGTGGATCGCATCACTGGTGTACCGATTGCTTCATTGGCCTTTGAGGGACCCGACGAGGAACTGCGTCGCACACACAATGCGCAGCCTGCGCTGCTCGCGCACAGTGCCGCCGCGTGGGCCATGGTCGGTGATGTGCTGTCGCCATTTGTGCGTGCGGCGGCCGGGCACTCACTTGGCGAGTTCTCCGCCTACTTCGCCACGGGTGCGCTTGACCTCGAAGACGCGGCGCGTGTCGTGCGGCGTCGTGGTGAACTCATGTATGAAACAGGGCGGGCGCGTCCCGGTGCGATGAGTGCGGTGCTGGGCACAATGTCGCGCAGCATTGAAGACATTTGCGCGGAAGCGTCGGAGCACGGCCTGGTCGTCCCCGCCAACTACAACAGCCCCGAGCAGGTGGTGATTTCGGGCGAGACCGCTGGTGTGCAGCGCGCGTGTGATCTGGCCAAGGCCGCCGGCGCCAAGCGCTGTCTGCCGCTGCCGGTGAGTGGTGCCTTTCACTCGTCGCTCATGCAGCCTGCAGTACGCGGGCTCGAGGAGGCGCTCAACGCGGCTGCCCTCGGTGATCCGCGCGTGCCGGTGTACGCCAACGTTGATGGCACAGCGGTCGCCACAGCCCAGGCCGCTCGTTCGCTGCTCCTCCAGCAGCTCACCGCACCGGTCAAGTGGACGGCGGTCATGCGCGCGCTCGTCGATGCATTTCCGGATGCGCTGTATGTGGAGCTGGGTACGGGTAGCGTGCTGTCGGGGCTCGCGCGTCGCATTGCGCCGGAGATTCGCACCATGACCGGCGGAACGGTGGCCGATCTGGAAAAGCTGCTTGAACTCGGTCACTCTCTCAATCCGTCGCATGCGCATTGATCTTTCCGGGCGCATCGCGCTCGTCACCGGTTCCACACGCGGCATCGGTCGTGCGATCGCCGAACAGCTTGCATCGTGTGGTGCGTCGGTGGCCGTCACCGGTCGCGATCAACATCGTGCCGACGCTGCTGCCTCAGAGATCGCGGCCGCGCACAACGTGACGGTGCGAGGCTACGCCGCCGATGTCGGCGAAGTTGCCCAGTGCACGTCACTTGTTGAATCGGTCGAACGGGATTTTGGCTCGCTCGACATTCTTGTAAACAACGCCGGCCTCACCCGTGACAATCTCATCATGCGCCTCAAGGATGAGGACTGGGACACGGTCATCAACGCCAACTTGCGTGGCGCGTTTGCCACGTGTCGCGCGGCCTCGCGAGGCATGATGAAGCGCCGCCGTGGTCGCGTGATCAATCTGGCGAGCGTGGTCGGACTCATGGGCAACAAGGGCCAGACCAACTACGCGGCCAGTAAGGCGGGACTGATCGGACTGACCAAGTCGCTGGCCCGGGAGCTCGGCTCACGTGGTGTACTCGCCAACGTGGTCGCGCCGGGCTACATCGACACGGATATGACGGCGGCCATGCCCGAGGACGCGAAAACGGCGCTGTCGGCCAGCATTCCGCTGGAGCGCCTTGGCACGCCGGCGGATATCGCCAGCATGGTCACGTTCCTGGCCTCTGACCATGCCTCGTACATCACCGGGCAGGTGTTCGTGGTCGATGGCGGTTTGGCAATGTAGCTCGCTCGAATACAGACCGGCTCGCAACACTCCCTTGGACGCGCGTCCGGAGCTACCTTTGTTCGTTCACCATTTCAGTCTCACATACGAGGAACCGTTCCCATGGCGGAGCACGAAGCGAAGATCAAGGACATCATTCAGAAGGAGCTCGGCGTTGAGCCGGAGAAGTTGACCCCGGAAGCCAGCTTCATCGAGGATCTGGGCGCGGATTCGCTCGACATCGTTGAACTGGTGATGGAGTTTGAGAAAGAGTTCAACATCGACATTCCCGACGAGGATGCCGAGAAGTTGCGCACGGTTGGCGACGCCATCGCATACCTTGAGGCCAAGGTCGCTGGTTGATGCGTCGTAGGGTCGTCGTCACGGGACTCGGAGCCGTCACACCCGTCGGTAACGACGTGGCGACGACCTGGCAGCGTTTGCTCGATGGAGTGTCTGGAGCCGCACCGATCACGCACTTTGATGCCAGCGCGTTTTCGGTGCGCTTTGCGTGCGAGGTCAAGGATTTTGACCCGCTCGTGGCCATGGAGCGCAAGGAAGCGCGACGTGCCGATCCGTACACCCAATACGCGATGGCGGCGTCGGTCCAGGCAATGGTCGATGCGGGGCTCAGTGAAGGTGGGTTCGAGCCCGATCGCACCGGGGTAATTATCGGTTCGGGTATCGGTGGTATCCGCACGTTTGAAGAACAGCACGACATGTTGCGTGAGCGGGGGCCGAGCAAGATTTCCGCGTTTTTCGTACCGATGTTTATCTCCGACATCGCGGCCGGTGTCGTGTCCATGCGCTTTAACGCGCGCGGGCCGAACTTTGCCACGGTGTCGGCGTGTGCCACCGGCGGACACGCCATCGGTACGGCGTTTCGCTGCATTCAGTACGGTGATGCCGATGTCATGATCACCGGCGGATCTGAAGCGGCCGTGTCGGAAATGGCGATCGGCGGTTTTGCGAACATGACGGCGCTTTCCACGCGCAATGAAGATCCGGCACGAGCGTCACGCCCGTTTGATGCCAACCGCGATGGGTTTGTGCTCGGCGAGGGTGCGGGCGTCGTGGTTCTTGAGGAACTCGAGCATGCACGTAAGCGCGGCGCACGCATTTACGGCGAAGTGATTGGCTACGGCGCTACGGGAGATGCGTATCATCTCACCGGCCAGCCCGAGGATCACGAAGGGTTGCAGCGGGCCATGAAGCGGGCGCTTGAAGACGGTGGAGTGGGTCCAGCCGACGTGCAGTACATCAACGCACACGGCACCAGCACACCGCTCAACGATCCCAATGAATCGCGCGGTATTCGCACCGTGTTCGGCGCGCATGCCGACCAGCTCACCGTGAGCTCGACAAAATCCTGCACGGGCCACATGCTCGGCGCCACGGCGGCGGTGGAGTTTGTGGCCTGTGCGTTGGCCATCCGCGATCAGATTGTTCCGCCCACGATCAACTTCGAGACACGGGATCCGGAGTGCGATCTCGACTATTCTCCTAATGCGCCCACGAAGCGGGAGATCGAGATCGCGATCAGCAACAGCTCCGGTTTCGGCGGCCACAACACCACGCTCGCCATCAGACGCTGGCACGATTGAGTAGCGGGCCCGCGTTTATCGTGTGACGTCGCCGATGCGGTGACGAACGCACTTCCGAGGAGTATCGCATGCCGCTCGCCGTCCAGATCGACCTGTCCACACTGCGTGATCCTGCCCTTCGCCCGATCGGCGAGAAGCTGCGGCGTGGCGAGCGATTGACGCAGGCAGACGGCGTGACGCTTTTTCGCTCGCCCGATCTGCTCGGTGTGGGCGTGATGGCCGATGCAGCGAACCGGGCACGCCACGGCGATCAGGTCACCTTCGCGGCCAACCAGCACATCAACCCCACGAATATCTGCGTCCTGCGTAAGACGTGTGTGTTTTGCGGCTACGCGCGCCTGCCCAAGGAAGCGGGTGCGTACCGGTATTCGTTGGCGCAGGTCATGGAGGAGGCGGAGCAGGCGGACAATGGTCTCACACGCGAGTTCCACATCGTTGGTGGACTCGATATGCAGACTGGTCTCGAGTACTACAGCACCATGTTTCGGGCGCTCAAGGCGCGACTGCCGCACGTGCACATCAAGGCGCTGACGGCCGTCGAGATCGCGCACATTGCGCGCATCGAGAAGCTGTCCTGGAAGGAAGTGCTGAGCGCGCTGCGTGAGGCGGGACTGGATACCATGCCAGGCGGTGGTGCCGAAACGTTCAGCGAAGCGGTGCGCGATGAAATCGCGGACAAGAAGCTTGGGGGCGCGGACTACATTGGCGTGCACCGCGCGGCGCACGAGTTGGGGATTCGTACAAACTGCACCATGCTGTACGGTCACGTGGAAACGATTGAAGACCGCATGGAACACCTGCAGATGCTGCGCGATCTGCAGGATGAGACCGGCGGGTTTCTGGCGTATATCCCGCTGGCGTACCACCCAGACGACAACGCGCTTGGTGTCACGCTCGGGCGGGTAGGGACCTCGAGCACGGGCTTCGATGATCTGCGCAACTTGGCAGTCGGTCGGTTGTTTTTGGACAACTTTGATCACATCAAGTCGCACTGGATCATGGTCACACCGTTTGTCACGCAGACCGCGTTGCACTTTGGCGTGAATGACATTGAAGGCACGGTCGTGCGAGAGAAGATCTATCACGCGGTCGGTGCGACCACGCCACAGGGCATGACGCTCGATGCATTGCTTGCACTCATCCGCGGCGCCGGCAAGGTGCCGGCGGAGCGGGACTCGTTCTACAACGTGCTGCGTGTGTTCAAGACGGACGCGGTCGATGCGGAAGCGAACGCGTCCCACGAACTGACGACAGCCTGATCACCAACATGCTGCGCGTCGGCCGCATCCCGTACATCAACTGCTATCCGGTCTACGGCGCGATTGATCGCGGCCTGGTACCACTGGAGGCGCAGCTGATTGATGGCGTGCCCACGGCACTCAACGAACGTATGGCGCGCGGTGATCTCGATGTGAGTGTGGTGTCGGCGGTCGAGTACGCGCGCGATGCCGAGCGTTATCTGTTGCTGCCCGAACTGGCGATTTCGTGCAACGGGCCGGTGCAGAGTGTGATGCTGTTCAGCAAACTTCCCGCAGAACAGCTGACCGGGGCGCGCGTCATTGTGAGCCGCAGCAGTCTGACCAGTGCGACGCTGCTCGAGCTGTTATTCGCGCATGTGTGGATGGCGCGACCGGAGTTTGTACCGGGTGACGCGGAGGTGGATGACATCGCGCGGTTTGCCAGTGAATCGCACGATGCCCGACTCGTCATTGGCGATGCGGCACTGCGTCTGCATGACGCCGCTGAGCAGGATGGCCCGTGGCCGGCGCTGTACCCGTATCGCTATGATCTCGGCGAGGCGTGGAAGGCGTGGACCGGGCTACCCTTTGTCTTTGCGGTGTGGGTCGCGCAGCGCCAGACGCCGGTGCACGCGAGCCTGTCAGCGCATGCGTCGCTGCTTGCATCCCGTGACTGGGGACTCGCGAATCTCCCCTCGCTCGCGAGGCAGGCCGCAGTGGCCAGCGGTGTAGGGGAGGTTCGCTGCCTTGATTATCTTTCGGGCTTGGACTACCGCCTGTCCTATCCGCACCTGGCGGGTCTTACCGAGTTTTTCAGACGATTGGTCGCCGCCGGCCGCGTTCCTGATGGACAACTCGCCTTTCTTCCGGCCGCGTGAGCGCGGTGCTCGGAGTTGTGTATGCGTGATTTGCTTGATTTTTATGCCAAGGCACCGCTGCTCGAACTCGGCCTCGAGGCCGATCGGGTGCGGGAAGCCATGCACCCGCATGGGGTGGTCACGTACATCGTGGACCGCAACATCAACTACACCAACGTGTGTGTGGCTGACTGCGGCTTCTGCGCGTTTGCACGACGACCAAAACACGGAGAGGGCTATACGCTTTCGTTCGAACAGATCGGCGAAAAGATCGACGAAACGAAGGCGCTGGGTGGACAACAGATCCTCATTCAGGGCGGACACAATCCGTATATCCCGTTTGAGTGGTATCTGGATTTGCTTCGCTACATCAAGACCTACCATCCGATTCACATTCACGGGTTTTCGCCGAGCGAAGTCGACTTCTTCGCCACGCGCTTCCGCATGGATGCCACGGATGTGATTCGTGAGTTGCAGCAGGCCGGGCTGGATTCCATTCCGGGGGGCGGCGGCGAGATTCTCGTGCAGCGTGTGCGCGATCAGGTCGCGCCCAAGAAGGCTGGTGCCGATCGCTGGCTGGAGATCATGGAGCTGGCGCATGCGGCCGGCATGAAAACATCGGTGACGATGATGTACGGCATCGGAGAAACACTCGCCGAGCGCATTGAACATTTGCAGCGCGTGCGTGAGGTGCAGGCCCGCACCGGCGGCTTCACGGCGTTTATCTGCTGGCCGCTTCAGCCGGAGAACACACCGACCATGTCGCACATGCCACGCACCGACGCACAGCAGTATCTGCGCACCGTGGCCATTTCGCGCATTGTGCTCGATAACGTGCCCAACCTGCAGTCGAGCTGGGTCACGATGGGCATGAAGGTGGGACAGATGGCGCTGCGTTTCGGCTGCAACGACTTCGGGTCGCTCATGATCGAAGAGAACGTCGTATCCGCGGCGAACACGACGCACCGCACCACGACCGATGAGATCGAGCATCTGATCGTGGACGCCGGCTTCACGCCGGCTCGCCGTCGTCAGGATTACACTATTCTCCCGGGACAGAGTGCTGCGGTGCCGACAGCCAGCGCGGCCGCGTGATGGCTGGCGAATTCGCAGCACGCATCCGCAAAACGCGTGACGAAGCGACCCCACGCAACCGCGTGACGCATGACGAATCGACACTGCGTACGCGCGTGAGCGCGTGAGCGCGTGAGCAACCGCATGCTGTCGATGCGCGTAGGAATCGGCTACGACTCGCATCGTTTTGCGCCTGGCGGACCGATGCGGTTGGGCGGCGTTGATGTGCCGGACGATCGCCACTGCGCCGGTCACAGCGACGGAGACGCCATCTGTCATGCGATCACTGATGCCATTCTCGGTGCAGCGGCGCTCGG
>JBGTOG010000251.1:0-8224 GCA_041742675.1 Gemmatimonadaceae bacterium | reverse complement strand
CGTGGTGTTCCAGCGGTGCCGCCTGCTTGAGCGCCGTTCGTCGGCGACGGGCGCGGGCCGTCGCGCTCGAGCAGATTCTCGCGCAGGATCGCTGGCCAACGCAGCAGGAGCTGCGCGCGTGGACGATCACGGAGGACGCAGTGCAGCTCGGTTTCACCGAGTTGCTCGTGGAGCGCGCTGATGGCCCTGACCCGCATGGGGCTTTGTCGGCAGCCCGGGCACAGCTCACACAGCATCAGCGAGCGCTGGAACTCGTTGAGTCGATGATTCGCGAGCGCGCGACTGCCCTTGATCGGCGTCGTGCCGAGTTGCTGCGCCGCCTCCGCCGCGAGCACGGTGGCGTGGCGATTGTCGCGTTCACACAGTTTGCCGAGACAGTGTACGCGCTTGGCCGCGTATTGCGATGGGACGTTGGCGTCGCCACGCTTACGGCGCGCGGCGGTCGGGTGGCGGGTGGATCGATGTCGCGCCATGAGCTGCTGCGGCGCGTGGCGCCGCACGCGCATGGCGCCACATCACCACCAGCGCATGAGCGTATCTATCTGCTGATCACCACCGATCTGCTCGCCGAAGGTGTAAACCTGCAGGATGCAGTAGCGGTCGTGCACGTGGATCTTCCATGGACACCGGCATCGATTGCGCAGCGCGAAGGGCGCATTGCGCGGCTCGGCTCACAACATCGCAAGGTGCATACGTATTCCATTCAATCGCCGGGCGACAGTGATGCCATCGTCCGCATTGCCCAGACGCTGCGCAAGAAGGCGCGCGCGAGTGCATTGGTACTCGCGCCCGGTACGTCCGCACCACGTCATCATCGCGTGGTAGCGATGCCAACAGCGTTGTCGCCAATGCAGACGGTGTTGCGACGCTGGATCGCGGAGGCAAACGAGTCTGGCGCGGTCGTACGTGAGGCACACGTGCGCGCGGACGAGCCGATGCTATGCGTGGTGCAGTGGCGTCGCGCCGGCTGGTTGGCGGCGCTCTCCGACCGGATGACTGGTGGATGGTTTGACGCGCAGCGAACCCGTATCAGTCACGATGCCCGAACGTTGAGTGCGTTGGTGCGTGCGGCTGATGCGTCCTCAGTGCACGGCACGCCGAGCGCGGATCGCGTGCGACTCTGTGTGCGAGCGGTGGAGCGAGCACTGCGTAGCGCTTCACGCCACGCACGCACCGCACGAGTGGTGGACACACTGCAGTCACCGGTGCATCGCGCGCAGCGTCAGATTCGTCAACTGATTGCTGCAGCGCCGCTTGGTCAGCGCTTGCAGCTGGCACCCCTCGCTGAGCGGGCATCACGGTCACTTCGTGGGCTACGCGGCGCGGGGGACGAGCTGGCGTTGCGATCGCTGTTGGAACAGCCGCAGGTGGAACGACCGGCGGCGGAGTGGTTGCGTGAGGTGATTGCGCTTGGTGAGGAGCGGATGGTGGGCGTCATGGAGCATTCGCCAACTGCGAATTCATTGAATGGGAGCTACACTGTACATGCACTCGTGCTCTTGCTGCCGTGAGGAGCCGCATGCGCGTGCGAGTGAACCCGTGGCCGAGCGCGCTGTCGGCCCGGCAGGCAGTCATATTCGTCTTTGCGGCTAATATGTGCCTCGGGGCTTTCTGGCTTTTCGGCCTACTTTATGTCGGAAGAGGAACAGAGCAACGGTGGTGGTCATGGATCCTCACGGCACCGCGATCTCTCTGTTCGCCGTACGAAATCAAGTAGGCCGGAAAGCCGGAAAGCCGCGAGGCACCGTGTAGCCGCAAAGACGAATCAGGACTGCAACTGCACCAGTCGTCGAGGGAAACCTGGGTCGCTAGTGGTGGGGATGCGCTAGCTTCACGGATGTCATCGACGCCACCCTTCGCCCTGTTGTTCGACCTTGATGGCACGCTGCTCGATTCGATCGACCTGCTGCTCGAGTGCATGGAGTTCGCATTCGCCGGTCGTGCCACCGTGCCGGCTCGCCCCGCCTGGACTGCCGGCATTGGAATTCCGCTCCGCGAGCAGATGCGTGGCTTTGATGTCGCCGAGCACGAAGTTGAGCTACTGGTTTCACGTTATCGCCTGCATCAGGACGCGCGACTCGAGCGGCTCACGACGCTGTTCCCGGGCGCTGCGGAGTCGGTGGCGTGGGCCAGACAGCACGGAGTCGCACTGGGTGTGGTCACCAGCAAAGGGCGCGGCATGACGGAGCGTTCGCTGCGTCACGTTGGGCTGCGCGCTGCATTCGATGTTATCATCACCGCCGACGACACCAACAAACACAAACCGGATCCCACGCCTGTGCGTGAAGCGCTGGCACGGCTCGGTGTGCCGCCGTCGCGTGCACTCTTTGTGGGCGACTCCACGCACGACATGCACGCGGGCCGCGCGGCCGGCACGTTTACGGGCGCTGCGCTCTGGGGGCCATTTTCACGGGCGCAACTCGAGATCACGCAACCGACTCACTGGCTTGAATCGCCCGCCGAAGTGCCAGCACTCGTCGACTCGCTCCGCGGTTCGAGTGTAAGGACATCGCGCCGCGGCGGAGTCCAACCGGGCACGTAGCGCGGGCAATTATCAGATGGTGGACTAAAGCGCATGTCGGCGAATCCATCTCCACCAAATCCGTATCGCAGATCGGAGATGTTGACGCGACCGTCCGCCGACTGCTCCCACACCGGTACGCGCATGAACTCCAGCGCGGCGGCTACTTCACAGTGTGTGACAGCCAGCTGCTGCAGCTCTGCATACGGCGACCGCCACCGACGAAACCACACAATCGCATCGCTGGTGCCGCGTGGGGATGTCAGTAGCCCTTCGCCCAGTCCAGCAACAGGGCGTCGTTCCGCAGCAATCCGTTGAGTACCACCCGCACATCGCACGGCCGAATATGCTGCAGGCCACGACGCAACTGTGGCGGTGCTCACATCGTACGAGGCGCCGTCCCGTTCAATGACGATCGCGTTCTGACAGAGCGGATTTGCGGGCGCCGATGTCAGGACGACGTCGAGCACGGTGGCGTTGGGCAGCTGTGCGTGCACATGCGCACGTGCACTGCGTGACGCACCAAAGCCAACCGCTTCCACCACCATCCACGCCACGAACGCTCCGGCCAGGCGGTTGCGTGTGGACGTGGCGCGCATCACCACTAGCCACACCGCGGTAAACACCGTAAGCAGCAGCGCAAGCCCATTGTTCACCAGGTCGACATACCACGCAGCGCTGAGAATGCCTGCCAGTAATATTGCCAGTACACTACGTCCTGCTACGCGACGGAATCCGAACAGCAGTGGCGGGATCGCTACCAACCACAGCCACGGCTCCACAATGAAGATCGCGTCCCCGTAATACCAGTGGTTATCCAGCGGCCAGAACGGATGCACGCCGTAGCTGTTCGTGAAATCGAGCAGTATGTGTGACAGCGTGGCAGCCAGTGCAAGCGCCAGGAGCGGAGCTCGTTCATGCTCGGCGCGCGCTTCACGGCGAAATAGCACTACCAGCCCCCACAGCGCGAACGCTGCACCGATCGCAAAGAGTACGGTGTGCGTGTGCCCGCGATGGTGCAGCAGATAGCCCAACTTGCCCATCTCGAGCACGCCCCCGGAATACAGCAGATCGGCGTCCGGTAGCTCCGCACCGAGCACACCCAGCACGACTGCCGCCCGCCGGAAGCCACGCGGCGTTGGCACGCCCGTGCGGTGCTCCACCGTGGCAATGGTCAGGTCGGCCAGCAGCAGCCCGGCAAGCCCATGAGTGACGTTATCCATGCCACAATCTGTCAGCCTGCACACGTGGCAGAATCCTTCGCCAACGGGCTGCGTAGGATTTTGCGTAACGGTTCAAACCCTTTGCGCCCCCGCCCCATCCAATCCGGCGACACCTTTTGGGGGCCATGCACTCGCTGACTGTGACCGGATCCATTCCTGACAATGTACGTTCATCGCGCGTCTCGGCTGCTATAGCCGCGCCGGTGCAGCGTACGTCGCACATGGATGGACCGGCAACAGAACAGGCCGATATCGCGGCTGCCTCCACCGGGGATCGACGGGCGTTCGAACGCCTCTATCGACTGCACGGACAGCGCATCTACGCCCTGTGTCTGCGCATGACGGGCGACCGAACGACGGCCGAAGAGCTGGTGCAGGATGTGTTTGTGCGGGCGTGGCAGAAGCTCGCCTCGTTTCGCGGAGACTCGGCGTTTGGCACGTGGTTGCATCGCGTGGCCGTGAACATTGTGCTGACCAAGCGACAGGCAGACGGTGTACGGCGCAGCCGAGTGGTCGACGATGAGTTGGCAGTAGATGTGGCGCCCGCACGCTCAGTGAGTGTGGCTGAACGAGTGGATCTGGAAGCGGCGATTGCCAGACTGCCCGAGGGAGCGCGACGCATTTTTGTATTGCACGACGTGGAAGGGTACACGCACGAGGAGATCGGTTCGTTCCTCGGCATCACATCAGGAGGCAGCAAGGCCCAGTTGCACCGGGCACGCATGCTGCTGCGCGAGGCACTTTCAAGATGAGCAGTCCAGCCATGACATGTGAACAGTTTGAGGAATCGCTCGACGAGTATCTCGAGGGCGGTCTGGCTGACGCTGACCGCGCGGTATGCGAGTTCCACCTCAGCCAGTGCGCGACGTGTGCAGCGCTTGTGTCTGACCTCGATCGCATCGTGGTCTCGGCCCGAGCACTGCCAGTGCTCGAACCGGCGCGCGATCTATGGCCTGCGATTGAGGACCGTCTTGATACGCCTGTGCTGGTGATGCCAACACGTCCTTCACTGACGGTGCACTCCCGTCAGGTAAGCTGGCGCACCGTGGCCGCAGCGGCCGCGGTACTCATCACGGTCAGTGCGGGCGTGACCTGGAACGTGGCGCGTCGCGGGCCCGCAATGAACGGCGGGACGGCATCGGCGCTTGCCTCGGCCACCGACTCCATGACCCGGAGTGTTGATTCGGCTGCTGATGGTAGTCGCTCCTGGTCGCCCACTGATGACGGAAGCGTGCTGGATGCACCGCCGACGATCCTCGCTGCGCCGCTGAGCGGCGACGCACGATCTGGCGTGGTGGCGAGCGCTCCGACACAAGCGTCGAGCACGAACGCCGTGCTGGTGTCGTCACCCGACGCACGAGTGGTGGCGCTCGATTCACTCTATGGACGGGAGATCGCCACGCTTCGCTCCGTGGCAGAATCACAGCTCGGATTGCTCGACACGGCCACGGTGAATGTGGTACGCCGCAATCTCGACATCATTGACAACGCCATTCTGGAAAGTCGCGCGGCGCTGGCCAGCGATCCGAACAGCGGTTTCCTGCTGGAACAACTTGATCGTGCGTATGAACGCAAGGTCGATCTGCTGCGCCGTCTGGCGCTGCTGTAACCCTCGGCACGTTTCATCATGAACCACTTCGTACGATTTTCTATCCCGTTGCTGGTGTTGGCGCTGTGCGCAGGTGCGCCGCAAATTGCGGCGGCGCAGTCCACCAATGAACAGTCCGTCGTCATCGATGCCTCGGCCACCGTGGAGATTCTCAGTGGTTCGAACGATGTGACGGTACAGGCCGGTGCCGATCGTCGGCTGCTCATTCGCCGTGACAATGACGCCGTCGTGTCGGTAAGTGGCGGCGGACGTGCCGTGCGCGTTGACGCGAATCCTGTACGTGGCCGCAGTGGTGGTGATCTCAGAATCGACGTCCCGCGCGGCACCACGGTGCTGCTGCGCGGTCAGAATGGCGACATCACCGTACGCGGTCTCGGCGCCGATGTGGAGATTCGTACGACCTCGGGTGACATCACCGTTGATGATGCGGCGCGGCTGCGCGTGGAAACCATCAGCGGCGATATCACGGGACGCAACATCAGTGATGGTGTGCGCATCAGTGCGACCAGTGGCGACGTCTCACTCAGCGCCGTGACCGGTGACGTGGAGATCAACGGCACGTCGTCAACCGTGGTGCTGCGCGATGTCACGTCGCGTCGTGTCCACGTGAAGGTCGTGAGCGGTGATGTGCAGTGGTCCGGCGACTTCAGTGCGCAGGGGCGCTACGAGTTTAGCGCACACTCGGGCGACATTACGCTGCAGGTACCTCGGAACACACGTGCACTGCTCGATGTGCAGACGTTCAACGGCAGCGTGTCCACCCGTGATCTGCCGATCACGTTGCTGCCGGACCCGGTCGCCAATGAGCGTGAACTCACACGGGAGCGCGAGCGTGAGGAGCTGCGACGAAAGCGCGATTCCGTCCGACAGGCACTCGCGGATTCCGTTCGGGAATCCCGTTTGGCCAATCCGCCGCGCAGCTCGCGTGACAGCGCAACGTGGGAACGCAGTCTTGAGCGTAACATCACGTCGCTGGTGGAGAACGTTCTGCGCGGCATTTCCGTGGAGCTGGAATCCCTCTCCGTACGATTTGACGGGGCGGGTCCTGGCACGCGTTCCCGTCGGTACCAGGTGGGCGATGAGGGTGGCCCGATTGTCACGGTCTCGACCTTCAACGGCGACATCGTCATCGCCGTCGACAGCGGCGCGCGCCGTCGATGATTTACTCACACACTTCCTTACAGGCTCTGACCATGACCCGCACTCTTCTCAGCGCAACGTTTGCTGCCGTGATGCTCACCGCGGTCGCCACGCCCGCCTCAGCGCACGCGCAGCAGCGCGAATCAGATGCGTTCTCGTACACGGGTGCGGTTTCCGCAGGTCGCACCGTGCATGTGCGCAACGTCAACGGTGAAATTGCGGTGGAGCGCAGCACATCCGGCCAAGTGGAGATTCGCGCGGAAAAGCGCTGGCGACGCGGCGATCCTGACGATGTGCGGGTAGTACAGACGACGTCAGCCGATGGCGGGCTGATGGTGTGTGCGCTGTGGAATGACGCCGAGTGCACGGCCGATGGCATTCGCGGCACGTACAACCGACGCAACAATGATCGCAATGATGTCTCCGTGCACTTCACGGTGCGCGTGCCGGATGGCGTGCATGTCAACATGCAGACCGTCAATGGTGGTGTGGAGATTGCGAATGTCTCCGGCATGGTGGACGCGGCAACAGTGAATGGCAACATTGATGCGCGCAGTGCCGGCGGCCCGGTGCACGCCAAGACGGTGAACGGTAGCATTCGCGCGTCCATGGGCGCCCTGGGCAGCGATGACCTGCGCTATTCCACAGTGAACGGTGGCATCACGATTGAGTTGCCGTCGAACGTAAACGCAGATCTCGATGTGTCCACCGTCAATGGCAGCGTCAATACCGATTTCCCGGTGACCGTGCAGGGAACGGTCAGCAAGCGGAGACTGCGCGGGACGATCGGATCCGGCGGCCGAGCACTCAAGGCCAGCACGGTGAACGGCAGTGTGACGCTCAGGCGCTCGAACTGACGCCGCTGTCGTACAGGGCATCCACGGCGCGCGCGAGCACAAAGTCCTTCTCGGTAATGCCGCCGGCGTCGTGGGTGCTCAGATTGAATGTGAGCTTGGTGTAGCGCACGTCGACATCCGGATGGTGCGCCTGTGCTTCGGCGACATCGGCGACCTTGCGCAGAAAATCGATCCCATCGGGGAACGCACTGAACTGATAAGTCCGCGTGAGCACGCCGCCTTTGCGCGACCACCCGGGCAGGGCGCCCAACGCGCGCTGGATTTCGATATCAGATAGGGCATGCATGTGAGATAGGCTAGCCTTCCCCACCAACGGGCGCCAGTCGGTGTCCTGCGCGCGGCACCATCAGCGAGGTGACGGACACCTCATGACGGTTGAGCGGCGCCCGGAACCGGGCTGTCACTATTCGGGTTATATTCGGGTATGCGCCCAGCCGTTGCTGCCCTCCGGGATCGTCTTGAAGCTCTCGTCCCCACTGCCCCTCCGGCCGGTCCGGCCTGGTCCACCGGATTGCCCGAACTCGATGCCGCTCTGGGCGGTGGCATTCCGCGTGGCCGGCTCACGGAAGTGGTGGGTGAACGCGCCTGCGGGCGCACTACGTTTGCGCGCCGAGTGGTGGCCAAGGTGCTGCAGTCTGGCGGGTGGGTGGCCATTGTGGACGCCACGCGCACGCTGGCGCCGCAAAACTGGGCAGCGCTGGGCGCCCGCCTGGTGGTGATCCGTCCGCACGATGCCAACCGGGCTGCCTGGTGTGCCGACCGCCTGCTGCGAAGCGGCGTGTTCGGGCTGGTGGTGCTCGACGGGGCGCCTGTGCTGCCGCGTCCGCTCACGTTTCGCCTGAGCCAGTTGGCGCGCGACCGGGATGCGGCGTTG
>JBGTOG010000243.1:0-2498 GCA_041742675.1 Gemmatimonadaceae bacterium | reverse complement strand
ACGCGCCGACCGGAGGCGCTGCGCAGTGCGTTCTCGCTGGTCGCCGAGTATTTGCGCACGCCGGAAGGTGATCAGGTGGTCAACCTGATGGATTACGGCGTGCAGCTCGGTCGGCGCTTTCGCTCGCTCAAGCTGTGGATGGTGCTGCGTGCCTTTGGCGCCGATGGCATTGCGGAACGACTGCGGCATCACTGTGAGATGGCGCGCGAGTTTGCCGGGACGCTGCACTACGAGGGCGACTGGGAGATCTGTGCCCCGGTGCCGTTGTCGCTGGTGTGCTTTCGATATGCGCCGAGCGGTACAAATGAGGCAACACGCAACGCGATGAATGCCGCGATCCTGGAGCAGGTGAACGCGAGCGGCGTGGCGCTGCTCTCGCATACCAAGCTTGATGGGCGGTATGTATTACGCCTCGCCATCGGCAGCGTGCGCACCCAACGCGAGCACGTGGAGGCGACCTGGCGGGAGCTGCGCCTGGCCGCGCAGTCAGTTCTGTTAAAACTGACAACTGAAAACCGTTAACCGACAACTCCGAACGCAGTCCGCGATCTGCAGGTACCGCCGGGAGGCCGTAGCGGCCGACAGACCGAAAACCGATGACGGATCACGGATCACGGATTACGGTTCACCGACAACCCGTTGTCAGTTGTCCGTTGCCGACCGCTACGCACCACGAGCGTTGTTGCGGACATCGGTTACTGCGTTTGGGGTTGTCGGTGTTCGGTGGTCGGTGGTCGGTGCGTTTGTTGCGGGGCACGTGCAGGATGGCCTCAGGCTACCCATCCTCCCGCCGTGCGCCGGCTCGGCGCTCGGCGCGGCGGACCCGGCGCCGCCACCACCACACCACGACGCCCAGGGCCAGCACGACTCCGACCACCAGCATCGCGTCTTCTACATGCTGCAATCGGCCGAGCAGCTGCTCCGCCGCCGAACCAAACGCGATCCCGACGAGCGTGAAGGTGACCGTCCACGCGAGCGAGCCGAGCAATGAGACCGGCAGGTACACCGGCAGCGGCACGCGCGCGGCGCCGCACGCCATGGGCAACAGCACGCGACCGCCGAACAGGTAGCGCACCAGAAACGAGGCCCGCACAGGATTGCGTCGCACAATGCGTAGCGCCACCGTGCCGGCGGATCGTGTAGACGGAAACCGACGACGCAGCCACTCCCACTTGAGCATACCGGCCACGTACAACACCGACGTCGCCAGCCATCCGGCCAGCGTGACGGCAAAGATCACGCGCGACACCGACAACTGCCCCTCTTTCGACGCCAGTCCGCCAAAGATCGGCGCCAACTCCGACGTCACGATCGTCGCACCGGCCAGTGCGAAATACGTCGCCGCACGATCCTCGACGGACGCAATCGTCTCGAGCATCGTGTCAGCACTGGGAATGACCGCCGCAGCGGCCGCCAACAACAACAGGCGAGGGAGCGTCACCAGCAGAAGTTAGTCACCGATGCTCGGAACGGGTTCCCCGATGCCACCCATCACGCGGTGCTGCCCCGTGTGCGGCGGCTTGAGCCCCACCAAACGCAGCGCTCGCGTTCGCACGCTGTCGAGCAACTCGTACACGGTGGGCACCACGACCAGCGTGAGCACGGTGGACGTGATCACGCCGCCAATTACCGCGATGCCCAGCGGGGAACGGAACTGCGCGCCCTCACCGGTGCCCAGGGCGATCGGTATCATGCCCGCCACAATGGCGAACGTGGTCATGAGAATCGGACGCAACCGGATGGCACCCGCCTCGATCAGCGCCTCACGCAGCGGCAGTCCGTGCTTCTCTCGCGCCGTCTTCGCGAAGTCGATCAGCAAAATCGCATTCTTGGCCACAATACCGGCCAGCAGAATGACACCGATCATGCTCATGATGTTGATCGTGGCGCCTGTGATCGCGAGTGCACCCATGACACCAATCAGTGACAGCGGCAGGGACACAAGAATCGCGATCGGATCAAGGAATGATCCAAACTGCACCACCAGAATCAGGTACATCAGGCCAACCGCGATACCCAGCGCGACGAAGATGCTGCCGAACACTTCGTTTTGCTGTTCCACCTGTCCGCCTTCGCTGTAGCGCACGCCAGGTGGAATCGCGATGCCGGCGGTGGCCGTCTTGATGTCGGTCAGCACTTCGGAGAGCGAGCGACCGGCCGTGTTGGCCTGCACCGTGATAACCGCGTCACGATCGAGATGATTGATGATCGCCGGTCCAAGTGACGGTGTGATGCGCGCCACCTGACCAAGCGGCACGATCTGTTGCGGACCACCGATCGGACCAACCGAGATCGGGATCTGCTCCAGATCGGCGGCGCGTGCGCGCGCGTCTTCCGTGAAGCGAACGCGCACATCGCGTGTTTCACCTGAGGGGTCCACCCAGTTGCCGACTTCGATGCCCGCAAACGCCGGCCGAAGTGATTGCGCGACGGCGCCCACCGTCAACCCGAGTGAACCGGCCAGACCACGGTCGACACTCACATCCAGTTCCGGCTTC
>JBGTOG010000236.1:0-2209 GCA_041742675.1 Gemmatimonadaceae bacterium | reverse complement strand
GCCGGCTGACGCGTAGCGCGCCAGTCGGTTCTGGCGGCGCGTCCGCTCGTACTGCACGGCGGCCGCGACCAACGCCGGCAACAGCACAGCAAGCGCGAGCGCGAATGGCCACGGCATGTCAACGCGAAACGCATCCCAGGTCATGGTACCGTCCCGCGCCAGGCCAGCAACCACAACTCGCCGAGCAGTGCGAGTACCGCAAACGCCAGCGGCCACTGATAGCGTTCGGTGAACCGCACGAAGCTGCGCGCTTCCACCGGTGAACGCTCGAGCTGATCGATCTGTGCGAAGATGCTTTCGAGCGCCTGTGCATCACGCGCGCGGAAGTAGCGCCCGCCCGAAGCCTCAGAGATTTCCGTCAGCAGCGCTTCATCAATGCGCACGGGACGATTCTCGTAGCGCAGTCCGAACAAACCGCGCCCGACCGGCATGGGCGCCATGCCTTCACTTCCGATTCCGATGGAATAGATGCGGATGTCAAACGCCGCCGCGGCCTGCGCGGCAGTGCGCGGATCAATGTCACCGCGGTTGTTTTCGCCATCGGTCAGCAGCAGCATCACGCGCGAGCGACCGCCTGCACTGCGCAGCCGATTTGCCGATGTGGCAATGGCCGTGCCAATGGCAGTGCCGTCAAGCAACTGGCCGGGTTGCAAGTTATCGAGCGCGGCCAGCACCACCGGATAGTCGGATGTGAGCGGAACCTGCGTCAACGCTTCGCCAGAGAACGCAATCACACCGATGCGATCCGTCCGGCGCCCAACCACAAATGCTTTCGCCTTGTCCTTGGCGACCTCCATGCGGTTCTGCGGCTGAAAGTCCTCCGCAAGCATCGAGCTGGAAATGTCGACGACCAGTGCGATGTCGATACCGTCGCGTGTGACATTCTCCGTGCGTGCGCCGGAGCGCGGCTGTGCCAGCGCAATAACCACACCCGCGAGCGACATCCACCGCAGCCAGGGAGCGACACGCGCCCACCCCGTGCGACCCGTGGGTCCGCGTGAGAGCAGTGCGGCGCGCGAGAAGACCAGCGCGGGCGGGCGATGCCGACGTTGCCACCAGACCCAGGCCGGAATGAGCAGGAGCAGCAACAACACCCAGGGACGCGCAAACTCGACGTTCGCGAACGTGGGCAGTGGTGATTGCCACCAGCCTCGGAGCCAGTCGATCATGCGACCCCCGTGGGCTCGCGCTGCGATGCGTCACTCACTGTCGACTTGCCCGTGCCATCACCGCGTGCCGCAGCCTCCTGTGCCGCCATCTCACGAGCCAGCTGTTCCGCCTGTGCGCGGCGCGCGAATTCAACTGATTCAATACCAGCAACAACGGCGCGTGCCTGCGCCGTGATTCGCCGTGTCTCCACTGCGTTGAGCCGACGACGCGCGAACTTAACGGCATCGGAAACGACCAGCAGTTCGATCAGCGCCGGCAGCGGAACGCGCGCGTCATCGCCCACCGCCGCGAGCAGCTCGGCACTGGTTTGCGCGCGTGACGTGACGGGAATGCGAGCGGCCATGTATCCGCGCAGCACATCGAGTGCGAGCGTGGTGGCGCGTCCGAACTCGCCAGCGTCAGTGAGCGCCAGTCGATCCAGCCGATCGAACGCATGCATCGCGTGATCGTACGCGGAGCGATGCGGGATGGTGGACGGCACGTGCACCAGCGGCCGACGACGGCGCCAGTACACGTAGGCCAGCACCCCCAGCACCGCTGCCAGCAGGGCCAGCGCCGGCCACCAGCGTTCCCACCAGGGCACGAGTCGCTCGAACGCCGGCTTGGCCGGTTTCGGAATGTGTTCCAGCGTGTCAGCGCTCAACACACTGCGCACAAACACGCCAACATCCGCCAGTACAATCGGCACGGTGTCCGATCCAACAATCACCATTGCCGGCGGCCAGCCCGTCACCACCTGACCCGTGTCCCACGCCGCGACTTCGAACTCGCCGAATTCTTCACGTCCGGACACATCCGACGGACCGTCACGCCGCGTCATGGGCGCGCGCAGTGCGATCGTGGCGGTCGTATCGTCGAGGGCAGGCCAGATGAGTTGCGCTTGCGAGGGCATGCGCACGCGCACGACGATCGCAAACGGATCACCAACGGTCACCGTGTCGGGACGCACCACGATGCCCGCCTGTACACTGGCGCGCGCGGCGGCGGAGGGTTGCGGAAGCGGGGCCGCCGATTGTTGCGCGGTGAGCAGCAGTGGCGC
>JBGTOG010000221.1:0-31164 GCA_041742675.1 Gemmatimonadaceae bacterium | reverse complement strand
CGACCAGATGATATCCATACCATCGCGCCCCGTCATGGCATTGCGCAGCATGTCGGTCAGCGACGCGGGTGCGCCGTCCGTCTCCAACAGATCAATCGTGGCGTGGCTGATGTAGTAGTCCTGGTCCGTTCGCGACTCTTCCTCGAGGGACGCGATAAGCGCCGCCAGCTCTTCTTCGCTCAGCGTGCCAATCTGGACGCCGGATGCTTTGTCGCGCAGTGTGATCATGGAGACGTGGATGACAGAGTGGATGAAAGGCGTGCTGCCGTGACGCCTCGTGAATATACAATGGGCGGACGGGCCAGCGGATGCTTCGGGAAATCACGTTCTAGATCGGCAAGCCGATCGTTGACGCAGCGACGCTGCAATCGCCGCAGTTAGCGCAATCAAGTGCACCTGTGCGCCGGCTCACACAACGGCACACGGTGACATACCGGGGGTAGGGTGCGACGAATCCGTCGTTCGATTGTTGCCGCGTCGGCTATCGCCACCGCATTCGAACGAATCTCACTTACCAACCCAGATTCTCATGCAGACACTCAGCTCACTACTCCGTTCGTCAACCCGATCCTCAGCGCGAACCATGCTTGCGGTCGCGCTCGTAGCGAGCACACTCTCTGCGTGCGGTGACGATGGTGTGATCAATCCGGATCCAATCGCTGGCGCCTACACGGCGACGACATTCCGCGCGACGCCGACTGGACTCGCAGAGATTGATATCCTGGCGCAGGGTGGCGGTCTGGTGCTGTCCATCAATGGTGCCAACACAACGGCGGGCACGCTGTCGCTTCCAGCCGTTGTTACTGGCACAGTGGCGACGCAGGTGAGCATGGCTGGAACGGCAACACGCAACGGAAGTGGCGTCAAATTTGAGCAGTCTGCAGACACATTTGTGCGGGATCTCAATTGGACATTTGCCAACAACACGCTTTCGGTGACCAATCAGAGCGTGGGCGGCGCGACGTATACCATCGTTCTGGCGCGCTAGTTGACAGGCGGGGCGTTTGGGCGAAACTTGCGTCGGGGCCGCGTGTAACTCACGTTGACCTCTTGCCCGACGGGAGCCTGTCATGACACCACTTTGTTCAGCCAACGTACCCAGTCTGCCAGCGAACCATCAGCTGGCAATGTTCAGCGCCGCGCTATTGGGGGCGCTGCTGTTGGCGGTACCAGTCGTCGATGCCGGGGCCCAGCAGATCGCCACTGCGACCATCTGCGAGCTCAAAGAAGGTCCGCGAGCCGGCGAGCGGAATCGACTGCGTGGTGCCGAGGCCCTTCTCGAAATTGGGAGCCCCTGCTCGGACGGTCGCGGCAGCACGGGCGTGGTGGTCGCCAAAGACGCCACGTCCGGCTTGTACTCACCGCCTGACTCCACACGAAAGCACGCCTCGTGCTTTTTCGAGCGCGGCACCCGAGCCGGCCAGATCCTTCGCGGTGTGCTGCCGGCACCGCTTGGGTCGCAGTGCCACGACCGGAACGGCAACTATGGCGTGATCGTGGAAGACGTCCCGGAAAGCAAGAAGGCGCATCCGGCACTCGGCGGCATTCCGACCTCGGAGTGTCGCCCAAGTCCTACGCGGGTCCGTCCTCCGGTATGCCGTGTCTCGCCGGGTGTGCCAACCACTGTGGGCCGCCCGTAAGCTGAAGCCGAGCGGTGACGCGCTCGGTATCGCCGCCGACCATAGGCGTGCAGATTTGCTGGTATGTCACTCAATCCGATGGACGGGCTGCGTTCCCGATTCGCGACCCTGCCGCGCGCGACTCCACTCGCCCGCCCGCTGTTTTCCGTAATGCTGGTGGCCGCGACTCTCGGCGCGTGCAGCGATAGCGATCCGGCAGAACCTCCACTCCCGCCGCACGCGGTCGTGGTGTTTCCAGCGGAGCAGTCGATTGCATCGATTGGCGTGAAGGCATCGATGGCTGCTGAAGTGCGCGATATCAACGGCAAACGGCTCGCGGGTGATTCCATTCGGTGGAGTCGGCGCGGTACCGGAGCGACGCAGGTAAGCGATAGCGGTGTAGTGACAACCATCGCCAACGGTGTGGACACGATTGTTGCCACCAGCGGTTCGCTGACGGGCCTGGCGGTTGTGCGCGTTGAGCAAGTGCCAGCATCCGTCACCATCGCCTCTGCGACTCCCACGTTCTCGGTGCTCGGCGCGAGTACAACACTGAGCGCCACGGCGCGTGATGCCAACGGTCGGGCGCTACCAGCGACGAGCGTGAGCTGGAGTTCCTCCAACGCTGTGGTATTGCCAGTCAATCAATCGGGCGTGGTGGTGGCAGCGCGTCCGGGCAGTGCGATGATCTCGGCGATGATTGGCACGTTGACGGGGACTGTATCGATCAACGTGTCATTGACCTCGCCGGTGGGTGGGCCGGTACTCGGCGGTGTCGTGCCGTGTGTGAACGGCTTCGCCGGATCGTTTCCCTGTGAGCGTGTGGAGTTGTTGTCGTTCCTTCCCGTGTCGGGACTTGGTGGCGGTGCGGGCGTCGATCTTAACGATATCTGGGGCTGGACCGACCCGACGTCCGGAAAGGAATACGCGATTGTCATGCGGCGTGATGGGACCGCATTTGTTGATGTGAGTGATCCGGTAAACCCGGTATATCTGGGATTCCTGCCCATTACCGCCGGCGCGACGGCCAACATCTGGCACGACGTCAAGGTCTACGCCAACCACGCCTTCATCGTCGCGGACGCAGCGGGGCCGCATGGGATGCAGGTGTTTGACTTGACGAGACTGCGCGCCCACGAGGGCGTACCGCGCACCTTCAGCGCTGATGCGACGTACACGCAAATTCGAAGCGCGCACAATATTGCCATCAATGAAGCAACGGGCTTCGCGTATATCGTGGGCGCCAGCGGAGGAGGCGCCACGTGCGGCGGTGGGTTGCACATGGTGGATATTCGGTCGCCCAAATCACCGCTGTTTGCCGGGTGTTTTGCCGATCCGCTTACGGGGCGAATGGCAACGGGCTACACGCACGATGTGCAGTGCGTGATCTATGCCGGACCGGACGCGGCGTATCAGGGGCGCGAGATCTGCGTGGGCAGCAACGAGACCGCGCTGAGCATTGCTGACGTTACCGTCAAGGATGCGCCGCTGGCGATCGCGCGCGCGAGTTATCCGCAAGTCGCCTACGCACATCAAGGATGGTTCACCGAAGACCATCGCTACTTCCTGCTCAATGATGAACTGGATGAATCGCAGTTCGGGGTGACAGGAACGCGTACCATGATCTGGGATGTGCAGGAGCTATCGGATCCCGTGTTGGTGGGAGAATACCTCGGCCCCAACAGCGCAACCGATCACAATCACTACATCCGCGGCACACGAATGTACGCGTCGACATACCAGTTCGGTTTGCGCGTGGTGGATGTCTCAAACCCGGCGCTGCCGTCCGCGTACGGGTATTTCGACACCGCGCCACAGTTGGCCAACATGCCGGGCTTCGGTGGCTCCTGGAGCAACTATCCCTTTTTCGCCAGCGGCATTGTGGTGATGACGAGTCGCGGCGAAGGCTTTTTTGTGTTGCGGGTGCAGTAGCGATCGAGGTGCGTATCGCATAGAGTCGTCTGGCCGAAATCAGGGGCCACGCGCAGGTTCGGGCATTTCCCCGCCATCCGTCAGTTTCCGGAGCTCGGGCACATTGTCATCGGGCCAATGCTCGCCATAGAGCTCGGGTCCGCATGACGTGCAGATACTGTGACTGAACACGGCCTCCGAGCGGCTGGTGATATACGTCTCCACTGCTTCCCAGAAGCCTTCGTCGTCGCGCACTTTCTTGCACTTCGCGCAAATGGGAATCAGTCCGGAAAGTGCACGCACTTCGGAGAGCGCGGTGCGCAAATCTTCGTTCGCGTGCTTGAGTTCGTCGTTGGTGCGAGCGAGCAGGAGTTCGCGGGCGCGCCCCTTGCGATTGAAGTGGACAAGCATCGCGGACAGCGCAATGGTGAGCAGGAGAATGACGCCGCCAAGTGCCATGGCCAGCCGTCCGCGGGCGAGACGCACGAGCTGTTCCTGCTGTTCGGCGCGCAGCTTCGCATTTTCCCGCTGTTCGCGTTGCGTCTCGACGTTGGCTTCCATGGCGGCGATGCGCTGTGCCGTGGACTGGTCAAAGATGGTATCGCGCAGTGCCTGGTGCGCCCGCAAAAGCTGCAGGGCGTCACGTGTGTTGCCCGACGACTCCTCGATGTTGGCCAGCTGGGCAAGTGCGTCGAGGGTGAGCACACGCTGCGACACACTTCTGGAAAACTCGAGCGAACGCGTCAGTGCATTCAACGCATTGGTGCGCTGACCGAGCCGCGCATACGCTTCGCCAAGGTACAGCAGCGCCCGCGCTTGTCCGCGCACACTTTGACGGCGTGCGCCGGCCTCCCGCACCGAATCGAGCAACGGCACGGCACCAGGCGCATTGCCTTCGCGTAACAACACGAGAGCACGCGCCAGTGCGTTCAACGACCATCCACTGGACGAGTCTGAGCGCATCATCAGGTCGTTCGAGGCGAGATACACGGCGCTTGAGCTGTCGATCATTTCGCGCGCCAGTGCATAGTCGCCCATCTCGATATGCAGCATGGCCAGCGAGTTGAGCGCGTAGCCGGCGGCAACCGGTTCGGATTGTTCGTAGGCCACGGCAATGGCTTCATGCATAAGCGGCAACGCCCGCTCGTACTGCCGCCAGTCGTGATACGTCTTGCCGATGTTGGTGAGAACAACCGAGATGCCGCGTTCGTCCTGTTCCTCCCGTCGAATCTCAAGCGACTGCGTAAAGGCGTCCAGCGCTGGCTCGTAGTAGCCCAGTTGGTAGTAGGAGGCGCCGAGGCTGTTCAACACAAGCGATAATGCGACCCGGTCGTTGCGTGCGCGGCGGATGTCACGTGCTTTGTTGAAGTGGACGAGTGCGCTGTCGTATCGATTTGCGACCCAGTGCTGCAGCCCGAGGTTGTTGTGCACTGCACCCATCGTCACCGAATCGTTCGCGGCAGTGGCGTGGGTGATCGACGCTCGAAACGCATTGGTCGCATCAGCGCCGTGATCTGCCGCGTCGTAAAGCTCGCCGAGCTGTCGCCAGGCGCGGCCGCGCGCTCCAGCCTCGCGGGTGTTTTGGAGTGAATCGATGCGCCGCATGAGCACGCGTTCGGCGTTGCTGTCGATCGGTTCCTGTGCGCGCAGTAGCTCGGCCGGCGTGCTGAGACACAGCAGGCCAACGAGAAGCGGAGCAAGACGCGCGGCAATTTTTGGCAGGTGCACGGGAGCGCGAACAAATGGGCATGGCGCGGCGAGGTCCATGGCCGCGTGGGTGGGACGGAACCTACTCAGAGTATCGGCTGCACCCGCACAAATCCACGTCGTGCCGTGAGATCCGGCTGCCGTTGATTCTATTGCCCGCTGAGCACGATCGCTCCAGCAAACGTTCTCACAGTCAACTTCGCGAAACCCTGACCAAACTCGAGTTCATTGCCCGAAGGTGTGAGCGGACGCGGCAGGTTCGAAGTCCAGCGGTTGGTGATTGCGCCCTGCTGCGAGTAGAGGCGGACGACGACATCACGCGGCGAGGGGGTGCGAACGGTTACGGTTCCACGGTGCGTATCAATCTCGGCGGCGGCGCCTGCGATGCCGCGAAAGGTGAGATCGACGTTTCCGGACATCGACTCCATGCGGCTGCGTTCGGCCTGCCAGGCGCCGGAAATGTTGCCGGTGACGGTGGACACGGAGAGATCGCGGGCCACCAGATCGTGAAGTTGCACGGCACCGCTGCCCGCGCGCAGCCGAAGCCAGCCCATGCGACCGCGCACGGTGAGCGCACCGCGCAGGGTTTCGGCCACCAGCGCGTCTACCGAACCGGTAATGTCGATCGCGCCGCCGATCGTGAAGACATCAAGTGCACCGTTCAGTCCCTCGATCGTGACCTTGGCATTGGTGGTCTTGATCCACAGCTGGGCGCCAGTCGGCACGCGGACGGTGAGATGCGAGGGCGCGGAGGTGGTCACCACCCCCTCGTAGGTGCTCATCTTGTAGCCGGAGCGATTGCCCATCGCAAAGGGGCGCAGACCATCGGCGATGGTGCCCCGGAAGTCGACGGAATCCCGGTCCCATCCGATCACACGGATGGAGCCCTCGAGGGCCAGGATGCGAACGGCGCCGTCCTGATCAAACGCGTGTCCGCGATGGAAGGGTTGCTGCGCGTCGCCGGCTACCGGCGCCAGCAGCAGCAGTGCTACGAGGCACCGGCAGGTACCCGTCAGTCGGAACGGCCCGCAGCGCACGCTCAGAAGCCCTCGAAGAGTGCGGTCGTGCTGCGTACGAAGTCCGCATGCTGTCGCCGCGCGCGCTCGAGCATGGACTCGAGTTGCACATTGTTGGGATCGGCGTCGAGCGCGCGTTGTGTGCGCGCCACCGCGTCGGTGAAGAGCGCGAGCTGGCTCATGATTTCGCGCTCCGTGTCGGCGGAGACGAACACGTCGCGCTGTGGCACCGAGGCACGCACGTGCGCCAGCAAACGTTGCGTTGGCTCGCCGGCGCCGGCGGTGTCCAAGGTGAGCACGGCGATGCCTGGATCGCTCGCCGATTGTGGCGTGGCCACCCTCGTATCCGGTGTGCGCATATCGGGCGTACCGCGCTCGCGAAGCACACGGTTCGTTGAGACGACGGTGACGAGTACGCCGGCGGCGAGCGCGAGGGGCCAGCGAACTCGTTGCAGCACGGACCGTTCGGACGAGCTCGTGGCGGCTCGGAGTGACGCGTTCGCGCCAACGGTGCGATCGCGCACCTGCTGCCAGAGTTCAGGAGGAGGTGCCGCAGCACGATCCAGCGACGCCGTCTCCCGTCGCAGACGCTCAAAGCGCTGCACAATCTCGGCGCAGGGTGTGCACTGCCTGACGTGCGCCTCGACGGCCGACGCCTGGGGCAATTGCTCACCATAGACGAGCCGGTGCAGGGTATCCTCGGCGGGGTGATGAATGAGCATGCTCAGCGCTCCAGCAAGCGGGCCAAGGTGTGTCGCGCACGGAATACGTTCGCACGCAGCGCAACCTCCGACAATGACAACCATTCACTGAGTTCCGCGTACGAGTAGCCTTCGATCTCCCGAAGCACAAAGGCCGTGCGCGCCAGCGGTGACAGTTGTGCGAGCGCACGCTGCAAATCCATACGGTCATCGAGCAGCACTGGGCGGGTCGCGTGCTCCAGCTGCTCCGGCGCATCGGTGAGTGTCACCCGGCTCGACCGCCGCGCATCGCGGCGAAATGTTTCGAGCGCGCAGTTGACGGCAATGCGATGAATCCAGCTGCCGATATCGCTTTGTTCGCGAAACGTGTGCAATCGCTGCCACACGAGCACGAACGTATCCTGCGTGATTTCGGCGGCGGCGGCGCGTTCGCCACAGAGTCGCACGGCCAGTCCGTACACGCGCGGCGCATACGCATGATACAGTGATTCGAACGCGTTCGCATCACCTGCTCGTGCGCGCTGAAGCAGCGAGCGGCCCTGCTCAGCATCGTCGTACTCGCCAGCGCTCACGCGCTGGCTACTTGTACGCATGGGCCGCACCGCCGAAGGCATGCATCAGGTTGTTCCCGATATCACGTGTGGTACGACCAGTTGCAGGCGGATTTCCATGAGGTCGTCGATGATTTCGTTGCGGATCGGATCAAAGCGATAGGTAATACCCCACTGGCGCCGGTCCAGCGAAAAGCGAGCCGAGACACAAGTGGCGTCGCCACACGGACTCGCGGAGGCAGGAAAGCGAATGCTCCGGGTGGAATCACGCACGGACAGGTTGCCGGTCACCACATACTCGGCTCCCTCGTTGGTTCCCGCCGGTCGCACGGCGGTGATCACGAAGCGTGCCTCGGGGTAGCGCGCCGTTGCAAAAAAGTCATCGCTGTGCAGATGACGGGTGAGATTCCCGCGGGGCACCGGCTGATCAACGGGAATGTCGGTGACCTCGATGCGCGTCATGTCAATGGCAAAACTGCCGCCGCAGATCGCATTGTTGCAACGGTGCAGCTGTCCCGAGGCAATCGCCACGGTTCCTTCGTGGCCACTGCGTCCCCTGAACTTGGTGCCTCTCCAGGCGAGTTGCGAGCGCTCACGGTCGATGGCCAGGGTATCTCGACGGCGTTCGGTGGCTGCGGGCGGCGCGACACTGAGCATGATGTCTCGCGTGGCGCGCAACGTGTCTGCGCTTTTGGTCAACACTACGATTCCCGATCCGCCACGATTACGCAATCGCGCTCGCGCGTCGGGTGTCAGGAGGGGATCATCGTCAAAGACGATGACATCGATCCAGTCTTCAGTGCCGCCCGGTGGGGTCACCGTGATGTGGATATGCGCCGGTTCATCATCTGATTGGTACGATCCCGGTTTGATGGTGGAAATGCGATAGCGACCCAGAGAATCGGTGCGCAGCCAGCCGCGCAGCGCGCCGTGTCGTTGCCCGTTGCCCGGCTGTTCGCTTTGGCGGGGATACACGCCGTGCGTGTTGGTGTGATACACGTAGAGCAGCACATCGCCGGCCGGGGTGCGGGTGTCGCTGTAGTACACGACGCCGGTGACAACGAGCGGCGGCCCTGGTTCACGTGCGTCGTGTAGCGACACGGAGCTGGCGAGTTCGGCCGGTGCCTCTGGCGCGCCGCACCATTCGCATTCAGGAAGGGCGCGCGTACTGGCACCTCGCTGTGCGTTCGCATCGCAGCCTATTGGTGCCAGCAGGCACAACAGCGCGAGGACGCGCAGGCGCGGCCGGCGACAAGGGTTGTGTGGCAATACGTGCGGAGGCATCTGAACTCCCGGACGATGTATGTGATCGTGCGTCCCAACGCGTGCGGCAAAGGATTCTGAGCCGGTCACGTGTCTGCTCATCCAGTTGGATGCCGCTGGGGATGCGTTTGTGACATGCGTTTTCTGTCGTTGCGACGCGGGCATGCGCGTCGCCCTACATTTCAGGTATGGCTTCCCATTCACGGTCGCGGCAGCCGCGCAGACGCCGTTGGCTCTGGCGCACTTTGGTGGGCGTGCTGGTGCTGAGTCTTTCTGCCGCGGTGGTTCCAGTGGTTTGGCCTCAGGGCGAGCCATCAGATGCCAGCGCCTTGATCGTTCCATCGCTTACTGCGGTGGATAGCGCGCGTCGGTACGCGGTATACGTCGTGGACTATGGTTACCACACGGCGATTCTGATTGAACAGCCCACATCGGCGTGGGAAGACGGCACGATGTCCCCCCCCGGAGCCGCCACGATGTTTGTCGAGTACGCCTGGGGCGACCGGCGCTTCTTCATGGAGTCACGGTATGCGCCCTGGTCTCTGTTCGCGTCACTGCTGCTCCCGACGCAGTCGGTGGCGTATGTGGCGCATCATGACAGCCCGCCCACCCCGGAGCGAGGATGGCGTGCGGTGGTACGACGCGACGTGTCGTATCACGAGTGGCGACAGCTTGTGGTGGCGGTCGAGCAGTGGATCGTGCGGGATGCGGCCGGACACCGCGGGCCGGCGTTTCCGCCGGTGCCGGGCTATTCCGGCCAGTTCTACGCCGCGCACGGATGGTATTCGTGGTGGCACAACTGCAATCGTTGGACCGTAGCGCGGCTGAGCAGCGCGGGGCTGGCGACCGCGAGTCGGGTGGTCTTGGCGCCGCAACAGGTGTGGCACAGACTGCGCGGCTTTACCGCACGCTAACAACTGATGCGCGATTCGCTTTGGGCGTCTTCGGACACGTCGCAGTGGCAGCACGCGCTGGCGAGTTACAACGCGGTAATCGCGGCGCAAGGCGTGGGGTCGCTGGTTGATCATGACAGCTGGTATCACACGCAGTTGCCGGAATCGGTGGCGTTACGTTCGCCGGCCTATTTCACGCACGATGAATTGGTTCGCGTGACCGAGTGGAAGATGGCGCGAGGCGTCTGGCGCGCGCGCAATCTGGTGCTCGTGCGAGGCAATTCGTCGGACGTTGTGGAGCAGGTCACCGCCGACGGGTTCACCCTGGTGCCAGATCCACTGCAGCCCGTTCGCACGATCGCGACGCTGGCTGGCGTTGGTCCAGCCACGGCATCGGCAGTGCTCGCGGCGTACGCGCCTCAGTATTACCCATTTCTTGATGAAATTGTCGCCGCGCAGGTGCCGTCGCTTGGTGCGCCGGCCTTCACACCGGGATACTATCGGCGCTATGCCGAGGCGCTGTGTACGCGAGCGAGACAGCTGGCTGGTGGCTGGACACCCGCAAAGGTTGAGCGAGCGCTGTGGGCCCACGCGGGCGGGAAATCGGCGGTCACCATTGATTCACTCACATAGCGAGGAGCGTGCGCATGGTGGAAATCGCGATCGATGGTGAGAGCGTTGTTGTGGAAGTGCAAGGCGTGCACAAACTCTGGGCACTGCGCTCGCAGCTGCGCGTGCCGCTCGCCGATATCGAGAGTGTGCGGCACGATCCGGAACGGGCGACGCGCGCTTTTCCCGGACTCCGGGTGCCGGGTACGCACATTCCAACGGTGTACACAGCAGGCACTTTCTATCAGGGCGATTTTCGTCCCGACTTCTGGTCGGTACGCCGTCCTGAGCGCGCCATTGTGATTCAGTGTCGGGCGGGCGCGGCGTTCGACGAGATCATCGTGGAAGTTGAGGAGCCCGCCGACACGGTAGCGCGAGTGCAGGCGGCCTTGTCATCATCTGCCTCCCCGCCGCCGCCGCCCTGAGCATTCGCGTCTCGTCGCGCTTCAGGGGGGCGAATCCGGATCTGACGGCGGCTTGTCGGCGGGAGGCGGGCCGCTCATGCGCCGTTCCGTCAACACCTTCGTGAGAAACCGCTGACCCTCAGCGAGTCGCTCTACCTCGCGCGCCATATCGTCCATGGTATCGCGCATGGCGTCGGCGTCCGGGTCAAGCGGTTCCAGCGGCTGCGGCATTCCGGCACCACGGGGGTACAGGGTGCTGGGGTTGATGCCGCGTTCGATCAACCGCCGCGTCCACCAGGCGCGCTCCTGCAGCCGGCCGTACCACGCGCCTCCCATGGCGCACGCGGCCAGCATTGCAACAAGAAGAATGAGAAACATGGTCGGGGGCGTGGGGACGACGATCGCTCGTGCACGATAGCCACCCACGGGCGCTCTCGGCTAGCGGGCGCCAGCGGAACACTGGTGTTGATGGTGGCTTATCATTATCTATTCACGCTGCGCCTGCCGGTCGGCGCGCTTAACCACGTGCAGCTGTCGTTCGTTATCAAACGGCCGCAACCCCCTTCCCGTGACGCTTCAGTCTCCCAGTTTGCTCGTACGATTCTTCAGCCGAACGGCGCGACCTCCGTTGCTTGGAGGGCGGCTTTGGGCGGTGCTGCCTCTTCTGGCTGCACTGCTGACACTGCCTGCGCTGTCGACAAATCTCGCGGCGCAAGGCGGGCGGCATCTGCACGGGGTGCTTGAGGACTCGACGACCGGACTGCCGGTTCGGGGAGCGCAGATCGCGGCCGTGTGGCCCGCCGCAACACGCCTGACGCGAAGTGACGACGCCGGTCGCTTTGATTTTCGTGATCTGCCCGCGCAGCGCGTGATCTTGCGCGTGCGCATCATCGGATATCAGCCGGTGGAGCGAGTGGTGGATCTGACACGCGATGATGTGTTGCTCAAGGTAAGTCTGCGCGAGAGCCGCACGCAGCTGCAGGCCGTGGAAGTGCAGGCTGACACGCTGATCGATGCGCTCGAGCGTGTGGCTGCCATGAGCACGCTGGACGCCACGGCGCTGGCGGCGCGGCGGGGGCAGACATTGGGCGAAACGATCAAGAATCTGCCGGGTGTCTCGGTGATTCAGTTTGGCCCAAGCATTGCCAAGCCAGTGATTCGCGGGCTGAACTCACAGCGCGTGCTCGTGCTCAACGCGGGGCTGCGACAGGAAGACCAGCAGTGGGGCACGGAACACGCGCCCAATCTGGACAGCTTTGACGCGGACGCCGTGACCGTGGTGCGCGGCGCGGCGACGGTGCTGTATGGCGGTGATGCACTGGGCGGCGTCGTGCGCGTAGATCACGCGGCCGTGCCCGACACCGGGTCGCTACGCGGCGAAATCGCAATGAACGCGTTCTCCAATAGTCGGCAAGGCGCGCTGTCCATCGGCGTGCAGGGGGGGGGGCTTTCCGTGCCCGCGATTGGACGCATCGGATACCGTCTGCGTGTGACCACGCGCGTGGCCGGCAACGGCGCTGCGCCGGACTACTTCCTGTCGAATACCGGATTTCGTGAGCTCAATGGCAGCGCGACATTTGGTGTGCAGCGAGGGTGGGGAACCAGCGAACTGTTGCTCAGCCGGTTTGCCACAGAGCTTGGCGTACTGCGTCAGGCGCATGCCGGCAACTTCGATGACCTGCAGCGCGCGATGACCACCGCACCGCGCGATTCGGCGTTTTCCTATACGATTGACAACCCGAACCAGCGCGTGGCGCACAATACGGCGCGCTGGCGCACCACGTTCGCACGCGATGACGGTGGCGAGGTGGAGGTGGTGTACGGCCTGCAATACAACCACCGCCGCGAATATGATGGGCATGGCCCGCTGCGCTTCCGCAACGAGCCCGCGTTCAATCTGAAGTTGTACACCAACGCGCTGGATGTGCGCTTCAAGCACGCGACGTGGAACGGGCTGTACGGCACTGTGGGCGCGAGCGCGCAGGTGCAGGGCAACCAGACGCTGGGTAAAGCGTTTCTCATTCCAGGCTTTGACTTGCGGCAGGGTGCGATCTACGCGCAGGAAGAATGGAGCGACGGTCGAATATCAGTCACGGGCGGTGCACGCGCCGATGTGATTTCGCAGACGACCTTGCCGTTCAACGATGCGGGCATTCGCAGTGCCGCGGGCACGCAAACGTGGGGCGGATTCTCCGGTTCGCTTGGCGCCGCGCTGCGATTGGGCAGCGCGTGGAATGCGTCGCTGCGGCTGGCGCGCGCCTGGCGACCGCCCACGGTGAACGAACGCTACGCGCAGGGTGTGCACCATGGCACGGCGCAATACGAACTGGGAGATGCCGCGTTGGTGGCGGAACGCTCGCTGGGTGTGGAAGCGGGCGTACGCTACGCCGGTCCATCGCTGTCGCTGGATCTGGCCGCGTATCAGAACGGCATAGCGAACTTCATCTATCTGCAGCCGCGGGAACCGGTGTTCACGCTGCGCGGTGCATTTCCGGCGTTCACCTACGCGCAGGCGGACGCGCGACTGCGCGGTGTTGAACTTGCCGGTGCGTGGACAGCGCGTTCGTGGCTGGAGTTGCACGGAACGGCCAACGCGGTGCGCGGCCGCAACAACCGGACGGCGGAGCCTTTGTACGATATGCCAGCTGACCGCCTGTCGTTGCAGGCCAGAATTGTGGGCCGCCAAACCGGACTCGGGGCGTGGCATGTCGGTGCGGGTTCGGTGCTGGTGCGGCAACAGGACGGCGTCCCTGCCGGCACGATTTACACGCTGCCCACGGACGGCTATGCGCTGTTGCAAGCGGAGTTTGGTTCCACCGGGATGACGTGGTTCGGACGACCGCTGGATGTGTCGGTCTCCGTGACCAATGCGCTGGATACGCGATATCGGGACTATCTCAGTCGCTATCGGTTGTTTGTCGATGATGCCGGGCGGGACGTCGTGGTGCGCGTGCGGCTGCCGATCGGCTAACGGGTGTTCATGACGCGCGGCGCACTGTGGTGCACCTTGGCGTCACTTCTGCGGACCGTGACGAGAGGGCGTCACGCGTGTCCGATTAATCCCTCAGTAACTACATGGAGCTATGAAGATGCACAAAAACGTACAACGCCTGATCGGTGGGGTGTCGGCTGGGATGCTTGCCCTGGTTGTGTCTGCCTGTGGTGACTCAACGACGGCGCCAGGTGGAGAGCAGGAACTGATCACGCGCGTCACGCTGACATTTACGCCAACGGGTGGCGGCGCGCCGATTGTGACGTACATCGATGATCCGGATGGCGCGGGCCCGCTGCCACCGACCGCCCAGGTGGGGGCCCTCAACATGCCGGCTGGTACCGAGTTTACCGGTCGCGTGAAATTCGAGAATCGCCTGGTGAATCCGCCGGAGGATATCACGGAAGAAGTTGAGGAAGAAGCCGACGAACATCGCGTGTTCTACCTGATCACGGGCACCGGGCTGACCTTGAATACGACCGATGTCGATGGTGCGGGTCGGACCGTGGGCGTGCGGTTCGCCGGGCAGGCGGCGCCCGCGGCGTCAACCGGCACGGTGCGTGTGGTGCTGTGCCACTACGGCGATACCGCCAAACCGGCACAGGCGTCCTCGTGCACGGCAGACACCGATATCGATGTGACGTTCAACTACACGATCACCAACTGACGCGTGGCGTGACCACACGGGTCCGGGTGCCTGCGTGGCATCCGGGCCCGTGTGCTATCCGCCAATGAGTACCGTGGGTGCGCCCATCACGATGCTGCCGCCGTGCGCGGTCATATCGCCGATGCGCGCGGCGGGTTTTTTGCAGATCAGAACCGTCATCGAACCCTTCACAATCACATCGGGCGGGCCCACGCACACACAGGTGCTTGTGACCGTGGCCGCCGGCAGCGCGGCAATCAGCACCGTCGGTCCGCCTGGCACGAGGATCGGGCCGCCAACATGCGGCACCGGTGGCGTCGCCGGTGAGGCCATGGGACAGACATGCATGTCCGTGACACGCGCTGCGGGCATGGTCATGGAGTTCCCCCCCCCGCTCCCGTACTGCTGGACGCGCCGACTGGTGGTGTACCGCCGCCGGTCGCATCAGGCGGTACGCTGGCGCGGGCGTGCTCGCGCTGCTGCGCGTCCAGTGTTTCCCAGGTGCGCGAAATGGCGACATCCCAGCCACCCAACTCCTGAATGACCGCCAGCCCCTGCCGCACGTAGGCGTCAAACAGGCTGGCCAGGTCATCGGGTGCGCCCGTGGCCACCGCCAGTGTCACCGACGTGCTGACCAGAGACCCCGCAATACCGGGGGGGGGCGGCGTTTCCGGCACACCCGCTGGTGCGATGCTGCCACCGCTCAGAAAAATGGCCGCTGCTGCGGCACCCGTTGGCGTATCGATGCCCAGAGCATCACCGGCCGACCAGGCACCGCGCCGCGTGTCATCGCTGGGCGCATTGATCCACTTTTCTACGCTGTCGAGCGCGAGCTTGAGCAGCGGTGGCAGACCGTCGCCGTACTTGAGGCGCGCCGTGTGTCGCGCCGAGACCCACGCCCACCACACGCCCTCGCGCGCGGGTAGTGCGCCCGCGACACAACGCACTGCTTCGACACCTTTCCCTTCGGCGAGCAGCGCGCCTACCAAAGCGCCCGGATCGCGCGCCGAGTCAATCATGGGCTTGAGATCCTCCGGGAGCGTCGCGCGTGTGGCCACCCACTGTACTGGTGTCAGTCCAACCGGCTGATGTTCAGTCATGGTCCGCCCCCGCTCAGTTGATCATGGTGACGCCACCCTTCAGCATCAGCATTCCGTCCCCGGTAACCTGCACCATGGCTCCCTTGATCTGCGTCATGGCCGTTCCCTCGGCTTTCAGCATGATCCCCTTCATGGTGATGCCAGACTGATCCACCTTGATGCTGTTTCCGCCAACTATGAGTTCGATGCTTTGCATCGATTCGATGGTGATCGCGCCCATGGCCGTGAGCTTGCAGCTGCCCTGAATGTTACTCTCCTGATCGCCGTCAACCGCGAGCGACTGATTCCCGCTGATCGTGGTTGATTCGTGCCCGCCGACTTCCGTCTCCTGATCACCGCCGACCTGGGTGGTTTGATTTCCGCCGATCGTGGTGTCCTGATTGCCACCGATCGTCACCGTCTGATTGCCAATGGTGACTTCGTTGGTCTGATTGCCTTCGGAGACCGTGTTGGTCTGATCGCCTTTCTCGATGGTGTGCGTGTCCTGACCCTTTTTCACGGTGCGCGTGTCGTGACGCACGATGGTGGTGGTGCGGTCGTTCCGCACTTCCCGCGTTTCGTCATTCTTCACGAGGGTATCCAGATCCTTTTGCGCCTGCTTCCAGATCTGTTCCTCGCCCTTTTTGTCCTCGAAGCGCAGTTCGTTGTGTTCGTCGCTGCCGCCCTTGAGTGTTGATCGTGTTCGAAAGCCGGACTGTGTCTTGTTATCAGGCAGCGGCCACGGTGGCATGTTGTGGTCGCTATAAAGCTGGCCCACGATCACCGGGTTGTCGGGATTGCCGTCCAGGAAATCCACCAACACCTCGTGACCGATGCGCGGCAGGAAGACGGAGCCGTACATGGGACCGGCAAACACCTGTGCCATGCGCACCCAGCAGGAGTGCTCGAGGTCGGCTTCGTAGTCGTCGTTGAACCGGAACGCGACGTGCACGCGGCCATACTTGTCGGGATAGATCTCCTCGCCCGGCGGTCCAACAACCACGCCGACGTGAGTGCCTGCCACGCGCGGCCAGGGTGTGGTACGCATGGGTCGGTACGGTACGTCGTGCGGCAACGCCTCGATATCGTTTTCGTAGTCCGCCTGCGCGTCATCACCGGCGAGATAGCCACCATTGTCACCGCGGTGGTGCACAGACAACACCATCCACGCGCCATTCACCGAGTTGGTGGAATGCCGCGTGACGGTGATTTTTGCGCCAGCCGTCAGTCCGCGGTGCGTGGTGTGCGCGAACAACCGCAGACTGCGCGTTTCCTCAGCTTCCTGCCGGATGCGCGCGTTCCGGGTGTTTTCCGGGAAGATCTTCTGCACATCGGCGTTTTGATCACTACCACCCGGTGTGACCGCCTGCCGATGCGACGCCAGTTGCTGATCAAACACATAGTCCACAAGTGTAGTCGGCGCCTTGAACCGCTGTCCGCCCCCCACGGCATTGGCTTCTTCTTTCAGGTTCTTCTGAATGAGAAACTCGCTGTAGGTTCGCGTTTGTGTCTTGCCTACATACGGCGCGTGTTCGACGTGTGAATCGAGGACCCGTTCGTCCACATTGTCGGCGTGACTGGCCACCACATTGGTCAGGCCCCATTCCGGGCGCGCCGTGGCGTTTGAACTGGCCATGACCAGCGCCGGCGGTGACGCGCTGTGATCAAACTTGTACCAGATGCCCTCTTGCTCCATGAGGCGCGAGGCAAAATCCCATTTGCTCTCGCGATACTGAAAACAATACTGCCGCTTGTTGTACGTGTCGCTGAGTTCTTTCTTGACGTCAAACCCCTGGAGCACTTCATCGAGAATTTCCGGCACCGGCAGTTCCTGAAAAATCTCGAACGTTCGGCCGATCGTCAGCATCCAGTGCGGCGGCACGATATCGAGGTGGTACGCAGTGAGCTCGCCCCACGCGGTGCGACCGGCATTGACAAATCGTTTGACAACTCCGCGAATGGTGCGCTGCCCGCCGTCTGGTAAATCCATGTGCAGCGTGACGGGCTGCAACAGCAGACTCTTGACATCAATATCCGGATTGGGACTCCACGCCTCCACCGTGAACTGATACAGCTGCGACACGCGCTCTTCACCGTACCACCGCACAAGCAGCAGCACATCCTTGCCCAGTGGCGTTTCCAGCCGGAACGGTCGGCCATCCTGCGTATAGGTACTCATCAGCGCTCCGGGATCCGAGGGTCAGGAGTCAGGGAAACAGCGTGCAGCGAGCTGCCGTGTACGGTGGCCACCGTCAGGCGCCCACCACCTCGTCCAGCGTCGCTTCGTAGCTCAGTTCCCCATTGTCTCCCACAACAACACGCAACGCCGTGGGCTTCTGGCCATCAGCCATTGAGGCCAGCAATAACGTCGACACTTCCGGAAGCAGGGTGTTCGTCAGAATGTTGTCAACGTTGCGCGCACCACTTTCCACTTCCGTGCACCGTGCCGCGATCTGCTCCACCAACGATTCATCATGCTGCAGTACGACGCGATGCGTGTCATACAGCCGCCGTTCCACACGCCCGAGCTTGAGCCGGATGATCTGCTTGAGCGCTTCATCACGCACCGGATAGTACGGAATGATGACCATGCGGCCGAGGAACGCGGGCTTGAAGACGCCATCGAGCTCCGGCTTGAGCGCTTTGGCCAGTGCATCAGCATATGGCATCGTTTCCGGATCCGCGGTGAGCTTCATAATCGTCTCGGTGCCGGCGTTGGTCGTAAGCAGAATGATTGTGTTCTTGAAATCGATCTGCCGCCCTTCACCGTCATCCATTACACCCTTGTCGAACACCTGAAAGAACAGCTCAAGCACATCGGGGTGCGCCTTCTCCACTTCATCGAGCAGTACCACACTGTACGGACGCCGGCGCACGGCCTCGGTGAGTACACCACCTTCGCCGTAGCCCACGTAGCCTGGCGGTGACCCCTTGAGCGTGGAGACGGTGTGGGCCTCCTGAAACTCCGACATGTTGATTGTGATGAGATTGCGGTCTCCGCCGTAGAGCAAATCGGCGAGGGTCAGCGCGGTTTCCGTCTTGCCCACGCCAGACGGTCCCACCAGCATGAACACGCCCTTGGGTTTGTTGGGATCTTCAATGCCGGCTTTTGACGTGCGAATGCGACGTGACAGCTGTTCCAGTGCATGCGACTGTCCGATCACACGACCACCGAGATATTCCTCCAGCTTGAGCATGGTGCCGAGCTCGTCGCGCAGCATCTTGCCCACGGGAATGCCGGTCCATCCGGAGATGACTTCACCGACAATCGATGCATCCACACAGACGCGGACGAGTGGCGTCTCTCCCTGCAGCGTGTCGAGTTCGTCGTTCTTGGCCGTGAGCTCAGCGCGCCGTGCATCGAGATCAGGTGCCGTGTCGTCTGGCGTGGCGGCTTCCGAAGACGCGTTCTCTCCAGCCGCGTTGGCTGCATCAGCGGCGCCTTCGAGCTGATCGCGGAGCACGCGGATGGCGTCTACGAGTGCACGTTCCTTCTCCCACCGGCCTTCCAACACGGCCAACTGCGCCTGCGTGTTGGTACGCACCGTGTCGATGTTGCCAAGTCGTTCCGAATGGTCCGCACCGGCGGACTGTTCCCGACTCAGCACACGCGTCTGCACATCAAGATCATTGATCTGACGGCGCAAGTCTTCGATCGGTCCCGGTGTGGCGCTTTGACCAAGCGCGAGACGCGCACACGCCGTATCCAGCACGCTGACGGCCTTGTCCGGCAACTGACGGTCGGGCAGGTAGCGATGTGAAAGCCGAACGGCCGCATCCACTCCATTGTCGAGAATGCGCACCTTGTGATGCTTCTCAAGTGCGGGCACAACAGCGCGCAGCATCAGCAGGCACACGTCTTCGGTGGGCTCATCCACCTTGACCACCTGAAAGCGGCGAGAGAGTGCCGGGTCTTTTTCAAAGAACTTCTTGTACTCACTCCACGTGGTTGCCGCGACCGTGCGAAGTTCGCCGCGTGCGAGTGCGGGCTTGAGCAAATTGGCGGCGTCGTTCTGTCCAGCCGCACCACCGGCACCGATCATGGTATGGGCTTCGTCGATGAACAGAATGATCGGTGTGGGCGACGCTTTCACTTCAGCGATCAATCCCTTGAGTCGATTTTCGAACTCGCCCTTGACGCCCGCACCAGCCTGCAGCATCGCCAGATCGAGGGAGCGCAGTGACACATTGCGAAGTGGTGGTGGCACATCCCCCTCAGCGATGCGACGGGCGAATCCTTCCACGACCGCAGTTTTTCCGACACCTGCTTCGCCGACAAGAATCGGATTGTTCTGGCGACGACGTGTAAGAATGTCGACGACTTGACGCACTTCGAAATCGCGGCCGAGCACAGGGTCGATCTTGCCCTGCCGCGCGTTTTCTGTGAGATCGACGGTGTACTGATCAAGATTGGGCGTGCGTCCGCCAGCCTTTGCGCCGGGTGCGGCTGCAGCGGCTGCGGATTCTCCACTGCCTGAATCGGCCGCCACTTCCTCGGCAGCTTCCGACGACGGCGCGGTAATGGTGACAAAATCCTTTCGCAATGCGTCCAGCGGCACTTTGCCCAACTCTCCGCTGATGTCGTTGGCCACGCGTGCCAGCTCGTCATTCGCGAGCAACGCGAGCAGACAATGGCCGGAACGAACGCGCGGTGCACCGTAGTCAACCGAGCCGAGTACCCACGCTTCCCGCAGCATTTTCACCAGTTGCGGGCTGAGACTCGGCGTGCGGGCGTTGCCGCTCTTCAGGCGATCCAGACCGCGGGCGAGATCATCGGCCAGTCGCGAGCGATTCACGCCATAGTGCTTGAGAATCGCCGCCAGATCACCGTCAGCGTTGTCCAGCGCCTTGATGAGAAAGTGTTCGACTTCGACGTCGTAGTGTGTGCGCGAAAGGCACAATCCGGCGGCGGCTTCAACGTGACCGCGTGTCGCAGGATTAAGCTTCCCGATCAAGCCGCGAAGGTTCACCGACATGGAGACTCCACTGAGTAAGGCGTAAGGAAGTGAGGAGGTGTTGTCAGCACAGAATCAGCGTTGTTTCATCAGGATCACGTTGCATGGGTTTGACGCTCAGCCAGGTGCCACGGCCCAACGTCGGGATGTCAGCGGCGCCGAGATGCACACCCGGGACTTCGTGGCGTGCGAGTACAAGCTGGGCCTCCACCCCAAGCTGCTCATCGGCGTAGAGTCGGGCCAGTGCCACAAGCGCTTCGTGAGCGCCTCCGCCTGGCAGAAACTCATCAAACTGACGGCGTGTGAGCGGTCCCAGTCGCAGCCGGACACGGGCCTGTGGGTCCCAGACCGCGTCCCCCACCACGCCAAATCCAAGGCGGCCATCGTCATCGTCGGCGCCGACGGCGAAGCGCCCGCTGCTGGAGAGTGTACGCCAGGCACCAACGAACTGCTCCACCGCGGCGCGCACGTCGAAATAATCCGCAACCAGCTGCGCAAGTCCGGCGGCGCTTCGCGGACGTGCGGCAAAGAGCCCCGCGTAGTAGGCGAGTGCGTCATCACGGATCGCAGTGCGATCCTGCAGCTGTCGCGTCCCAAAGCCGATGAGATCAAGCAGGTGATCACGCAGGCGATCGGGACGACCGGCCTCAGTGGACTCAACAAATCGATGTCGCGCCCACGCACGGTAGAACAGCGAGATGAGTCGGTGATGGAAGAGATCAAGAAAGTCCCGCATCGCCGTGTCGCGCGCCCGCATCCGGTCGGCCACGTGCTGTGTGTACGCGTGCGGTAGCACGCCTTGCGGCCCCGTCAGCCCGAAAAACGCGACCCCCATGCGAGCCGGCCGATCGGCCTCGAGTTCCTGCAGGTCGAGCGTCGTGATTTCAGTGGGCGGAAATCCCAACGAAGGCGGGACGGTGAACCGCGTGACTTCGGTGGCGGGATCGTGCCACCCACCAATGGGATTTCGCTTCGGATACAGGCGCGAGAGCACATGCACGGCGCGAAAGAACGCAAACCCGCGTGGCCGTGTTGCGAGCAGCTGCTGCATGGCGCGGCGCGCGGCCGCGTCACTTTCACTCACGAGCGCGGGATCGCCAGTTGACTCGTCTTGCAACGCCTCGCGCGGTCCGGTCACACCAGTGTTCTCCAGCCGGCGCGCGGCGCCCACTCGCGCAGGGGACGACGTCGCTGCTGCGATCGCACACTGAGCTGCGTGAAGCTGTTCATGGACGCATACAGCGCGAGGAAACGCTCGAGCACACTGGCGAACATGAACAAGCCGCCGCTCGGAAACTGCTCTTCATCAAACTCCAGTTCCACCTTGCGACCGTGTGCGAACGCCACGCCGTGCGCCGACGCCACTCGCGCAAAGGCGGGTACGCTGCGCACGCTCACGATGCCATCAATCTGTCGCTCGCCGGAGAGAGAGTTCCCGGTGTTGTGCAGCGCGAGCAGCTCACGCAGCGCGGCAACACCCTCGTCCACCAGGGAAAAATGATTGAGCGACATGGCGGAGATCAGGCGCCACAACAGCGGTTTTCCGAGAGCCGGCTGCACCTGTGGCGTGGGTCGTACCAGACAGGCAATGCGCGCCACCGGACCGCCAGAGGTCAGTTCGAAGTCCGACCGTTCATCACTGCCGAATGCCAACCGACTGGGAATATCACCGTTGCTGCAAATCACGGTGGGCGAGACGACTTCGGCGTCCGGTACACGCAGGTTGCCCGAGAGATCAGCAAAACTGAGAAACACATCGGTGCCACCATCAGTGCGCCAGGAACTCGGACGGCGCACCGCATGCCAGAAGAGTTGCCCGTTGCCGCGTGAACCACCGTGCCTGAACCCATACAGGGGCGACATGGGCAGCGGTCGCTCGGCGTTGGGTTTGATCAGCGCCACACGATCAATCGCCCACACGTTGACTTCGAGTCGGCGTCGCGCTTCAGCGATCACCGGATATTCGTAGGTGCGTTCCGTGAGCAGAATCGGTTCGGCACTTTGCGTAAACAGATTCACCACCGGTGTGCATCCCAGCCGGATCGAGGTGGCCGAGAGTCCGGTTTCGAGCATCTGTTTACGTTCGCTGCGATCGAAAGCCGACACGAGAAACGAAATTTCGGCGCGACTGCCGGCGCCCAGGGTGCGCATCGCGTCGCCGAGTCCGATCACATCGACGAATGCGAACTTTTGCGGGAAGATAAAGAGCTCTTGCAACAACCGATGTCCGACAAATGTGCGACCTGGATATGGGAGCAACGTCTGGTTCTCATCAAACCCAACGGCTTCGATCGCCTTGATCGGCAACTCCACTGGCGCGCGTGACGGCTGGTCGGGATCGCGCACCACGACGCGCAAGCAGTTGTTCAGCAGCAGTTCGTAGAGCGTGTCGCTGATGACGGCATCACCACTCAGGTGCAGGCGGACACGGTCCAGCACCACCTCTTCCAGCCGCAGCCCTTCGAACGCGCGCACATCCATGCGAATCGCCCCAACCGCATCGCCGTAGCGAGGACCGCTTGCGCCATCACTCGCCGTCCATCTGACGTTGGTGATGCTGATGGGCCACAGCGTGGTGTCGTAGGTCGTGCGGAACAGGCACGGGACGCCTTGTACGGGTGGTGTGCGCAGCTCGCTGCCGCGGGCAACCGCGAAGCCCGTCGGAATGGCGCCCTGCAGCGGATCGAGCTGCAGTTCGGCGATGGAGACCGCAGGCACGGGTCGTACGTGTTGCGGGTACAGCACCTCCAGAAAAGCCTCTGACAGCTCGGGGATATCGTCGTCGATGCGATGGTGGACACGCGCAGCCAGAAACGCGAACCCTTCGAGCAGTCGCTCCACGTGCGGATCTTCACACTTGGCCGGCTCGAGCTGGAGGCGCGACGCGATCTTCGGATAGCGTTCCGCGAACTGCGCACCCAGCCGACGCAGGTACGTGAGCTCCCGCTCGTAGTATTGCAGCAGATCATCCTGCACGACCAGCTCCCATTACGCGGTTCCTGCGCTTTCACCCACGGCATAGGAGCCGTTGGCGGTATCGAACACCGTATCAAACACGACCTGTTCCGGATTCGGGTCCATATGCAGCAATGCCTCGATCACAAAGCGCAGTTGCGGTGCGGATTTCTGGTCGGCATCGATGAGACGCACGCGCACATCGAAGAGTCGCGGCTCGAAGCGTGCGATGGTGTCCTCGATGGCTTCGCGCAGCTTGCTTCGGCCTTGCGCAAAGCCCACGTACAAGGCCGTGGTGTCGACGAGTCCGTACTCATAAACGGAGCGGCGGACCTCATCGAGTCCCGGCGGGGCCGGCCACATCGTGCGCCGGGAGTTGAGCAGCCATTCAATGTCCCGTTGCACCGACGAGCGATATGCGCGCTCCGATCCGTCGCGCGTGGGCACCGGGTCCAGGCGCTCGCGCGGCGCGGCATCAGTCAACCGGTCAACAAGTGATGGTTGAACAGCGCGATCGAGTTCAGTGCGCGCCATGCCGCTCGCCGTCAGCCGCGCTTGAGGGTGAGGGCCTGCATCGGGTCGAGGCGACAGACGCGCAGATACAGCTCTTCGCGTTCATCCTCCTTGATCTCCAGCGAATCGTAAATGCGGCACAGCAAGGACATCGGCTGCGCCACAAGTGGACCCGATTCCCAGTCTTCCAGCGATCGTTCGTCAATGATCTGCACGAGGCGTTCAAGCATTGGACGAGCGACATGTTCGAGTCCGGCCTCAACCATGAGAAACGCGACTTGCGTCTGCCGGACGAAGCGACCGCGCGGTGACCGCTCGCGCGCGTGCTGCGCCACCATGAGTTCGATGGCGCGGTTGGGGCGACCGAGTGCGAGCTCGTTGCGAGCCAGACTAAAGGGATCACGTCCGGCATGCCCGCCGCGCGACATCGTGCGGCGCACTGGCGCTTTGGAGAAGCCGCCATTGCTGGCGGTCGCGTCATCTTCGGCCAGTGCTTCGTCGAGCGCTTCGGTGCCGTCGTCGTCCGGTGTGTCGCTCGAGGACTCGCCGTCAGCCGAGGCAGGGGAGGCATTGTCGGTCGACGCGTCGGGGTCTGTTGCGGGCGTGAGGCCTTCAGCCGTCAGCCACTCGCGTGTTTCGCCGTTGCTCGTTGGGGTGTCGTCCATGAGCGTCATGTGCGGAAGCTGCGGAAGCGCCGTGAGTAGTGCACGCAGTTCACTGCGCACCACAGCGGCGATGCCATCGTACGCGTCGCCAAGGTTGGCGCAAGCAGTGAGTGTGTAGCGTTGCAGGTCGAGCCATCCGCGGGCCTGCGGTTGGGCCATGAGCACCTCGCCCTGCTCCAGTAACTCCTGCCAGCGCGCATCCAGCAGCAATCCCTTGAGTCGGGAGCGAATGGCGGTGGCTGGCGCTTCGAGCAACCGCGCGTCGAGCTCACCAGGCGTCGCGCGCAGCTCGCCCCAGCGATAGCCGCGCAGCAGCAGATACGGCGCCGGGTTGGTGGGATCTTCGTTTCGCAGGTACCGCGCCGCGGCCGCAATGCGTGCCGCCGCATCGCGCGCTGAAGTGACTTCGCTGGAGATGGTGCCGTCGGCGCCGACCTCGCTGCCCGGCTCGCTGTCGAGCGCCTCTTCATCTATCGGATCCGGATCGAGCTCCAGCTTGCGCGCCAGAATGCCACCCGCCACCTGCCGTGCTTCGTGCAGCGCTTTGCGCAGCGCGGTAAAGCCAGGTGCTTCGCGGCCGAAGCGGTCGTCGCTGACCTTCTCCAGTGAGGCAACCGCCTCGATGGCGACATCCATGTCTGCCAACAGCGCCTTGTAGAAGGGCTTGTGCGCTCCCTCTACGGCGAGGTCAACTTCTTCCGGCGTGCGCTTGCCCGTTTCAATGGCCTCGGCGCGCAGCTTCTGCTTGTCGGCGTTGGCGTCGGCTTCTTCGCTGGTGGGAATACCACGCGAGACGACATAGTCGAGCGTGCTGATGCCGCCACCGGCAATGGGAGCCTGCCGAACCGCGAAATCGAGGCGCGAGCCAACCCATTCCAACGGGCCGGAGCGCACTTCAACATCGTCGTCTTCAACCAGCGGGATTACCGTGTCCCAATAATCACTCAGCAGGCGTTCGAGATATTGCAGGCCCGTGATCAATCCGCCGAACCCATCTCTGCGCAGCAAGGCCTCTGTGAGCCAAGCGGCCAGCTGTAAATCCTTCGTTTCCCTTTCCAGCAGCTCGATCGAGAGCAGCACCGTCTGATTCCAGTCCGCGAGCTTGCGCGGGCCGTCCAGTTCACCGGGTGGCAAGTCGGGATCTTCGCGGCGCGCTTCCTTGACCACGGCATAGCGTGGGTCGTAGCGCAGATCAGTGCCGGAGGGTGCGTCGGCCGAAACGGGCGTCAGCAGCCGGGCGAGCAACTCGGCGTTGGCGGGCATGAGCGATAGCAGCGGGGAGCGAGCGTCAGAAGCAGGTGGTGCGGGTCGGTCGCGCTCGAACGTCGTGAACGCGGAACGGACCAGCGATGAGTTATTCGCGGTCTGGTGCCGTGGTGTGCACCACCAGATCACGCACCTCGAGCAGTGGGATTTCCTCGCCATCGACGAGGAGCAGTTTCAGTCCAACCGGGATGTCACGATCGTGTTCGTCACGATCGAACGCGGTCATACGTCCGAGTCGGAGTGCATCGTCGTCAGCGCGATGTGCCGACGGTGTCAGTGCAGGCAACAAGACCTCACCGAGTTCCATGTCGCGCACGGACGGACCGGTAGCAATGCGCGCGGGTGCCCAATGCAAGTCGCGGAGCCGCGTGGGCGGATCGATACGCATCGTGGCGAGGTGAGCAAACGGCAGCCAGAGATACCGTCCGCCGGCCATGACTTCAAGTCGCGCGCCGAGACGCGGATCCGCGTCTTCGATGGACGAAAACGGCGTACCGTTGAGTGTTCCGGATACCGGGCTGGGCACCGAGCCGGCGGGATAGTCGCCAGAGTCGAACATGTGCTCGCGCACACGTTCCGCGTCGATGGCGGCGCGGTACAGCAGGGTGCCGGCTTCCGTCTGCGTGCCTTTGCCAGCCAGCACGTCGAGCTGCTTCACCGCGCGATCATACTGACCGGCGAAGGCCAACAGCTCGAAGAGGAAAATGCGTCGCTGGGCGTCGTCCGGATGTTCTCGGAGTTCGACGCCCAGCTGTGCAATCGCGGCGTCCAGCTGCCCGGCGCTATAAAGTTGCTGGGCGGTAGGCATGGGGACGACGAGAAAGTTATGACGCGGTCTTGGTCACATCCCAGCTCGCCTGCCCGGCGGTGGCGAGCTTGCCAGACTTCGGATCCTGCGTCTTGTACTCGATGGTAACCTTGGCAAATGTGAGCGACACAGACTCGCCAGGCGTGATGGAACCGCCAGAGCTTCCGGACCACTGAATGCTGCTCACCATGACGTCCTCGAGCTTGTACATCAGGAACACATCCTGTCCGCCCTCTCCCGTGGCTTTCTTCAGCGAAAGTGTGACCTCGCCGAAGTGTTCACCCGTACAGCAGTGCATGAACAGTTTGCAGGAGCCCTTGTCCGTATTCTTGAAGAACGTCAGGTCGCTGATTGAGACCCGACCGCCGCTCAAGCCTTGCGAGCCCGGGCCTACCGTGGTCGGGTTGCTGCCACCCAGGCTGAAGCTCTGAATCTCCATCCACTTCTCAAAACCCTTCTCCGTGGACTCACCGTCGATCTTGTCGATTTTGAGGAAGGCATCGAACGCCATCGCTATTCTCCTGGTATCGTGAGGGGTGGGACCTGCGGCCGGTCCCGAGGGGGGGGACCGGCAAGAGCGGGTGCGCGGGTTTACTTCGCCGGCGGTGGCAACTCGGCGACCAGTCGCATGGAGATCGCGAGCTCGTCGAGTTGGAAGTGCGGCTTGAGGAACGCCACCGCACGGTATACGCCGGGTTTGCCGGGAACTTCTGCCACATCGATGCGTGCTTCAGATAACGGCTTCTTCGCTTTGATTGATGCCGGCGCGTCCTCAACGGCCACGTAGTTCTGAATCCATCGATTCAGGAACGCTTCTGTTTGCCCGCGTGATGTGTAGCCGCCAATCTTGTCGCGCATCATCACCTTGAGGTAATGCGCGAAGCGCGAAGTAGCGAAGATGTACGGCAACTGCGCCGACAGTCTCGCGCTGGCGGTGGCCTGCGGCGTGTCGTAGACCTTCGGCCGCTGACACGACTGCACACTGAAGAACGCCGCGTTTGGTGTGCCCTTCTGGTGCACGAGCGGAGCAAACCCAAGATCGGCCAGCTCCTTTTCGCGGCGATCCGTGATTTGAACTTCGGTCGGGCACTTCATCACCAGTTCGCCGGCGTCCGTGCGGAAGTTGTGCACAGGCAACCCTTCCACCAGACCACCGCTTTCGACGCCGCGGATGCTCGCGCACCAGCCGTACAACGCAAACGCCTTGTTGACGTTCGCCGCCATCGCGTAGGCTGCGTTACCCCACAGGTAGTTTTCGTGCACGGAACCGTCGACACGCTCCTCGTAGTTGAACGCTTCAACCGGCACCGTGGCGCTGCCGTAGGGTTCGCGCATGAGCACACGCGGCGCCGTGAGCGCGACGTACCGCGAATCTTCGGTCGAGCGGAAGGACTTCCACTTCGCGTACTCGGTACTGTCGAAGATCTTCGCGAGATCACGCGGCGTGTCGAGTTCCGTGAAGCTGTCCAGATTGAACATCGTGTTCGACGCGGCCGACAGGAACGGCGCGTGGGCCGCTGCGGCCACGTTGGAAATCTTCTCGAGCAGCTCCATATCCTGGCCGCTCTTGTCGAAGTAGTAGTCGCCGACCATTGCACCGAACGGCGTACCACCAAAGACTCCGTATTCTTCTTCGTACACCTTTTTGAACAACGCGCTCTGGTCAAACTCCGGCGCGCGCTGCAGATCGCGCAGCAACTCTTTCTTGGACACGTTCAGCACCTTCACCTTGAGCATCGTGCCCGTCTCGCTCTGGCTGAGCAGATACTTGAGGCCCCGCCAACTGGCCTCGAGGCGCTGAAATTCCGGGTGGTGCAGGATCTCGTTCAGCTGCAGCGACAGCAGATGGTCAATCTGCGCGATACGCGCGTTGATCATCGATTCGGTGTCGCGCGCCACCGTGATCGAGCCTTCGAGTACTTCGGAAACGAAGCGCTTGAGCATGTCTTTTCCGCGCGACTTCGTGTCGTCATCGCGGCCGAGTCGACCATCCTGCACGATCTGATCCAGCAGCGAGAGATCGGTCGTTTCGGTTGTTGCGGCAGCGGCCGCCGCTTTCTGCTCAGCCATTGCTGTCGCCTCCATCGAGGCCAAGTTCCGACCGCAGCTTGGACATCTTGTCGCTGTCGCCGAGCGTATCCTGCAGGACTTCGTCGAGCTTGTCGTTGGTCTGCAAGTTGGCGCGCAAGTTGGCCAGCTCGGTGCGCAGTTCAAGCAGCTCGCGTAGTGGCTTCACCTGCTGGGCCACGGCGTCCGGCGAGAAGTCGTCCATGCTGCGGAAGTGCAGATCGATGCCAAGCTTTGGCGCATCGGAGTCTTCGCTGAGCTTGTTCTCCACCGTAAAGCCGAGATGCGGCTTCATGCTGGCGAGCACTTCATCGAAGTTGTCAGGTGTGACTTCTACGAACTTGCGATCTTTGAGTCGCGCGAGCGGTTCGGTGGGCTGCCCGGTGAAGTCACCCATGACTCCCATCAAGAACGGGAGTTCCTTCATTTCAATGGCCCCACCGGTCTCCACCTCGTACGAGATGCTGATGCGGGGTGGCCGGACGCGCTCGAGTTTCTTTTGCGTGCTGCCGGACATGCGAGGTCTCCTGTGGAGCGGAGGGAGGGATAACGGAAAGGCCGACTGCCGTGCGGGACCAGCTCACGCGATACCGTCAACAGCTCGGATCCGTCGGTGGGACAGGGACTGAAGCGCTCGGAGCCACCGACAGGATCGGCTCAATTAGGCACCGAGCCGAACCTGAGGTCTTCCGACGATCGCCAACACTCCCGCCTCGCGACCAAAATGTCAAGCGAACATCAGGGTCGCGGGCCGCCATTTTTCTGCTCAGTGCGTCACGAAGGAGAAACAGCGCACCGGTTCGTGCGGCGCGACTGGCGCCCGGACGTCCGGTGCCTACGTTATGCACCATGCGTCAGCTCTCTCCCGTCCTCTGGACCAAAGGTGTTCTGCTTGCGCCGCAGCATCTGCAGGCGCAGGACCGTTACCACGACGATGCGCTGGCGCTGCAGGTCGGCGCGCTCGCGTTCTGCCCATGGGGTTTTGCGCAGCTCGCGTTTGACCGCGAAGCACTCGCCGGCGGCACCCTGGTGGTGTCGACCGCCACGGGGCGTTTTCCCGATGGCCTGCTCTTCGACGCGCCGCGCGGCGATCCGTCGCCACCGCCGCGAACCATCGCCGAACTGTGGCGCCCTGATCAGCGGGTCATGCAGGTCCTGCTCGGCGTGCCCGAATACCGGCCGGACGGGCGCAACGTCGCGCCCATCTCGACGGCCCTGCCCACACGCTGGCGCACGGATGAACTGCTGCAGCGCGATGAAACGTCGGGGTTGGCGGAACGTCCGATTCAGGTGGCGCGCAGCAATCTTCGCCTCCTGGTCGAGGGCGAATCGACGGAAGGCTACACCACCATGCCGGTGGCGCGTTTGCTCAGGACCGATGCGGGCGCGGTCTCGCTGGACCATTCGTTCGTGCCGCCGCTTCTCGACCTCACGGCGAGCGACTATCTGCGCTCGCTGGCGCGCCGACTGGTCGAGGTGGTGTCGGCGAAGAGCGGTACCCTCGCTGGCGGCCGTCGGCAGCGCAATCAGGGACTGGCGGATTTCTCAGTTGCTGACATCGCCGGATTCTGGCTGCTGTATACGTTAAATACGCATGAGGGCACGCTTCGGCACCTCGCCGAAGTGCGTCGCGGCCATCCGAGCGCGCTCTGGGAAGCGATGCTGGCACTGACTGGCGCGCTGACCACATTCCAGCCCGACCAGTCGGTTCGTACGCTACCGGCCTACGATCATTTGCGGCTGGGCGATTGTTTCAGCGCCTTGGAGGCACGACTGCTGGCGTTGCTCGACACGGCTGTGCCAGACATTGTCGTGTCGTTGCCGCTGCGCCCGGTGCGGCCGACCCTTCATGCGGTGGCGATCGAACAGGGGAGCTGGTTGACCGCGCCGCAGTGGTTCCTGGCGGTAAGTGGACCGCTTCGCCAGGCTGACCTCGTGAGCAAGGTGCTCAGCGGGTGCAAGGTGGGATCCGCCGACGTGGTGGATACGCTGATCAGGCAAGCCCTTCCGGGACTGGCGCTGACGCACATGCCCCAACCGCCGGGCGCCGTGCCGGTGAAGCTGGATCACCAGTACTTCGAGCTTCGTCGGGATGGATCCGCCTGGGAAGCGGTGGAGCGGGCGCGAAATCTGGCCGTGTATGTTCCGGCGGATCTGGCGCAGGCGAAGTTTGAGTTGGTGATCGTTCTGCGGTAAACTATCCGCGAACGTTACTGGGTGGAGTCGCCACTGGAAGGCGGTTCTGTTGTTTGAGGCGTATTGGCCGCCGGATCATTCGGTGCGGGTGCGGGGCGCAAGACAAAGTACAGAATCAGTGCGATTGCGAGTACGACCACAACGTTCAGTCCGATGATCAGCCCCAAGGGAATCCGACGAGCGGGTGAGGCCGGCGCGGCGGCAGGTTTGGCTGGCTTGGCGGGGGCGGGCGGGGGCGGTGTCGCTGCCTTGACCATCATCGTGTACTCGGACGGTCCAGCCGCGTTGGACGGTCGGCCCGACGCTCCGGCAATCGGAGAGGCGCCCTGCTGATTGCCTGCGGCGCCA
>JBGTOG010000203.1:0-23878 GCA_041742675.1 Gemmatimonadaceae bacterium | reverse complement strand
GCCGGCTGGCAGAGCCGCAGCGCGCTCAGCGGCCGCCGCCAAAGCCGCGGACGCCAAGGACGCGCCCGCAGAACCGGACTCCATTGTCGTGCATCAACCGGTGGAGTTCAAGATCGTGGGGCAGACCGTCGATATGCAGGCGCTCACCACGTTCATGAAAGACCTCGAGAGCTCGCCGTTCGTGAAGAACGTCATGCTCGTGCGATCAGAAATCGTTGTGGTCGATGGAAAGGATATCACGGAGTTCCAGCTCAACGCCGAGTACGAGGTCCCGCCGCAGGAAATGCTGCAGACCGAGCCGCTCGTCGTCCCTGTTCGCTGATCGAGGTCACACATCATGCCCCAGTTTCCGCAAACCCAACGCGACCAAATCAAGCTTGTCATTGGCATCATCGCCGTGGCGCTGACGGTGGTCTACTATCTCTATCCCTACTCGGCAACGAGCGCGCAGCTGGCGCTTGATGCCGAGCGCGTCGAGTCACTCGAAGCGTCCAATCGCCTCGCGCAGAAAGAGTTCGCGCGTGGGAGCGTGGACGAACTGCGTGAAGCGGCCGCGGAACAGCGTGCGGCGCTCACGGCCATGCGCCGACTCGTCCCCACCAGCAATGAAGTGCCCGCACTGCTCGAAGAAGTGAGCACGGCGGCGCGTCGCGCCGGTCTCGACGTGGGCACTTTCACACCGGAACCCGTGATCGTTGGCGAGAAGTTCGAAACACATCGCTACAAGGTCACCATCATTGGTGGCTATCACGAAATCGGCAGCTTCCTCGCCAACGTGGGAACGTTGCCGCGCATTGTCGCCCCGGTGCACTTCGCACTGACACCGTCCAACGTGACCGGTAGTCGTCGCGCGATGACCAACACGCGTACCGCGCGCAATGCCAATCGAACCGGGCTCGAAGCCTCGGTCACTCTGCAAACGTATGTGGAGCGCACCACGCCGGCGGCGGCGCGCACACAAGTCGCCAGCGCTCGCGCGGAGACCAAATAATGATTCGCCTCGTTCGCATTCTCTCGCGCGCTGCGTTGGCCGTTGCTGTGGCCAGTCTCGCAGCGCCGCTGATGCTGTCCGCGCAGGCCACTACGGCCAAGCCGGCCGTGCGTTTGGCAACGGCGCCAGACTCCGCGACGCTCGTGAAGCGCGGCGAAGCAAAGGCCGCGTCGGTCAGCATCGATCGCGAAGTGTTCAGCTACCGTGGGTCAGGACGCCGCGATCCGTACGAGTCACTCATGAGCACGGGCGAACTGCGCCCGTTGGTGAGCGATTTGCGTCTCACCGCCGTGGCCTTCGATCCCAACGGCCGCAACTCGGTCGCGATTCTGCGCGACCTCAACTCGCAGGCCCAGTACCGGGTGCGCGTCGGCCAGACACTCGGTCGCCTTCGTGTGTCCGGCATTCGACAGAAAGCCGTGATCTTTTCCATTGACGAGTTCGGATTCAGCCGGCAGGAAACGCTGCCACTGACGAGCGATTCCACCACAGCGAGGACGCGATGATCGTTCAGTCAACGGCCGCGGTGATTACCGTGGCCCTGGTGCAGGCACTGGCAACCGGAGTTGCAGTGCGCCCGGAGCCATACGCCGCCCACCACCACACCGCTACCGCGCGCCTCATGTCGCCGGCCGCGTCGCGCGTCACCGGCGTTTCACTCGTCCCCGGCATCGATGGTGCCGATCTTGTGATTGCCGTTGATGCGGCATCCAGGGTGTCGGATTTTACGCTGTCCAATCCGAATCGCATCGTTGTCGACATCATTGGTGCCTCGCTGGCCGTCAAGCCGCGGGCCTACGATCGTACGGCGCGTGGCGTGATTACCGATGTGCGTGTCGCGCAGTTTGCGACCGACACGGTGCGTGTCGTGCTCGAACTCAGCGCCAAGCAGGCGTACGTGGTGCGCCGCGAAGCCGGCGAAGTGCGCGTAAGCGTGCGCGGTGCCTCGCAGTTTGCGCGATGGGACATGCAGCCCGGCAGCTTTGCCCCGCAAACGCGCGTTGCGTCGGAAGCAGCGGCAGCGGAGCAGCGTGTTTCTGTGATCAACGAGCCCGTCGCGCTTCCTGCGCCTACGGCAACGCTGGCTTCGCAGACCATGGGTCTGGCCAACGTGCCGGCTGAGGCCCTCGCACCAAAGGCGACACCAGCCGCGCCCATCATTCCCATTGTGCCGGCTACCCTGGTGGACCCGGCCGAGGTGCTGGAGCCGGCACCGGTGCAGCCGACCCGTGTCGAAGCCACCATCTCGCGCGACGAACGCGCCGGCCGCATTGAAACGTCGGCGAGCTCGTTCTCGTCGGCCGATGCACCGGTCGCGATCAGCGTGCCGCTCGCGATCCCGCGGGCGCCCGAAGCGATGCGCTCAACGCGAGTGCAGCCGTCGCAGCAGCCGCGCATCTCCATCAGTGTTGACGGCACCGACATTCGCGATGTGATCGCGACCTTTGCCTCGTTCTCCGGTCGCACGATTGTGGTCGGCAAGAATGTCGAAGGCACCGTCACCGCCGATATCATCGACAAGCCGTGGGATGTCGCGCTTCAGGCGATCCTGCAGTCGCAGGGACTGGCGGCCACCGAAGATCCAAGCGGCATCATCACGGTGGACAGCTACAGCGCGCTGGCGCTGAATCAGTCGTTGGAGCCGCTCGTCACGCAGATCATCAATATCAACTACGCCAAGGCCTCGGCCCTGGTGCCCACGGTGCGCGCACTGCTCGCCCGTGATTGCTCGAACCTCACCACCATGCAGACCGGCCGCGAGATGGGCGGTGGCGCCGGTGGCATGGGGGGGCAGCAGGGTGGAAACCGTGGTGGTCAGATGCAGGAAGGACAGGGCTGCGTACTGCGCGGTTCCGTGTCCGCGGACAGCTCCACCAACAAGCTGATCATCAGCGAAGTCCCCACGCGTCTGCCGGAGCTGATCAAGCGCCTGCAGGAACTCGATGTGCGCACGCCGCAGGTCGCGATCAAGGCCAAGATCATTTTCATCAATCGCACCGGCATCCAGGACATCGGACTGGCGTACGATCTCGGCACCGGCAGCAAGCAGTTCTTTCAGCAGCTTGTGCCGCGCACCGATCCGAATACGCTTGTGCCGGTCGACACCGATGGTGATGGTGTGCCTGACGCACGTGGCGGCGGTACGCCATTTCAGGGACCGGCTCGCATCGCACTTGGCGGCAATGCCATCTCCGGTATTGCAAACGCGAACAATGCGATCAAGCCGAACGCGCTCAACCTGATCTACTCAACCGCGCTCGGCCGCTATCAGCTGACCGCGTTTCTGAACGCGCTGCAGACGTCATCGCTGGCCGATGTGCAGTCCGAGCCCAGCGTGACGATTCTGAACAACCGCACGGCCGAGATCTTTGTCGGTCAGGAAATCCCGATCCGTGTCATTGATGCCAGCGCCGGTGGTGCGGGTGGCGGCGGTGGTGGCGGTGGCGGTGGTGGCGCCGGACTGGATCCGAGTGCCCAGACCTTCTTCCCGCGTGCCTCAGTGCAGATCAAGGAAGCCGGTATTCGTCTCAGCGTGACGCCACAGGTCACGAACAACCGCATGGTGGTGCTTGACATCAAAGCGGAAAACTCGAACGCCGAAGTCGGACCGTCGGATGTGGGCATCATTTTCAATCAGCAGCGCGCCGAGAGCCAGGTGCTCGTGGCCGATGGTGAAGCCGCAGTGATCGGTGGACTCACGGTGACGGAAGTTTCGCGCTTCCGCAGCGGTATCCCGTTTCTCATGGACGTGCCGTTCCTCGGCCGCCTGTTCTCGCAGAACACGACCAACGAGACCAAGCGCGACCTGCTGATCCTCGTCACGCCGTACATCCTCGAAGACGGCGTTGCAGCGCCGCCTCCGGGCCGCTAAGCCACGAGGACTATACATACCATGCGTGCATTCGCCATGACTCAGATTCGACATGTCCGCACATCCGGCGCGCTCGCACTGCGAGCCGCCGTGATGGGGCTGGCCGTGCTCGGGTTGGCGGCGTGTGATGGGGACGAGGTCGTTGATCCGCCCTTCCGCGATACTGCCAAGCCACGCGTTACCATGTCCGCCGCCACCAATCCGCCGGAAGCTGCGCTGCAGTTCTCGGTGGTGGCCAAGGACGATATCGGCCTCAAGTCCATTCGGATTCAGCTGGCCGGCGGCTTCACCGCCGCAATCGACACCACGTTTACGTCCGCGGTGCAGGAGTTCACCTTCAACATCACGGCCGCGGTGCCAACGTCGGCGCCGCTGGGCAGCACGGTCATTGCGACGTCTGTCGCGGAAGATGGCGCTGGCAACGTGTCCGATACCGCGTTGCTCGTGCTCACCGTGGGCAATCTTACGCCGCCAACGGCCATCATCACGAGTCCGGTCGCGGGTAGTCCCGTCGTCACCGGCAAGGCGCTCGTACTCTCGTTGAGTGCCCGGGCACGCTACGGCGTGCGCACGATCGGCTTTGTAACCAGTGGCGCGTACGTGTCCACGGATTCCACCGTCTTCAGTGGATTGTTGCTCGATTCCGCTTCGGTGCTCGACACGTTGGTTGTGCCAGACACCGTGACGGGCGCCACGCTGACGGTCACGCCGTTTGTGACGGATTCGCTCAACCAGCGTGTGCTCGGTTCGCCGGTTGCGTATGCGGTACAGACCCCTGGCAATGCGAATACGCGTCCGGTGGTCACGACCGGTGCGGCCAAGCGCCTCGAGATCACCGATACGATTTTCGTGGAAGCGTCTGATCCCGTGGGCATCATCACGCTGGGCTACGAAGTACGCACACTGGCCGGTCAGCTACTGACCGCGGATTCCGTGCAGTCCAACGGCAGCTTCAGCACCCTGGTGCGCACGTTCAACGCACGCATTCCCGTCACGGTGTTCCCGACGCCGGTCACCGTGCAGGGCTTTGCACGCAACAGCAACGGCGTGCGCGATGTAGCGCGCTTTACGAGCGGCGCGCTGCGCACCGATACGGCGCAGGTCGTGGCCGGTTACACGCGGCCGTTGCCTGATGGCGGTGTGATTGCCGACGCGATCTACTTCCCGCGCAATAATCGCCTGTACCTGTCCAACATCGAGCGCAACCAGCTCGAAGTGTACAACCTTGCCGACTCGACATTCCGCCAGCCGATCATCGTCGGTTCGCGTCCGTGGGGAATCTCGGCGTGGCCGCGCAATCGTAGCGGCGCCATGGGCGATACGCTGCTCGTTGCCAACTCAGGCGGTACCACGATCAGCTACGTGAACTTGCTCGCCGGTGTCACCGGTGAAGAAGTGTATCGCTATCCGCTGCCCAATCTGATCGCCTACAGCGTGACGTCGGTGCGCTCGGAAACGACAGACGAGATCATCACGCAGCGCACGATCTACGATTTCTCGGATCGTCCACAGTTCGTGGCGTCCACGTGTCAGGGAAGTGCGGCACCGGATTCGCCGTGCGGCGACGTGGTGCTGGTGTACTCCACCACGCCCACGCCTGGTCAGACTGCACCGTTCCCGCGCCGTGGCACGGTGCGCTGGGAGAATCTCTCGAAGGCCTCGTCCCATCTCTTCTTTGAGCAGGCGATTGGACAAACCTCCGGACGTGCCGACACGCTCGAAGTCGAGCGCTACGCCGCCGGCGGTGTGGGCAGTGACTCGGTACTCGTGCCCTTCCGTCAGCGCATCCCGCTGACCGACGGATCGTTCTACGACTACTCCGTGGTCATTCGCATCGATCAACTCGCGTTCCGTGATACCACCTACGTGCGCAACTCCGGCAACTTCCGGCGCGCCGTGATTGGTGAAGGCGGACCGATGCTCGGTAGCCGCGGCATGATGTACGATGCGCTCGCGGGCTTCGACCCCACGCCGGATCTGCCGGTCATTGATCGCGGAGTGTCGCGGTCCATGGATGTGTCGGACTATGTCGCCAACAGTTTCGCTCGCGTGCAGGGCGTCGGCATCAACTTCGATGGTGAGTTGGCCGCGATCAAGGGCGACTCCACCTACATCTTTGATCGTACGCTACGCTTGCAGGGCATCTTCCAGTCGCGCAGCAGCACGGGTGGTCTGGATTTCCACCCGCTGAACAAGGGGATGAACTCGAATCCGCTCAACACGCGTCTCGCATTCGTCGCGTCGTCCGAGCCGGTGATCGAGATCTACGACACGTACTGCTACAAGCGTGTCGCGTCGGTTCCCATTCGCGATCCGATTATCGGACCGGTACGCGCGTCGCAGCGTTCGGACGGTGCGATCGTGCTGGTGGGCGCAACGATTCGCGGTGTCACACTGGTACAGTTGCCGGACAACTTTACGACCTCGTGCATCTGAGCTGAATCCAGCGCAGTGACCGCCGGACATCACAAGGGGCGTCGCATTCGCGGCGCCCCTTGTGCGTGGTGGCGTGTCGCCCCGCCTCGCTCCCACCGATTACGTTACCGCCAGACGCGGGCCAGCCTCCGACATCTGCCGTCACACCGGCAGCACCCCCCGCCCAACCTCTGCTTCCGTCTGTCCATGTTGCGCTTCACTACCGCGGGCGAATCCCACGGTCCCGCTCTGATCGCGATTCTCGAAGGTCTGCCCGCTGGCGTTCCGCTGTTGGCTGACGACGTCAACATGCAGCTGGCCCGCCGTCAGCAGGGCTATGGACGCGGACGTCGCATGCAGATCGAAACGGATCGCATCGAGTTCCAGTCGGGTGTGCGCGCCGGTGAAACGATTGGCGCACCAATCGCGATGTTGATCCAGAACCGCGACTGGAAGAACTGGGTGGAGATCATGGACCCGGCGCCGCGCGAGAGCGACGAGTCCACTCCGCGCAAGCGTGTCGTGACGCGCGTGCGCCCCGGACACGCCGACCTCACCGGTGTGCTCAAGTACGACCGCGACGATGCGCGCGATATTCTTGAACGCGCTTCTGCGCGCGAGACGACGGCGCGTGTAGCCGCGGGCGCGGTTTGTCGCACTTTCCTCGCGCAACTCGGCGTGCACATCGGATCCCACGTCGTGCACCTCGGCGGCATTGATGCCGCCGCTCCCGCCGCGTGGCCGGCGGACCTGAACGCCGCCGCCGATGCGAGTGCCGTCCGCATGCTCGATGCCGATGCCGAGTCACGTGTGATCGCGCACATCGATGAGATCAAGCGGGCTGGCAATACACTCGGTGGCATCTGCGAGGTGGTGGTCACGGGACTGCCGGTGGGACTGGGTTCGCATGTGTCGTGGGATCGCAAACTCGACGGCCGACTTGGCCAGGCCATGCTGTCGATTCAGGCCGTCAAAGGCGTGGAAATCGGGCTGGGCTTCGAGACGGCGCGTCGACCAGGCTCCGAGGTGCACGATGAGATCGAACCCGCACCGGGTCGCACGATCACGGGCCACGTACGCCGCCGCACGAACCGCGCCGGTGGCCTCGAAGGCGGGATGACGACGGGTGAGCCGCTCGTGATCCGCGTCGCCATGAAGCCCATCGCGACGCTTATGAAGCCACTGGCGACAGTTGATGTCGCCACCGGAGCGGTGGCCGACGCCGCCGCGGAACGCAGTGATGTGACGGCGGTTCCGGCGATGGGCGTGATCGCCGAATCGATGGCCGCGTTTGTATGTGCGCAGGCAATGCTTGAGAAGTTTGGCGGCGACTCGCTGGTGGAGGTGCAGCGCAACCTGGCCGCGTACCTCGCGCGGCTGGACGAGCGTGTGGCGCACTTCGAAAACTGATGAGTCTGCTTCGTTCGCTGATTTTGGTCGGACTTCCCGGAGCGGGGAAGAGCTCGGTCGGACGTTTGGTGGCGAATCGGCTGGGTGTTGGGTTTGTAGATTTTGACTTGGCGCTGTCCGCGCAGACCGGCCGTTCGGTCGCGCAACTCTTTGCGGAGCAAGGAGAAGCGGCGTTCCGAAAACTAGAATACCAGCTTACCGCCGATTTGATCGACAGGGCGCCGTCCGTTTGGGCGCCAGGCGGCGGCTGGGTCGGGGTAACCGGCGTTCTGGCACTTGTTCGGCGCCGGGCATGTATGATCCATCTCAAGGTCTCCACTACGGAAGCCTTGGCGCGGCTGCGTCAGGATGCGAGTATTCGCCCCCTGCTGGTTGGCGACGAGCCCGGAGTCGTGCTTGATCGTCTCTGGAGTGCGCGGGAAGCGCTGTACGCGCAGGCCGATTGGATGGTGGATACTGAAGGCGTGACAATTGAACAGGTGGTCGACCGGGTGTGCGAGCTGGCCCTCGACGAACGCCATACTATGGAATAGCAGATGACCGATCGCTGGACGCAAATGCTGGAGACGTTGCGAGAACAATTTTCGGCCGACTCCGACATTGTGGAGTTGGAATCGTTTTTGGCGGAAAAGGGATTGGATCGGCACGAAATCGGTGAGGTGCTGAGGCTGTACTTCGCCGATGTTGTGTCGGCCACGTTGGTGCTCAATGAGACCGATCCGATGGGATCGTCCCGAGCATCGCTTCGTGTGCAGGGACCGCACGAGCGCGGACGGTTTACGGTAGATGCCTGGGGCTACCTCACCATGCTGCACGAATCGGGCGTTGTCTCCGAGTTCGATTTTGAACAGCTGGTGGAGCGCGCCCTGTTTCATATTGACGGTCGCATCGGTTTGCCCGAGATCCGGGCACTGGCCGATGAGGTCGGGCTCGACGCGTTCGCGTTGAGCCCCGATCGCACCATGCTGCACTGACAGAATATGGCCATCAAGAAAGCCGCGCGGAAAACCGCAAAGAAAACTGGTGCTGCGAAGACGGCTGCCGTAAAGACGGCTGCCAAGTCGGCACCGCGCAAAGCCGCTCGCAAGTCTGCGTCCAAGACGGCCACCAAGTCCGGTCGCCGCGCCAGCACACCAGTCGATGCCGATACGCCGCCTGTTTCCGGCAAGGCGCTTGTGATTGTTGAATCGCCCGCGAAGGCGAAGACGATCGGCAAGTATCTGGGTCCGGGCTACACCGTCAAGGCCACCGTCGGGCACGTGCGCGACTTGCCGGCCAAGAAGCTCGGCATCGATATCGAAAATCGCTTCATGCCCGACTACGTCACGATCGAGGGAAAGGAAGACATTCTCACCGATCTCAAGAAGCATGCGCGCGTGGCTCGCGAAGTGTTTATCGCTACCGACCCTGATCGCGAAGGGGAGGCGATTGGCTGGCATGTGGCGAGTTACTTCGCGCAGGGCAACAAGAACACACGCGTGGATGCACCTATTCGTCGCGTACTCTTTCACGAGATCACCAAGGACGCCGTCAAGGCGTCGATGGATCGGCCGCTCGAGATCGATACCGACAAAGTTGACGCGCAGCAGGCCCGCCGCGTCCTGGATCGTCTCGTCGGGTACAAGGCCAGTCCGGTACTTTGGAAAACCGTCAAGAAGGGGCTCTCTGCGGGTCGAGTCCAAACGGTCGCGCTGCGCATCATTGTGGAGCGCGAGCGGGAGATTCGTGCGTTTACACCCGTGGAGTACTGGAGCATCTCGGCTGACCTTGCGCACGAGGCGCAGCCATTTTCGGCCAAGCTGCATCATGTCGATGGCAAGAAACCGGAAATCAACACGCAGTCTGATGCCGAAGCGATTCTGACTGATCTGGACGGCGTGAAAACGTTCACCGTCTCCGAGCTGAAGAAGCGCGAGGGAAAGAAGAACACCGCCAAGCCATTCAAGACGAGCACGCTGCAGCAGGAAGCGGCCAAGAAGCTTGGCTACGGTTCCAAGCGCACCATGCGACTGGCCCAGGATCTGTACGAAGGCATTGAGCTGGGCGACGAGGGTGGAGTTGGCCTGATCACGTACATGCGTACCGACTCCGAGCGCGTGTCTGAAGCCGCGGCGTTGGCGGCGCGTGACTTGCTGCGTGCGCAGTTTGGCGACGAATATCTTACCGCGCAGCCGCAGCTCTATCCGAGCACCAAAGCCAATGCGCAGGACGCGCACGAAGGCGTGCGTCCCACGGATCCGTCGCGACGTCCCGAAGATGTGCAGCGCTATCTCACGGCTGATCAGTTCAAGCTCTATCAACTCATCTGGCAGCGCTTCATGGCGTCGCAAATGGCGCCGGCCGTGTTCGACACCACGACGGTGGATTTTTCGGTACCACGTGGTGGACACGACTACGTGTTTCGCGCCACGGGATCGGTACTCAAGTTTCCGGGCTTTCTCGCGCTCTACCGCGAAGCGCGCGAAGAAGGGGATGCCAAGGCGATCGAAGATGAGCAGGCGCTCCCGGCGCTGAACGAAGGTGTGGTGGTGCCAGTAAGCGCGATCACGCCCACGCAGCACTTTACCAAGCCGCCGGCGCGCTTTTCTGAAGCATCGCTGGTGAAGGAACTGGAACGCCTGGGTATTGGACGGCCGTCCACGTATGCGTCGATCATTTCCGTGCTGGCAGAGCGTCGTTACGTGATGCTCGAGCAGCGCCGCTTTTTCCCTACGCCGCTTGGTGAAACAGTGGAGAGGGTGATGGTCATGAAGTTTCCCGCGGTGTTCAATGTGGGCTTCACGGCGCAGATGGAAGGCGAACTCGATCGCATCGAAGAGGGCAACCTTAACTGGCACACTGCGCTCGACGAGTTCTGGGAGCCGTTCCACCAGACACTGAACGACGACGATCTCGACCTGCTGATTGCCGAAGCACATGACTTGTCATCACTCAAGACTGACAAGTGTCCGGACTGCGGTGGCAAGCTGGTGGCCAAAGGTGGATTCTTCGGGCCGTTTGTCGCCTGCGAAAACCATCCCAAGGTGTGCAAGTACACACGACCGATCAAAGGCGAGCGCAAGCCCGCCGAACTCACCGCGTACAAGTGTCAGGAGTGCGGCGAGCCAATGGTCATTCGGCACGGTCGTTCAGGAGATTTTCTCGGGTGCAGCAAATTTCCGAAGTGCCGCGGCACGCGGTCCATGCCGACCGGCGTGTTCTGTCCCAAGGATGGCGGGGAAATCGCGGAGCGCCGGTCGAAGAAGCGTGGCAAGGCGTTTTATGGATGCGAGAACTATCCCGAGTGCGACTTCGTGGTGTGGGATAAGCCCGTCAAGGAGAAGTGTCCGGAGTGCGGATACATGGGGGCCGAGTCCAAGTTCAAGGCGTCGCGTGGACATTTCCGGAAGTGCCTAAGCTGCGCGAATGAATGGGATGTACCGTCGCCTGACGAAGCGGAACTGGTGGCGGAAGTGGCCTGATCTCGCTGCGGTTCGCATCGCATCAGTACCACCGACAACCGACCACCGCAAACCGAAAACCCCGAACGCAGTTATGGTACGCCGCAACAACGAGCGAGGGTTGTAGCGGCCGACAAACCGTAAACCGTTCACGGTTTCAACCGTAAACAGTGAACGGTTTTTCCCGGCCGCTACGACCTCCCGGCTGAACCTGCAGACCCAGGACTGCGTGGGGAGTCGTCGGTTTTCCGTTGGCGGTTGTCGGTTTCGCACAACTGGCGCCACGCTGCAACCATCGCAGGGAACGCTCTGTATATTGCAGCATGACGTCACACACACCGCTGCACATTGTTGGAGGCGGTCTCGCCGGGAGCGAGGCCGCCTGGCAACTCGCTGAGCGCGGACACGACGTGCTGCTGCACGAGATGCGTCCCGTGCGCGGCACCGCCGCTCACAAGACAGATCGGCTCGCAGAGCTTGTCTGCTCGAACACCTTCAAGAGCACCGAGACCACCAACGCACACGGGTTGCTCAAGGCCGAAATGCGGGCGCTGGGCTCCATGGTGCTGGCCTGCGCCGACGCCGCCCGTGTTCCGGGAGGCAGCGCACTCACCGTAGACCGCGACGTATTTTCAGCCGGTGTGCATGATCGCGTTCACGCGCACCCGCGCATTACCGTGCTGCGTGAAGAAGTGAGCGCGTTGCCGTCGCCGGGCATCATCGCCACCGGCCCGCTCACGGCAGACGGCCTGGCCGAGAACATCCGCGCGCGGTTGGGCGTCGAATCGCTGGCCTTCTACGATGCCATTGCACCGATCATTGCGGCTGAGTCGATCGACCTCGACATTGCCTTTCGCGCGTCGCGATGGGACAAGGAAACCATGCAGGGCGCCGATGCGGCTGGTGCGTATCTCAACTGTCCGTTCACGCGTGACGAGTACGAGGCGTTCATTGACGCACTGATCGCGGGCGATCAGTTCACCGCCAAGGAGTTTGACGCAGTGCCGTATTTTGAAGGCTGCATGCCAGCTGAAGAAATGGCACGGCGTGGCCGGGATACACTGCGATTTGGTCCGATGAAGCCGATTGGTCTGCGCGATCCGCGCACCGGCAAGCGACCGTGGGCGGTGGTGCAGCTGCGGCAGGAAGACCGCGGCGGACGCATGTGGAATCTGGTCGGCTTCCAGACACGACTTCGCATTCCGGAGCAGGTCAAAGTGTTCCGTCTCATTCCAGGATTGCAGAACGCGGAGTTTCTGCGCTACGGATCCATTCACCGCAACACATATCTCAACGCGCCAGGCGCGCTCACGCCGCATCTTTCGCTGCGTGATGATCCGCAGGTGTTGTTCGCGGGCCAGCTCACCGGTGTGGAGGGCTACACCGAGAGCACAGCCACGGGACTGCTGGCGGGCATCAACCTGTCACGCTTGCTGGACGGGCAGGATGCGATCGCACCGCCTCCGCACACCATGCTGGGCGCGCTCTATCGCTATATGCGCGAGGCGGAGCCAAAGCACTTCCAGCCCATGAATGCGAACTTTGGGTTGCTTGATGAACTCGACACTCCCGAGCGTGACAAGCAACGCAAACGCGAGCGGTATGCTGCACGCTCGCTGGATGCACTGGCTGCGTGGATGTCTTTGCATGCGATCACGCCGGCGTACGTACACGAGGCAGAGCCGGTGTCGGCATGAGTCCGCGGGCAACGCGAATCGTGCGCACCAACGAAACAGTACCTGCATCGACCGACGCGTCAACTTCCAGGGTAGCGCCGGCGGTGCGTCTTCCAGACGACGTCGAGGAGTTTCTCGAACATCTGCACAAGGAACGCGACCTTTCGCCCAACACGCTCATCGCCTACCGCCGCGATCTCGGCAACCTGTGTACGTGGCTGGGTCAGACACGCGGCGTCGACGGCTGGAAGTGGGAGGCGCTCACGCGACAGGACTTGCGCGCCTGGCTGGCGCATCTCGCGCGCGCCGGACTTGCCAAGCGATCACTCGCGCGCGGATTGTCCACGGTGCGGTCGTTCTATCGGTGGATGCATCGCGATGAGCGGGTGGACGTGAACCCTGCACGCGCTGTGGGTTCGCCACGTTTGGCGCGCACACTGCCGGCGTATCTGGACAAGGCGCAGGCAGAAACGCTCATGACGCACGCCGCGACGCGAGCGCAGTCAGGCCGATTTACCGATGTACGCAATGCAGCCATGATCGAACTGTTCTATTCGAGTGGACTGCGGCTCTCCGAACTGCGCGGCATTGATCTCGCCGACATCGACCTGCTCTCGCTGCAAGTCAAGGTGCGAGGCAAGGGGCGCAAGGAACGCATTGTGCCACTGGGAGAGCATGCGCAGCGCGCGATTCGCAACTACCTCTCGGTGCGTGACGCGCTGGTCTCACAGTTGGGTGATGCACGTGGCGGAAAGATTGACCGCCATGCGCTGTTCCTCAGTGAGCGTGGGAAGCGGCTCAGCGCCCGCGCGGTGCATCATGGCATGACCGGTCTGCTGGCTGCGGTAGACGAAGGCGCAGATCTGAGCACGCACTCGCTGCGGCATACCTTCGCCACACACCTCGTGGACGCCGGTGCCGATCTGCGCGCGGTGCAGGAGCTGCTCGGCCACGCGAGTATCAGCACCACGCAGATCTATACGCACACCAGCGTTGAACGACTGAAGAAAGTGTACCGACAGGCGCACCCGAGGGCGTAGTCATGAGGTACCCGAGCAGTGTATTGGTCGTGTGTCTTGTGCTCTCGACAGCATGCGCCGAAGCGGTAGCCCCGAACGCAGAACCGGACATCAACGTCATCGCCGTTCAGTTTTCCAGTGTGGCCGTACCCGGCACCTCCGCGGCGACATCAGTCGTCGTGCCCGGGCGCCTGTACCTGCCCGCAGGGCATGCGTCGGCCCGTCCAGCGGTGGTGATTCTGCCCTCCAGCTCGGGCGTGCAACCGTATCGCGAACTGTACTATGCGCGCGCGTTTGCCGAGGAAGGATTCGTTTCGCTGGTTGTTGAGAGTTTTCAGGCGCGCGGCGTGATCTCGGCGGTGGAAGATCAGAGCGCGATCACATCGTATCAGCTCGAGGTCGACGCCTTTGGTGCACTGCAGTTTCTGCAGAGTCGCAGCGACGTTCGTCACGGTGCCGTCGCGCTGTTCGGCGTCTCAAAGGGCGGTACGGCCGCGCTCAACTCGGCATTCCTTGTGCGCGAGCGCTGGCGCGGGACAAGCGCCCGCTTTGCGGCGCATGCATCCGTGACACCAGCCTGTGGTGTCGTACATCGTTCGCTCGCCACCACGCAGCAACCTCTTTTCCTGTTACTTGCCCAACTGGATGACTATGCGCCAGCGTCGCTCTGCGTGGACTACGCCGCGGCGATCACCAACGCCGGCAGTGCGCAGGTGCGCGTGCAGGAACTCGCCGGCGTGGGGCATGGCTGGGAACAGCTCACGCCAGCTCAGTTTATCTCGGCAGCTGAAAACTTCGGGAACTGTGTTGGCGTGATGGAAGATAGCGGACGCATTGCTGTGGCAGGCGAGGTGACGCCGTTGAGCAGCGATGCGTACACGATCTGGGCACGCGCGAACTGTGTAGTCGCTGGCGCCCACACCGGCGGCGGAAGCACCGCGATTCGTGATTCCGCGACGCACGCCATCGTGCAATTCTTGCGTACATCGCTCGTCGCGCCAGAGGAAATCTGGCGGTAGCTACACCGATTCGCTGCCCGGATCACGAGCATGAGAACGCTGGCTACACCGCGTCGCTTGCCGGAATCACGAGTACCGGCCGTTTGGCATGACGAATCAGCCACAGCGCGGTGCTGCCGATATTGCCAGGACGTTTCTTGTCGCCGTGTGCCGCCAGCGAAAGCAGGGCCACATGTCCGTTCTCAGCGCGTTTCTCCAGTCCGGCGGCCGGCGTGGTGGCCGGCTTCTCGAAGGCAACTGAGGCCGTCGCGTGCACACCCAGTGCTTCAGCCGCCGCGACCATGGGACGCATCTCGGCCTCAACATATTCACGCCGATCGCGCAGTTCCTGCTCATACTGCTCTTCGGCCGCCGGTCCCTTCATGAAGAACGACATCTCGCGCACCACGATCTGATGCTCGATGTGCACCTCCGCGCCGAGCATCCTGGCCAGCGGCAACAGGCGTTCGAGCGCTTGCGCGGATTGCTCGCCCAGATCTGTGCCGAACGTGATGGACGCGAAGTGCTCCGGCACCGCCGCGTGCGGATTCAGAATCATCACGGGCCTGCGCGTGCGCGTAAAAAACTCTTCCGCAAAACTGCCGAACATGAAGCGGTCGACCGCGGAATGCGTCTGACTGTGCAGAAATGTGAATAGCACGTCGGCATCATCAACGGCGCGCGCCAGTGCCGTTGATTTGTCCTTCGTGGACGGATCTTCTCCTGAACCAGTGATGATCGGCTCGGCTGGCGGCAGATCATACGCGCTAAGCAATGCGTTCAGCCGTGCACGCGTATACGCCACCTGCTCTGTGCCCGGCACATCTCGCAGCGCGTCAGCATCGGCGTCCAGACAGTACAGTGGAACGATCACCGCGTTGAGCTTCGCGCTGAGCGGCCGAAGCAGCGTGGCGGCGTGCGCATGCTGGCTGTCCGGGTCGCCGAAAAGATTCACCAGCCACGCGATGCGCGGTTGATTGGATGGGTGTGCCATGACAGTGTGCTCCGGTCGAGGCGGTCTGAGGCCCGTCGAATGGCGCGCCGTACCTCCGGGATGCGCCCTGCTCGCAATGTAGCCGAGCGATGGCCCCTTCGCCCAATGCCCGCACTGCGTATGTTTGGTGTATGACAACAATCCTCGCCGTCCGACGCGACGGCAAGCTTGCCTTGGGCGGCGACGGTCAGGTGTCCGTTGGTGATACGGTGATGAAGTCGCAGGCCGTGAAGGTGCGCGCGCTCAAAGGTGGACGCGTACTGTCGGGCTTCGCTGGCTCGGCGGCCGATGCGCTCACGCTCTTCGAGAAGTTCGAGGAAAAGCTCGAACGCTTTCCCGGCAACCTGCCGCGTGCGGCGGTTGAGCTGGCCAAGGACTGGCGCAGCGACCGCGTACTGCGGCGTCTCGAAGCGCTGCTGATCGTGGCCGATACACAGCATGGCTTTATGGTGTCGGGAACTGGCGAGATCATTGAACCGGATGACGGTCTGCTCGCCATTGGCTCCGGTGGATCGTTCGCGCTGGCAGCAGCGCGCGCTCTGGTAGCCGAAACGACGCTCTCGCCGCGCGAGATTGTGGAGCGCTCCTTGCGAATCGCTGGCGAGATCTGCGTGTATACCAATACGAACATCACTGTCCTCGAGCCGTTGGCCTGACGCCCGGACTTCACGCTGCGCCGTTCACACACCACTGGTGAGCGGCGCGTCTCGCTTTGATATCGCATGCCTTCCGCCCGCACCGAACAAGCCATTGCCCGCCTCGCCGATCTGACGCCGCGACAGATCGTCGCTGAGCTCGATCGCTACATCGTTGGACAGGATGATGCCAAGAAGGCCGTGGCGATCGCGCTGCGCAATCGCTGGCGCCGTCAGCGTGCACCTGATGCCATTCGCGATGAGATCTCGCCCAACAACATCATCCTCATTGGACCCACGGGTGTGGGCAAGACGGAAATTGCGCGCCGACTGGCCAAGCTCGCCGCGGCGCCGTTTGTAAAGGTCGAAGCCTCCAAGTTCACGGAAGTCGGCTACGTGGGGCGCGATGTCGAGTCGATGGTGCGTGATCTGGTGGAGAGTGCAATCGATATGGTGCGCCTCGAGCGTGAGACAGAAGTCGAAGATCTCGCCAACGAGCGCGTTGACGATCGTCTGCTCGACCTCCTGTTGCCGCCCCCACCCGAGGTGCTGGCGCGACGCGGCCAGCAGCCGCCCGCGCCAATGCCCACGCCACCCGCTGACAACGCGCCACCAGTTGCTGATGGCGGAGTGTTCACCGTGTCAGCCACCGGGGCCGTCACGCACGCCGCCGAAAACGACCCCGCTGTCGAGCGCTACAAGCGCACGCGCGACAAGCTGCGCGGACTGCTCATTGACGGACAGCTCGACGGTCGTGAAGTGGAAATCGAAGTGCTGCAGCCCGGGCCCGCGTTGCCAGGACAAGTTGCCACCGGCGGTGCACCCGATGGTATGGAAGGCCTCGGCGACTGGCTGCGCGAGATGATGCCAAAGCGCAAGAAGAAGCGCACCGTCAAGCTCACCGAAGCGCGGCGCATTCTCATGGATGAAGAGATCGACAAGCTCATCGATCATGACGATGTCACCAGCGATGCGCTCGAACGCGTGGAAAAACTCGGCATCATCTTTCTTGACGAAATCGACAAGATCGCCGGTGAGCGCGCGCAGGGTGGTGGCCCCGATGTGTCGCGCGAAGGCGTGCAGCGCGATCTGCTGCCCATCGTGGAGGGCTCCAATGTCAGCACACGCTATGGCATGGTCAAAACCGATCACGTGCTGTTCATCGCGGCGGGCGCATTTCACGTGTCCAAGCCCAGCGATCTCATTCCCGAACTGCAGGGTCGCTTCCCGATTCGCGTTGAGCTCAAGCCGCTTACCGAAGCGGACTTCGTGCGCATTCTGACCGATCCTGAACACGCGCTCACGAAACAGTACGCGGCGCTTGTTGAAGCCGAGGGCGCGGCGCTCAGCTTCACCGACGACGGCATTCGCGAAATCGCACGCATTGCCACGCTGGTCAACGAGCGAATGGAAAACATCGGGGCGCGAAGGCTGCATACGGTGATGACCACGCTGCTCGAAGACGTGCTCTACGACTTGCCTGACCGCGGCAAGGAGCCCATCAGTGTGAACGCGGACCTCGTTGTGGCGCGACTTCGCGCGATTGTGGAAGACGAAGATCTGCGCAAGTACATTTTATAGCCCACGCGACAACCGGATCGCAGTACAAACGTAGCCAACACACATGACCGCACCGCACCGCGACTTTCTCAACATCCGCGATTTTTCGCGCGACGAAGTGATGGCGTTGTTCGCACTCGCCGAACGCATGCGTACCGGTGCGTACACGGAGCGTCCGCTTACCGGCAAGGCGCTGGCCATGATCTTCATGAAGTCATCCACACGAACGCGTGTGTCGTTTGAAGTAGGCGCCGCACAGTTGGGCGGCACCGCACACTTTCTTTCGCCGCGTGATGTGCAGCTGGGGCGCGGCGAACCGGTGCCCGATACGGCGCGTGTCCTCGCGCGCTATGTGCAGGGCATCATGATTCGCACCTTCGCGCACGCTGACATCGAACTGCTTGCCGAGACGGCCGATGTACCCGTCATCAACGGGCTCACGGATCTGTCGCATCCGTGTCAGGTGCTGGCCGACGTGCTCACGATTCGTCAACATCTGTCGTCACCGGAGCAGGCGCCCGTGGCCTGGATTGGCGATGGCAACAACATGGCCAACTCCTGGATCGAAGCCGCCACGCTGCTCGGTTTTCCGCTCCGGCTCGCGTGTCCGGAAGGCTTCAATCCCGATCCGTCGTTTCTCGCGCTCGCGAAGGATGCTGGAGCCGATGTGCAGCTGTTGCGTGACCCAATTGAGGCCGTGCGCGGGGCTCGCGTGGTTACGACGGACGTATGGGCGAGCATGGGGCAGGAGGAGGAACAGGCGACGCGTGTCTCGGCGTTTGCCGACTTTCAGGTCACCACTGGTCTCATGCAGCACGCCGAGCATGACGCGATTTTTTTACACTGTCTGCCAGCGCATCGCGGCGAAGAGGTATCGGCCGAGGTGATTGATGGTCCGCGCAGCCGCGTGTGGGACGAAGCAGAAAATCGGCTGCACATTCAGAAAGCCATTCTTGCGGCGCTCATGGGCGGTGTCGCGCTCGACTGACGCGCCGCGTCATACAGGCGAAGCGCCGCACGCAACACCCGTCGCACAACCCAAGGACTGTTTATGCTCACAGAAGGCTCACTCGCGCCCGATTTCACGCTCCCCACCGACAGCGGCGAATCGCTCACGCTCTCATCGCTACGCGGTCAGCCGGTGGTGCTCTACTTCTATCCCAAAGACGACACCTCAGGCTGCACTACGCAGGCCTGCGAGTTCAACGAAATGATGCCGCGCTTTGACGCCAGCACAGCCGTCATTCTCGGCGTCTCACCCGATGGCGTGAAGTCCCATCAGAAGTTCAAGGCCAAGTACGAACTCACCTTCCCGCTCATTGCGGATGAAGAAAAGCTGGCCTGTGAGGCGTACGGCGTGTGGAAGGAGAAGTCCATGTACGGCAAGAAGTACATGGGTGTGGAGCGCACTACGTTCGTGATCGATGCCACGGGGCACATCGCGCGCATCTTCCCCAAAGTGAAGCCGGCCGGCCACGCGGCGCATGTGATGGAGGCGGTGGCCGCACTGTAACCACGTGCGAACCACCGCCTCCGGCCGATGCGACGTATGCGCATCGGTCATCGGACGCCTCACATGGGGCGTCCATATGGCCCGCGACGTGCGGGCGTTCACGCGGCGGCCGTAGCTACCTCCAGAAAGATGCAACACTCCGCCGAATCGCGCAGTCAGGTGATTCACCACGCGGCCTCGACCGTGCGGGACAGCCGCGGGCAGCGCCGCTGGTTACCGCGTGCTCGGGTCGGGATGAGGCAGACAGCCTGCCACGCTGGCACTCCCCTGCCGTTCTGAACATCTTTCGGGGTGAATCTCTCCCCGACCCTCCGAATTCCCCCATGACCGACACCCTTACCACCCTTCGTCGCACCTCCCTCTACGACGCACACGTCGCGCTCGGCGCGCGTCTCGTACCCTTTGCCGGATGGGAAATGCCTGTGCAGTATCCCGCTGGCATTTCCATTGAACATCGTGCGGTGCGTGAAAGCTGCGGCGTGTTCGATGTCAGTCACATGGGTGAAGTAGTTGTGCGCGGCCCGCAAGCGATTGAGTTCGTCAACTACGTCACCAGCAATGACGCGTCCCGACTGGCCGTGGGACAAATCCAGTACACCACGCTGCTCACCGAGCGCGGTACGATCGTCGACGACCTGCTCGTCTATCGTTTTCCCGATCATCTGTTTCTCGTGCCCAACGCGGGCAACCGCGATGCAGATCTCGCGCACCTGCGCGCACACATCGGCGCGTTCGACGCCGAGCTGACGGATGTTTCGGACAGCTACGCGTTGATTGCGGTGCAGGGGCCCAACGCTCCGGAGGTACTGCAGCGTCTTACCACGGCGCCGCTCTCCGAGATGAAGTATTACCGCTTTGTTGAAGGCGAAGTAGCTGGTGTGCCCACGATAATTTCGCGCACCGGATATACGGGCGAACTCGGATTCGAGTTGTACGTGCCGTGGGACGACGCACGCACGGTATGGGACGCGGTGCTCGCTGGCGGAGACGTGGCACCGGCAGGACTTGGCGCGCGCGATACGCTGCGTCTCGAGGCCGGCATGGCGCTCTACGGACATGAGCTCAATATCAATACCACACCGCTCGAAGCTGGTCTGTCATGGCTCGTCAAGCTCGACAAACAAGCGTTTCTTGGCAAAGACGTGCTGATCGCACAACACACCGATGGTGTCGATCGCAAGCTCGTTGGCTTCACGTTTGATGAACGCGCGATCCCGCGCCATGGCATGCCTGTGTGGTACGGTGACGTGCAGGTCGGTGAAGTCTGCAGTGGCACCATGAGCCCCACACTCGGCATCCCGATTGGCACCTGTTATGTGCCAGCTGCTGCCGCTGTTGAAGGCAGCGTGTTTTACGTGGACATCCGAGGCCGCAAGGTCGCGGCGCGCGCGGTGCCCATGCCTTTTTACAAGCGGTCGGGCAAGGCGTGAGACGGAGTGGGCCCAAAGGACCGCGCGCCATTGCGGATGGGGTGACGCTTGGCGGGGTGGCCGTGCTGCTCACCGACGTGGAGCCGGCCGTGCGACTGAACGGTGCGCTCGAAGCGCGCGGGATCGAGGTCACCATGATTTCGCCGCTCGACGATGTGCGCGGCACGCTGCGCCGAGCGCGCGCGTCGGTGCTGGTGTTGACGGGTGCGCTGCTTGACGGCCCCAATATCGGGTTGGTGCAGGAGCAGCTCTGGCATGATGTCAGTGTGATCGGCTTCACCGATGTCACCGACGATGTGCTGCTCACGCGGCTGCGAAACGCCGGCTACTCGGCGGTGTTTCCGAAGCCGATTTCGATCGACGAAGTTGCTGACGAAGTGCAGCGACGGCTCGAACGACAGGCACTCGCCGAACTTACCGGTCTCGTGGGCGAGTCCGAAGCGATTCGCGAAGTGTTCGTGAAGATCGAACAGATTGCGCCGGTCACGAGCACGGTGCTCATCGAAGGTGAGAGCGGCACGGGCAAGGAACTGGTCGCACGCGCGATTCACCGATTGGGGCCGCGGCGTTCGCGTCCGTTCATTGCGGTGAATGTCGGCGCGCTGCCGGAGACACTGCTCGAGAGTGAGCTGTTCGGTCATGAGAAGGGTTCGTTCACCGGCGCCGCGGAGCGTCGTATTGGGCGTTTTGAACTGGCCGACACGGGCACACTGTTTCTCGATGAGATTGGTGAGATTCCGGCGAGCACGCAGGTCAAGCTGTTGCGCGTGCTTGAGGAGCGCGAAGTCACGCGCGTCGGTGGTGGCCAGTCGTTTGGCGTGGATGTACGCGTGGTGGCGGCGACGAATCGTCCGCTGCGCGAGCATGTCGAAGAAGGCGCGTTTCGTGCGGATCTGTTCTACCGGCTCAATGTGCTGCGCATTTATCTGCCGCCGCTGCGTGAGCGACGCGAAGACATTCCGCTGCTCGTGCGCCGCTTTGTACGCGAGTTCAGCGCGCAGCATGATCGGCCCTTCCACGGCATCTCGGCGGAGGCTCTTGATCTGCTGGTGACGTATCCGTGGCCGGGAAACGTGCGCGAGCTGCGCAACCTGGTGGAGAGCATGGTGGTGCTGGCGCCGGGGCATCAGATCGGGGCGGACGATATTCCGCGCAGCATTCGGGATGGCGGGGCGCGGCGGCTCTTGCCGGTGCCGGTGGGGCCAATTGTGCGCGAGGGCGAGCGGGCGCAGGGCAGAGAGCTTGAGTTCATCGTGCGCTCTCTGGTGGAGCTCAAGTTACAGGTTGAGGAACTGCGTCGTCGGATGGATGTGGAAGTCCGGCCATCAACGGTCGGGTGGATGGGAGAGGTGCATCCGATGCCCGGTCTTGGGTCGCCACCAGTACGTGATGGGTGGGGGGGGGCAGCGGTTGGCGATGGTATTCCACCGCAGGATCAGCCGTCGCCGCCTAGCGTCATTTCCGTAGGTCCGGAGACGACGATGGCGGAGATCGAGCGGCGGGCCATTGAGGCGATGTTGCGACAGACGGGCGGAAACCGCCGACGGGCCGCCGAATTGTTGGGAATCGGAGAGCGCACGCTGTACCGCAAGCTCCGGGAGTATCAGGCTGACGGGCTCATGTCGGATCTCGACGTCACGTGAGGTTTGGGGGGGTACGTGCATGCATTGCAATATCTTGGGCGATTTGCACTCTTGCTCTGGCGTGACTTTGAACACATATTGGCGCGGGATTCAAGCGGACCCGTCCTTTGGGCTTCGTTTGGTGTCGGGGCGCGGCCCGTACATGGGTTGGGCGCTGATGATTGCCACGTCACGTGGTCCGCACTTCGGAGAGCGATCTGTCCATACCAGCGAATCTGGGTGTCCCCGCGATGTCCAACGTGAACCCACCTGCGGGAGTCTCGGGCACCATTGCTGGGAGCGTGTTGCCGTTGCGTCGGGCGGAAGAGCTGATCGTCACGTTGCCAGGGGTCCTGAGCGCACGCATCGTGCCGGGCGACTCCGGAGCCATCGACGAGATTCATGTGCTGACGACCGATGCGGTGCCTCCCAAGTCTACGGTTCGCAACATCGAGAGCGCGCTGATCGCCCATCTGGGATTGCGGGTGAATCACCGCAAGATCTCGGTGGCGACGACGCTGGAGTCTCCGCGGCCGTCGGACGTCGAGGCGCCGCGTCAGGCGGGGCGTCCATCAGTTCGTGCGCCGGAGCCAGTGGTGCCGGACAGTGTGGCGTCGCCTTTGGCGGCAGCCGTCGGTTCGGCCGTTGGTGCCGGTGTGGTGAGTTCCGAGGCGGCGCAGGCAGCGGCCGAGGGGCGTCGGGTGCTGATTTTCGAGGATGTGGAGGTTCGCCGGTCCCGCACGAAGGGTGTGTTGTGTCGCGTGACGTTAAGTCGCGGCGAGATGCACTACGTGGGGGAATCCGAGGGTCAGGAAACGGAGCGCAGCCGTGTGGAGCTGGCGGCCCGGGCGGCGCTTCAGGCGATCGCGCAGGCAGCGAGCGCGGGCGGCGACCGATCACTGTCGCTGGAAGGCGCAAAAGTTATCGACGCGTTCGACCGAGACTTTGTATTTGTAAGTGTGTCTGCGCGGCTGGGTCGGGAGATGGTCGTCCTGACGGGCAGCTGCGCGGTGCGGGAGAGCGCCGAGACGTCGTCGGTGCTGGCCGTGCTGGACGCAACGAATCGCTGGTTACATCTGGAACGCTGACGTTCGGCGTTCATCCAACCTTTCCCTTGTCACCCGACAAATAGACTACGTCCCCCGTCGCCCAGTAGAGCGGAGCTGAGCGGGCAGGCCACCAAGTAGTAGAGCGGAGCCAACCTACATCGAGCATGCGGCGACCATCGGTCTCGTGTGACTACGCAGAAGGGGAGGTGACGCAAAATGACATTCTTGGCCGAGCTCGTTAGTGCTATGTGGTC
>JBGTOG010000193.1:0-2702 GCA_041742675.1 Gemmatimonadaceae bacterium | reverse complement strand
GTACAGGCCATGTCGCGCTGCACGTCGCCCGGTGTACCCGATCGCGCCGTTAGTCCGGACGTCGCAGCGCTCGTAAGCCTCCTGCGCGAAAACGCAGATCGATATCGGCTGCTCGTGACGCAATACCCATTCGCCTACGCGCAGGTGCGAACACTCGGCTCGATTGCTGACGCCTCGTCGCCGTTCCGGTTGCAGCAGGTGGACACGTCGGTCACCCGAGCCGTCGCGCAGCCGAGCTATCGCGCCGGACGCGTGGTGCGACGCGAACGCTCGAGCACCGGCGAACAGGTGTACATCATGAGCATTCCGTCCATCATTGACCTGGCGGACGATGCGTTCGCACGCACGCACTGCTTTGCATTTGGCGGACGCGAAACACACCAGGACGAGACGTGGCTTCGACTCGATGTGCGCGCCTCCGACCGGCTGCGCTCCCCCGATGTACACGGCAGCTTTTTTCTCGACAGCGCCACCTCGCAGCTGCGCAGCATGCGACTCGAACTCAGTCGTCCGGATCAGTTGCCGCGTGAACTCGGTGGCATTGAAGGCGTCATGGTGTTCACACGCTTCCTCGAAATCGCACCGGGACTGTCCATCATTCAGTCCATGTGCGGCATCTCTCGCACGCGTGGCCCTCGTCGCGCAACAACCGGCGGTAGCGCGCCGCTGCAGGGCGAACTGCAGCAGCTCGCCTCGTACCGCTTCACACGAGCACCGGACGGCGTACGCGCCGCGAACGATCTGCCGGTGCCCCCATGGGTGGTAGGCGGTGAGCTGTCACGCTCGGCGTTGTGGTGTGCGGACCAGTAGCTGCACTCGCCCTACACCACCAACTCCCCCCGATGCGCGCGCCCAATCTTCTCCGCATCGCCATCCGAAACACCAGCCTCGTCTGCATATCCACGCCACCCACGCACCGCCGCACCCACCTCGGCGAGCAAGCCCATCGCTTTGATACGCTTCACCCCCGCCACCCCCGCAAACTCGATCAGCTCGTCCACCGTGAACCCATCACGTTTTCCGCCAAGCGTCATCTGATGCACGCTGGTCCATGCGCCTGACGGATTCCACGAGTACGACACATCGAACGCCGGCGACAAACGCCACCCACCCGCACGATCCATCAGGAACGCAGTGTTCTTGACGTGATCGTCCTGGTTGCGCGCGAGGATGTTGAAGTACGTGCGACGCACCTGCTGTTCGATGTCGCGCATGGGCAACGCAAGTTTCCGCATCGTGTGCAACGCCTGTTCATACGCGTACGCGCCTGCCATGTTGAAATCAAAGTGCATCAGCGCACCCAATGATTGCATGTGCAGTTTGGCACCAGCGTCCGTGCGATCGAATCGCTGCGTCATGAAATGCGCGCGGCCGCCTTCTTCATGCAGGCGACATGGCGTCATATGAATGCCGGCGGCCAAGGCCATGCGATGATACGCGTATTCAATGCGACCGAATCCCTGCGGGTCGGCAAGCTCCTTGTCACGGTTGCCGTGCACACCATCAAACTTGAGCAGCCAGTAGCTGAATCCGTCTGCCGCCGGCACCTGACCGGAGCGGAACTCTCCCGTATCGGGATTCCACGCCAGCACCGCCTTGGCGCGCGCACCACCGGCTGACGTGCCGACACGCAGCATGTCTTCGATCGCGTGCGCGTCATTCTCACCAGTGAACTTGCCGTGCAAGGCGATGCGATCGTCGAGCACACGATTGGCCAGCGCCACTAGCGCTTCAATGTCCACGGTGCGTGACGTTGTATGCGCCTCGTTCATTCGCGGCTTGAATTCGAGCGCACCCATGCCGCGTGCACCCGTGTAGCACAGTCGCTCCACGGGCGTGAAGCTTCCCGGATCACGACCGCGTTGCGCCAACCACGCATTGATCAGCGTGTTGCCGAATGTGTCGGGCAGGCTGTCAGCCAGCAGACCTGGCAGGCCCTTGAACGTGGCGCGCGATAGCGACGGAAACGAGTATGGCACGTCGGTGAGCGGCATCATCAGCGGCGCGACCTGAATCGCCGAGCGAGCAAAGTCTGGTGTGTACTGAAAGACGCCGAGTCCGCGATCCGGCAGCCACGTGACGGCGCCGATGTCTCGTCCCCAGAGAATCACCCGCGCCGAGTCAGTCACTGCTCTGGCGTCTCGTCATCACCCCAGGTCCACGGCTCCGGCGCCGACGATCGCTTTCGGCCAGCGCGCTGCCGTTCGGCGCCATCGAGCTGCACCCGCTCTACCGGGCGGATCGTGGGATCAGGCAACAGCGCCGCGAGATGGTCTGTCAGCCGCAGCGCCTGCATGACCCGGACAAAGGAGTCCAGCGCAATCGGCTTGCCCTCGGCCATGCGCGTCATGGTGCTTCGTGATACGCCCGCTTCCTCGGCCAGCTCCGCCTGGCTGATGTTGCGGCTCAGGCGGATTTCATCCAGCCGACGACAGAGGGTGTCAATAATGGCGGCGCTGGAGGCTGTATGGAAGTCGGTTCTATGCTGCATAAGTGATGCACAAAGGAATCTGAGATGCTTTTATGCAGCAAATATCACGCACTACAGTTCACGACGCAAGTCCTTCGTACTACCTCCCCTCCACCCGCTCCCGCAGCCGATCCTCTTGTTCTCGGAGCTCCGGCGTGAACTCCTCCCCAAAGTCATCCGCCTCAAACAGCGGACGCAGCTCAAGCTCGCCACCGCCCGGCATGGGATTAGG
>JBGTOG010000162.1:0-12138 GCA_041742675.1 Gemmatimonadaceae bacterium | reverse complement strand
CGGACTCGCGGCAGGTGGTGTACACCTCGTGGCGCACCGGAACACCGAAGTTGTACGCGTACAACTTTACGACATCCGAAGAACGGCCGCTTACGACAGGCGACGGCCGCGATGCGGCGCCGGCGTTCTCTCCCGACGGTCGTCATCTGGCGTTCACGCGCGCTATTTCGGAGCGAAACGAGTTGCACGTCATGGACTGGCCGTCCGGCACACCGCGTGTGCTCGCCACCGGTGTGTCGTCGGGTCCCACATGGGCGCCCGACAGCCGCTGGATCGCCTATGCGGGCGAGACGAACGAGTTCCGCAACGTGATGGTGGTGCCGGTGTCGGGCGATGCGCCGCGGCAAGTGAGTTTTGTCGCCAACTCGAACCTGGGCTCGATCGCGTGGAGCGCGAAGGGCGACTACATCGTGTACCGCACGAATCAACGCACCGAAGACAACCGGCTCGTCAAGATCGACCTCGTGCCGCTCCCACCCACGTTCGATGAAGAACGCTTCCGCGACCTGTTCAACCAGCCGCGCGATTCAACGAATGCGCAGCGGGCCGAGCGTCCTGCGCCGCGCGACACCGCGGGTGGCGCCGTGCCGCGTCCAACGTCGATCGCTATTGAGTTCGACGGCATCCGTCGTCGTGGTGCGTTCGTCAACACGTCGTTCTCGGTTGGCAGCGTATTGCTCAACCCGGACGGCAAGACGGGTGTGCTCACGGGTGACGGCGCGCTGCATCGCATCACGTTCGGCCCGAACGGCGACGTCGACATCACGCGCATGGAGGGCGCGAGCGGCACGCCCATCGCCTTCAGCAGCAATGGCCGTCAACTCTACGTGTCGCAGGGTGGACAGCTGCGCGTGGTGAACATGACGGGGGGGGGACAACCGCGCGTCGTCAGCACGAGTGTGGCGTGGACCGAAGACTTCGATGCAACAAAGCTCGCCGCTTTTGAGCAAGGTTGGGGCGAGATGCGCGATGGGTTCTACGACAGTGAGTTTCACGGCGCGAGCTGGAATGCCGTGCGCAACACATTCCGTCCGCACATCGAAGGCGCACGTACGCGCGCCGAGTTCAGTCGGCTCATGAATCTCATGCTCGGCGAACTGAACGCGTCGCATCTCGGTCATTCGGGACGCACCGGCCCGCCGCAACCTGGCGACACGGCCGCCACCGGTGAACTCGGACTGCGCTTCAATCGTCTCGCCTACGAAAACGACGGACGCTTCGTGATCACCGAGGTCATCACACTCGGCCCGGCACATATCGCGAAGACTATTGCCGTTGGCGATGAACTTGTGACGATCGATGGTACAATCCTCGACGGTCAGTCGGACCTGCACACGCTGCTGCGCGGTCGCTCGGGTCGACAGGTGGTCCTCGGCGTCCGTCGCGGCACCGCGGCACCGCGCAGTGTTGAGGTGCGAGCGACTTCAGGCGGCGCATTGCGCCAGCTCAACTACCGCAACTGGGTGGAGAGTCGGCGCGCGTATGTCGACAGCGTTAGCGGCGGACGTCTTGGCTACGTGCACATCGCGTCCATGTCGGAAGGCGCGCTCGAGCAGTTCATCTTCGACCTCGACCAGCAGAACCACGCGAAGGACGGTGTCGTGATCGATGTGCGCAGCAACAACGGCGGTTTCGTGAACGTGTACGCGATCGACATTCTCGCGCGGCGCAACTACTTCAGCATGCAGGGGCGCGGGAGCAGCGTGCAGGCGCCGTCACGCGTGCAGCTTGGTCAGCGCGCGCTGCTTTCGCCCACCGTGCTCGTGACCAATCAGCATACACTCTCCGACGGTGAGGACTTCACGGAAGGCTACCGTGAGCTGGGACTCGGTCAGGTGGTCGGCGAGCCCACCGCCGGCTGGATCATCTTCACCGGCAGTCGCAGCCTCGTGGACGGCACCTCTGTGCGCATGCCGGGCACGTACATTCGCGACAACCGCGGGCAGAACATGGAGCGGAATCCACGACCAGTGGATGTCGAAGTCGAGCGTCCCGCGGGCGAGTGGTACAGCGGCAAAGACAGTCAGCTGGATCGCGCCGTGGAGCTGTTGCTGGTGCGGATTCGTGCGGAGGCGTCTGGCGGGAAGTAGTGTTGCCGGACGAGAGACGGCGGCAAAATGATTCAACGCGTTTCCGAAGGATGAAGGATTCGATCAAATCCTCGACGAACTCGATGCCGCCCGTCAGCGCGCCACGTACGGTGCGGTTGCGGCAGTCGTTGGTGCGTCGCCTCGCACGCTGATGTCCGGGCGCGAACGCACTCCGCGTCACTCATGGGTCGTGAACCTCAGGAGCGGCCTCCCGACCGACTACGACGACGCGCTGGTTCACCCGCAGCTCACGACAAACGCGACCATCATCAAGACCAGGGATGATCTCGTCATCTGGCTCGCGACACGCGGCGTGCATCTGGTCGGCGAACCGGCTGCTGCGTGACGGTGAGCACCCGATTCGCAGGTCGCGCAGTCCTCCAGCCCAGAGGGGGGACGCACTTGACATGTGCTCCACATGCAGTGCATGTTAGAAACATGCCGAAAATGGTGCAAATCCGCAACGTCCCCGATGTCCTCCACGCCAGGCTACGCACGCGTGCGGCGCTCGCCGGGATGTCCCTGTCCGACTACCTGCAGGGGGAGCTCGCCCGTATGGCCGATCAGCTCAGTACCGTGGAGCTGCGAGCGCGGTTGGACCTGCTGGAGCCCGTGCTTGTGACAGAAAGCGCGGCTGACATTCTGCGGCGCGAGCGCGACGCGCGATGATTGTTGTCGACGCGTCGGTGCTCGTCGACATGCTGCTGCGAGTGCCTGGGGTCGAAGCCCTCGACGCCAGGCTCTTTGACCGCAATCAATCGCTGCATGCTCCGCATCTCGTCGATGTCGAAGTGGCGCATTTGCTCCGGCGTTACACGTTGCGGGGCGAACTCTCGGAGGCACGCGGAAGGTCGGCCTTGGCAATGCTGCAGCGATTCCCCATGACGCGGCACGCGCATGACGTGCTGCTGCCGCGGATCTGGATGCTTCGGCACGGCCTTTCTGCGTACGACGCCACCTACGTGGCGTTGGCGGAAGGTCTGGATGCCACGCTGTGCACGCGCGATGTTCCGCTGTCGAGGTGCACAGGGCACAGCGCGCGGGTTGAGTTGGTGTGATGACGCCATGTACGCCAACATCGCGGTGAACGTCGCGTTGTTGCGCAGGTCTTCGGGCACAATCTTGTCGTACGTGTCGCGGTTGGTGTGCCACGCGAGGCAGCGCGAACAGCATGCAAGCGCGGAAGAGCTGCAGCACTTCTACGTTGCACAGGGACATTCGTAGATCTTTGCTCGACGTGTCCGCTACTACGCCCGCCGCGACAGCGTGTGCATCTGAATCGTCTCCACACGCGAAGAACTACCTCACCGAGGACGAGATCGATACGCGCGAAACGCTGGAGTCCACCATCAAACGACGCACGAAGCCCCGCTGAGCCCGTCCGTCTTCCAGTAGAGCCTGCTGAGCGCACGAACTCGCCCGTCAACGGCGAGTCTTGCCCTTGCCCTCAGCGTCACGCAGAATTCGCCGACGGACCTACGTCCGGTAGCGTGAGCGCCACAGGAGTGTCCACTCTGTCCAAGGCTCGCCATGCCGTCTGAACAGGAGATACGGTTTCACCGAAGCTTCTTGTCATTGGAGCTGAGCCTCGCTATTTGGCGCGAAGACTACAACCACCAGACGCGAGACGGCCCTCCCAATCGGCAGAGGAAGATCGACTCGGATCCAGTGTATGCATACCATGTGCAAGCGGGATCCCACTATCCATCCCCTCCTCCGGGGGAGAAGCCCGATCGCAAGTACCACGCCCTACGCGCCCGCAGCGACGGTGGACTCGACCATCTGGTGATCATCACCAAGCGCGGGCTGACCGGTCAGAACTTTTCGATCACCGCAACGCCATGGGAGCTCACGAACAGTGAGCTGTGCGGGAGAGGCAGTTTCAAACCGGTCGTGAACGCGATGATGGAGTTGACGGGCCACTACGGCAATGTGCAGGATGCACACCTGATCCATCCCTCAGGGTCAAGTGTCACCGATCCGGCGCAGTGCATTGCCAATCAGATTCCGATCTTTCTCTGGACCGGTCAATGGTTTGACAGCCAGAGGTTACAAAACGTGCCTCCCCCCGACGGATGGAGCCGATTCCGGAACTATGGGGGGGGGATCGATGTCGTGGTGCTGCCAAACGGAGAGGTGATCGGGGCGGAGGGAAATCGCTACAGCCACAACAACGGTCATGCGGTTTCTGTCATGTCTCCGCTCGACTTCTGGGCCCCCGGGTCTCGCTTGGCGGCGGCCGCGATCAGGGGGCTGACCAGCAGAATAAGCGCCGCCGCCGTGGCTGGATTCAAGTCCCTGCGCGCACCCTCAAAGGCACTGGCCGAATCGTCCGTGGCCCGGCTGTCCTCGCACACGTTGCCCGGAGTCGCGGTGTCCGCGCGCGGCATGCTGCCTGTTGAGACTGCAGGCCGGCGAACGATCATCATGGCAGACGACATGTCCCTGTTTAAACCCTGGTTGGCCGGCACCAGGACAGAGGTGGGATTCTACGACATCGTCATCCACGGCAACCCGTCGTCATTCTATCTGCTGCAGAACGGCGCCTGGAAAACAGTAAGTGCGCGCGAAGTTGCGGACACGGTACGCCCGCTGCTGCGCCCCAACGACCAGATACGCTTGCTGGCGTGCGAGACGGCGAGTCGAGGAGGGCCCGCGCAGGAACTCGCCACCCTACTCAAGCGAACGGTTTGGGCGCCGAGCAAGGCGGTGTACCCGGTGCATGGTGTACCGCTGAAGGACGCATCCGGCAATCTCGTGGGATTTTCTGGAGCCAAGGCTATTGTGCCGGACGAAGGGAAGTTCTTCCAGTTCGATCCCGCCGGCGGTTCGTCGATATTGTCCGGACCTGGCAGACAGGTAAATCAACATGTGATCAAGCGGGTGAAATAGTTCGCTGAGAGACGCTCACACAATGAAATCGGCGTAGAACCGTGACGCGCGTTGCAGATCGTCGACATACAACGCCGTCATCGATGATGCGTTTGACAAGCGCGTTCACGGCACCCGCTGCGGCGTTCCCCGAAGCCGCGCAACTGCTGACACAATGCTCGTTATGGCCGGCGTCTGTTGCACCGGGCTGCCAGATTGCACGCAGGCGGAACGCATCGTCTGGTTCGTGCAGAAGCCCAAGGCCGCGGAGGTATTGAAGGCGGCGGAGCGGTGGGGACGGGTGGGGTAATCCTTTCGGGGGTGGGGATCCCACTAACTCGCTGTGGGTATGTCCACGAACCGTCTCCAGAGCCCTAACGATGATCCGTCGCCTCCACTCCCTTGCTGTCGCCGCGCTCCTCACCGTAGGCGCGGGCGTGGCCTGTCAGGCCAGCGGTCCTCTCGAACAGGTGGGCTCGCTCCTCACCGACGCTGAGGTGCTGGCACCGGCGCTGCTGGTCCCGCAGAACGATCCGCGCCCATGGCCCTCCGACCCCTGGACGTACATCGCACACCGAGTGGTGGGCGACACGCTGTTGCTGGGCATCCAGTACGGCGGCGGCTGTCGGGAGCACCGGTTCGCCCTGCTCGTGGACCCCGTCTTCATGGAATCGCAGCCGGTGCAAGTGGTCGCCCGCCTGTCCCACGACGCGGATGGCGACCTCTGCCGAGCGCTGCTGGGGCGCACCTTGCGCTTCGACCTCACGGGCCTTCGGCAGCAGTTTGCCGCGTCGTACGGCGTCGGCTCGGGCACGGTCGTGATCAGGCTCGAAGGGCGGCCGATCACCTACACGTTCTGAGGGGAGGTTCGGGCCAACGCTCGGAGTGGCGGTGGCGTCCTCTTGCAAGCACACCGGCTCGTGGACGAGGAGTTTCGCGGTGTGGTGACGGTGGATTCGTGAGGGATCACCGACTGACGCGATACCGCTCCACATACGGCACATCCATTTCGTCAGCACGAACGCCCCACACCTGATCGTCCACAAACGCACGCGGATCAAACCCCCGCGGCGCGACCACACGGGCGACAAACGCGCCGCTGCTGTCGATCACATACCACTGTGCCGCACGCTCTTCGAACACGGGCACAAACTCCTGCACCCAGATCCTTCCCACATCGTCGATGCGAACGGCGCCGAACGCAGGCAGCGTGTCCGACACCACGGCGTTTGAGTCCCGTGCGAGCGTCTGCTGGCGCGCGCTCGCGCTGAGCAAAGTCATCGGCATCGCCGCACGAATGATCGTCGTCGCTCCACCGGCGGCGCCATAGCGCACGAGTTCAAAACGATCGGTCTCGCCCGCGACCACGCTGGTTTCGCCCACGGCGAACACCGAACTGCGTCCCATGGTGAGACGCCGGACCTCAACACTGCTGATCTCCCCTCGCGCACCGGTGGTCACCCTGATCATGGATTCCTGAGACCGAAACTCGCCCAGTGTTTTGCCCACCGCTCGTAACGCCGGAACGCCTTGTCGACAGCGACTGCGTCCCGGGCGACGACATACCAAAAATCGTGGGCTATCGCACCGACCGCAGCGGCGCCGATTCGCTCGGCATGCTCGCCGCGTGCGGAACGCTGGAAATGCACGAAGCCGCTACGTGGATCTCGCGCACTGAGACCGGTGAATCGTACCGCCCGATTCCCTGGGCACCGCGTCCGGCCACCACGCTCGACGCCACCGGCGCCACCTGGTGTGCGCCCACCACGGCGCGCTACGAACTGCTACGCATTACACTCGGCGGCGATACCGTGCGTGTCGTGCGTGACATCGCTCCTGCACCAGTTACCTCCGCCGACCGCGACTCAGTGATCGCTGTCATCGAAGCTCGCGGTCCGCGCAGAGGGCGGAATTGTGTTCGACATTATTGAGCCCGATGGCACGCTCACTGCCACGGTCGCACTCGACGGCATACGCACGAATGTCTGGTCGCCGTTCGTGGTGCGCGGCGATGTGGTGCTGCTCGTGGTTGTGGGTGAGGATGATGTGCCGCAGGTGGGGCGGTTTGTGATATCGAAACAACCGGCGCTCTAGTTCACGCCGCGACCATCGCTGAGCAACTCACGCAAACTGGCCACGGGCACAAACACATGCGCCTTGCCGGACTTGCGTTGGCTGAGCATGTGCTGCCGTACCAGCTTGAGGAGGTCACTTCTCGCCGTCTCGTAGCTCACGCCATGCGACAGCCTGTGCGATTCCACTGTGTACCGCGCGCTTGGTTCCTTCAACGCATGGTTGATCAGCGCGAGCTGACGCGGATTGAGCTCCGCGTTCACCGCAGAAGCACGACGTACAATCTCCTCTGCTTCATGCAGTTCGGCAGATTTTCTCGCGAGATAGTCGTGCAGGTCGCCGATTGCGCGAAGCAGTACACGCATTTGATACAACAGAAAGTAGGTTGCATCGTTGTCGTCGGTTTCTGTGTACAGGTACGAGCGTGCATACTGCGCCCGTGCTTTGCGTAAAATCCGCGAGATCGATACGTACTCACACAACCAGTAGCCTTGTCGCGCCATCGACCAGTAAAAGAGCGCCCGGGCCGTGCGACCATTGCCGTCAACAAATGGGTGATCGTACGCCAGCCAGAAGTGCAACAGGATTGCTCGCACCGCCGGCGGAATGAACTCGTCCGTGTTCGCACCGTTGGCGAACTCGCACATCGCAATCATGCGTTCGGGTAGCTCGCTCGCTGGGGGAGGCGTATGCAATCGCGTCCCCGTCTCGTCTTCTACAACGATGTCTTCGTCTTCACGCCTGAAGCGGCCGGCCGCGCTCTGATCATCCAACGCGTTCTCGGTCAACGTTCGCTGCAACTCCATCACGATGTCCGGCGTGAGCGGATGCTCGATAATCCGCCGAACGTACAACATGCCCTGGTAGTTGTTCAGGATCATGCGCTCGCTGCGAGTGTTTGGAGCGCGACCTTCCTGAATCATCGCCTTGGCAACTTTTCGTGTTGTTGATGCGCCCTCGAGCTGACTGGATGTGATCGCTTCTTCCACAATCGACTTGAACAAATACGTGTCGCGGGTCGCCGGGTTGGTCACCTGCTCACTTCCCTTGATGTTTCCGCCTGCGCTCCTGTCGATCTGATGCAGCATCTCCAGCGCCGGGTGTGGCAATGCGTACTGAAACGGGACGCCCCGGACATCCTCGAGTGGCAGCGGCCGATAAAGCGCTCGACGCGCGAATTTCACTGCGATCCACTGCTCCTCTGCCGAGAACTTCCTGGACGGTGGCGCGTGCCTGAAGGTGTCCCAATGACGGTATTTGCCGTTGGGCGCGGCGCCGAGCCGCTCGCGATTTAGCTCTTCAAATCTGGCAGGTCCCGTGGACTTCGCGAAAAAAAGCTCGCGCAGAAGTTTTCCGAATTCCGGCGGGGGGACGGGCAGCTTCATCGCGCCTCTCGGTGATGGGGGCTCGCAACTCCCAGTTTTCTACTAAGTTCTACAATATTAGGAGCAATCGCCCGGACGCAACGCTCTAATCCTAAATTAGTAGCAACTAGTAGCAAGCTAGGACTTCTGGCCAACTCGCCCGCGTTCGACGCGCCGGGTTTCAGCATCATCAGAGCGCACGGCATTCGCAGTTGCTCCATCACCTTCGTGCATAACAATCGCTGAAAAATCGCGTAATGACCTGTTGCCATGTATACATTACGCCGTATATCTATACATAACGAGTTAAACATGCATAGACATCTTTCCGCGGCGCGATGCTTCCTTTCCCAGCTGCTCAGAGTCCACTCGGATCGCTTGGACCTGTGACGCGCTTGCAGCCGGCCATGTTCGAGCGGCCGGCCATTCTGAAAAAGACTGCCACGGCAGGACGAAAGCTGGCCGAACTGAAGGGACTGGCCGCCTCGATGCCCAACCAGGGCATGCTCATCAATACGCTGGGGTTGCAGGAAGCGAAGGACAGCTCGGCGATCGAAAACATCGTCACGACACACGATGAACTGTTTCGAACCGCTACGCATCCAGCCCTGACGGCTTCACCTGAGGCCAAGGAAGTTCGTCACTACGTGCAGGCGTTGCACGCCGGCTACCAGCTCGCTCGCCAACATGGACTCGTCACCGCCAACCATCTGCTGACGATTCAGCGCGAGCTGGAACAGAACAATGCGGGCTTTCGCAGGCTACCGGGGACAACGCTCAAAGATGGCGTTGGACGCGTGGTGTACACGCCACCGCAGGAGCACAGCGAGATTGTCGCATTGATGACTGATCTCGAACGTTTCATCAACGATCACGACGCATTCGATGCCGACCCGCTGATCAAGATGGCGATCGTGCACCATCAGTTCGAAAGCATCCATCCGTTCTACGACGGCAACGGACGCACCGGCCGCATTCTGAATGTGCTGTATCTGGTGAACAACGGATTGCTGGATATCCCGGTGCTCTACCTCAGCAGCTACATCGTGCGCCACAAGGCCGAGTACTATCGGTTGTTGCAGGCCGTCAGAGACAGCGGTGATGCGCCCGCGATGTGGGAGGAATGGGTCCTATACATGCTGCAGGCGGTTGAAAGCACGTCGCAACAGGCCATACGCACGATCACCGATATCAAAGCCGCGCTCATGGACTACAAACATCGCATCCGCGCGGAATTCAGGTTCTACAGTCAGGATCTCATGAACAATCTGTTCACGTATCCCTACACGAAGATAGAGTTCATCGAGCGCGATCTCGGTGTGTCGCGGTTGACCGCCACGAAGTATCTGGACGCGCTGAGTCGTGCAGGGTTGGTGAACAAGGTGAAGGTGGGACGATCGAACTACTACATCAACATCGCGTTGAACTCGATCCTCACTCGCGTAATTTCGTGAGACCTGCATCAATGCAGCCTGCCGAGGCATTGCACGACTAGCGACGGCGCGTTTCGCGCCTTCGTTGTCGGAAACAGTTCGGCCACCCCGAATAGACGCATTGCCCCAGGGCATTGCGACTCGGCTCCTGCCATTGACTCCCGCTGGTCCGTCGATGTGCTTCCAACGCATGCACACCGCACGGCACAGGCCGACGATGGCGCGGAGTAGGCGAGCGAACAGGGCGGTGCTCGCCGGCGTGGCGCTACTCGCGACAGCGTGCGCCGACCCGCCGTTCGAAGTTGGCAGCACCTACGACGCAAGGTTCACGACCGAGGCGCGCATCGTTGGCTTTCCCGATACGTTCACCGCCATCGGACAATCCGCGCAGCTCCGGCTCGAGACGGAGGAACGCTTTCGCGACGTGCCGGTACGCTGGTACAGGCGCCAGCTCGACTTCGAGTACTGCATCTGGGGCTGCGGATCGGTGGTGGTGGACGAGGTGACGGGCGTACTCATCGCGTCGCCCACGTCTTACCCACGCCGCTGGGAGATCATGGCTCGCCTCGGCGTGCAGCTGTACTACGACACGGTGACGACGCGACAGCTCCCGACCAGCTTCCGGATGATTTGCGAGGAAATCCATGGCTGCGGTATCAGCAATCGCCACGACGCACCGATCGAATGGGATCGGGTCGGCGTGCAATTGCTCGATGCCAACGGGGTGCCACTCGTCTACTCGACCGACAGCCTGCGGCGCACGGGCACGTCCTATACTGTCCGCAACCCGGATATCATGGACGTCGTGAACGGCGAGGTGTGGTCGCGGTTCTCCGATGGCACCTCGTGGATCATCCGGACGCAGTTCGGCTACACCGATTCGCTCCTGTGGACGGTGCGACAACACTTCGCGTCGGTGCGGCCGTTGTGCCCCGCAACGGCGGCTTTGGGGGAGACGGTGCGCCCCCTCGTAGAAGCGCGCGACCCGGGTGGCTCGCTGCTCACCACGCCCGTGACGCTCAGCTGGCAACTGCATTTCCTCCCCAAGGACAGCTCACGATACGTGCGTTGGCCCATCTCGCAGGACGGGAGCTTCGTGGTCACGGAGTTCGGAGACTGGCACGTGGGGGTGTGGGCGCAGCACATCACGGCGATTCATTCGGGTGCGTGCGTGGTACGAGGCGCGCAGTGAGTAACCCACCGCGCTGCTTGCTGCCGACTGCGCTGGCCCTCGTCGCAACGGCGTGGGCGCTTCACGGTTGTGCTGACCCGCCGTTCCCACCCGCGAACGTGTACGATGCTGCGTTCACGACCCCGGCGAGCATCGTCGGTTTTCCCGACACGTTCACCGCCGTTGGTCAGTATGCACAACTCACGCTCGTGACCGATGAACCGCTCGACGACGTGCCGAGACGCTGGTCTCTGCGCCGCGTTGACACAGCGCGATGCGACTCCGGTTGCGGGGAATTGAATGTCGACCGATTGACGGGCAGGCTGACGGCGACGCCGACGTCGTACGTAAGGCGATGGGAAATACGAGCGGAGATCGGTGCCCAGCTGTACCGCGACACGGTGGTGCTGCGACAGATTCCGCGAAGCTTTCAGTTCGACTGCAGATTCTGTTATCCGACCGATGGCTTTAACGCGCCGCTGCCGTTTTCGATACAAAGCGCGCGCTTGTTCGACGCGAACGGGGTGGCGCTGCGGTACCAGTACGACACCGCGAAGAGCGCTGGCGCCAGCCTCACGTCCCGTGACCCGACTATAGTGGACCACGTGGACGGTGTGTGGCGATCGAGGTTCACTGAAGGATCCACCTGGCTCGTTCGGCAGCAGTTCGGCCAGACGGATTCGGTGCTGTGGACTGTGCGACAGGTGTTTGCTCCGCGGCTGACATGCCCCGACAGTGCGGCCTTGTCGGATACCGTGCGGGTCAACATTTCTGTGGTCGATGCCACTGGCTGGCCGATGGCCAGGCCCGTTACGATAACCTGGAGACTGACACTCTGGCGCAACTCCATCCCCAGCAGCCGTTCGATCTCGCTAGACGGGATATTCATCCCGACGGAGGCAGGATACTGGGAGGCACTCGTGCTGGGTGGTCGGAACGAGGTGCGATGCGGGGTTCACGTTCAGTGAACAAGACGCAACTCGTTTCGTTCGCGCTGGCAGCCGTCGCCATGCTCGCCCCCGCGACCGCCCGTAGCCAGCAGGTGCTGCACATTAGCGGCGACCGCACCGCCATCGCGTTCACCATTACGGGCCGCGCCCTACCCGACGCCGAGTCGCTGGTCAACGCGGCGCGGG
>JBGTOG010000160.1:0-6542 GCA_041742675.1 Gemmatimonadaceae bacterium | reverse complement strand
GGCGTTCGCCGCGCTCGAGGATGCGGCGCTCTTCGCGTCACTGCCGGGGGCCGGGGCGGCCTTGGCCCCCCGTCTCCTGGTCGCCTTCGGCGAAGATCGCGACCGCTATCCGTCGGCGTCGGAGATCGCCACAACGGTCGGCATCGCCCCGGTCACGGTGCGCAGCGGGCGCACGCAGCACGTGCGATGGCGCCGCGGGGCCAACCACTTCCTCCGTCAGACGTTTCACGAATTCGCCGCGCAGTCCATTCGCCACTGCCCCTGGGCCCGCGCCTACTATCACACGCAGCGCGCGCGGAAAGACCCCGCACGTGGCCATTCGGGCGCTCGCCTTCAAATGGATTCGCATCATTTGGCGCTGCTGGCACGACCGCACGCCGTACGACGAGGCGCGCTATACAGGCGCGCTCGTGCACCGAGGCTCGCCACTGGCCGCACTGCTCGAACCGAACACGACGGCCGCTGCTGCCTAAAAACCCTTGACGGACTACCTCAGATGGCTCTGTGGTTCATGCAGTTCACCAGCGTGGGCGCTGTGGATCATGACCCTGCACAAAACGCCCCGCCGCAGAACGATCCTGGGCGGGGCGAGTTCTCTGTGGTGTACAACAACGATGATCGCTCAGCCTGACTTCGCCGCCGCCTTGTTCACGGAGTCCTGCCACACGCGATCACGCTCCGGGTCTGGCAGGTTGTTGTCAGCAGCAAACTGTGGGTAGAACTTCCAACCCCAGCCAACGAGCGTATCGGCTTCGATCACAATCGGCGTCTCAAGGCGACGCTCGATCGGATCGTTGAGCGATCCCGGCGCCTCACGATACCAGAGCACCTCAAGGTTACGGCCCTGCGTGATAAAGGCCTGACGTCGGAAGCCGTTCACCAGGCGCGGCGCGTCCGAGGCCACGGCAGACGCCAGCGGGCCGTTGCCCATGGCGGCTACGACCACGGCGCGATTTGTACCTGGCTCTACGGACTTGAGGCGCGAGGCGCCGACATCAGACGGACCGCAGGCAGCAAGTAATCCGAGTCCAACGAGCAACGTGGCGCGCGCGACGGTGCGGCGCGCGGCTCCAACAACTGACAAGCTAGTGTGCATGGGGAACGGTGAAGTGAAGGGGGTGCTGTTGCGCATCAATGAGCGATGCGACAGCGAAGCTGCGCAACTGTGAAAGATAGTGAGTTGGATTTATTCGGGTAGGCGATTCGTGATACACCGCATCCACCAAAAACGAACGGCCCCGCCTGGTTGGCGGGGCCGTCGTTTCTTCATGCCGCGTCAGACGCGGCGTGAAGGGTTAGAGATCAGGGAATGCTCGGCGAATCGAAGATCGCCGTGACGTGACGTGAGCCGAAGCCCGCTGCCACTTCACAGGTCACTGCGCCAGCCGTCGGGAAGATGTACGGACCGCCCGTCAGCGTACAACCGGCCGGAGCCGTCTGCAGCGTGGAGCCAGCCGTCGGCGTAATGGTGAAGGTCTGCAGCGCGTCAGCACGATTCTGCGAGACACGCATTACGCTGTTCGTCGTGGTCGACTTGGTGAGCGAGAACGCAGGTGCCGGTGCTGCGACGATCGTACCAGTACCCGGGCCATAGGCGCGGAGCGTGATCGTAGCATTAGCCGTACCGGCGATGGCCGCTACCGCCGGGCAACCTGTGCCGAACGGCTTCGAGGCGATACCGTCGCCCGAGACGTCCACACCAATCGCACGGAAGCAACCCGCGGTGTTCGTACCGTTCTGCACGATGCGGCCGTTGGTTACAGCGCCGACCGTGAAGTTGTACTGCCACGTGCGAGTGGAACCCTGGTCGAAGAGCACCGGGTTGGTCGGCGCGTTCGACTCGATCGCACCGATGTAGATCCACTGACCGCGCGTGGAGTCGTTCAGGTTCAGATCCGACGCAGCATAGCCGCTGCCCGTGACCTGTGCATCCGGTTCCCAGCGGACGAGGTAGACCGTCGGGAAGATCGGCTGCGTTGACACCGAGTTGGTGTTGGCGCGGAAGCTCACTGAGCCTCCCGCCTGCGTCCAACCGGCGAACGTGACGAGACCCTGGAAGCCGGAAGCCGGCGTTCCGAAGTCCTTGGTCTCCCAGCGCGTGCCGTTGGACACGTTCAGGGCGAACAGGTTTTCGGTGTAAGCCGCTTCGCCGTCACCAACGCCCGGACGGGCGACGGTGCTGGGGAACATGTTCGTCATACCATGGTTGCGGTACGACGGATCTGCAGCGTACGGCGCCAACCACGCACCGATCTTGGAGGCACGGACATCGAAGGCGTAGATGCCGAGCAAGTTCGGCTTGAAGCCTACAAAGTTACGTGTCACGGAGCCTGCGCTCCAATGCACGGGCGAGTCCGTCGAGTCAACCGCTTCCATACCACGGATGGTCGGAATCGGCATCATCAAGCCAGCGTCGGAAAGCGCCGCGCCAGGACCAAACGGCGTGGAAAGCAGTCCGTCAGTGAACACGGCCCACGGCTCATGGAAGTTGGCGAACTTGTCACGACGGAAGCGCATACGAGCGCCGCCAGCGATGACCGTTGAGTTCACCGTGGAGTCACCGATCATGCCAAGCGCCGGATAGCGCATGAACAGATCTGCATCAAACGCTTCCACATCGTCCGAACCGGTCGGGCGGAAGGCCTGAGCAACAGCGGTGCCGGTTCCGCTCGCGCCAAGCACGGCCGGAATCAGTACGCCGGTGACCTGCGGCGACGTGTTGTCAATGACCGCACGCTGCTGGATGGCAGACGAGTTGCCGGCACGGTCACGGATCGTGAGCGCGTACTGGTAGTAACCCACCATCGGCGTATCGGTGAGTGCGATGCCACCAAAGTTCGCCGGGGTTCCACCGTAGATCGTGGTGGAGTCGCGACGGAACGTCGGATCTTCGTTCTCAACCGGGTTGCCCGAGCCACCCGAGAAATTCATCGTGCGGGTCGCAACGGTGCTCAGCACCGCCACATTGCTGGCCATCGGTGTTGCGGCCGGCGCGTACCGGGTAATGGTGCGCGTGCCGTGGTTGGTGATGTTGAAGCCTGAGCGCGTGTCGCGGTAACGCGATCCGAAGTAGAAGTCGGAAGCGTTCGGAACACCCTGCGCGATCGGCGTGGCAAAGCCTGTTCCGCCGGCCTGGAAGATGGAGTCTCCCGTAGCGCGGTAGTGGTTCGGCGTGTCAGCGATCGGGCCGGCGCCATCATACGACAGCGTCAGGGTCGGGGCTGTGTTATCAACACCGAACAGCTTGGCATTCGCGACCGTGCTCGTGGTCGTGGAACGGTTACCCAGACGGTCGGTTTCAGACGCCTGCAACGCGAACGCATCGTTCGTGAAGTCGCAGGGGTGTTCGCGGTTCGTGCTCGGCGCAACGCTGGGGAGGTCAGCAACCGTGGACGTCAGGGTGCCGAATCTCACGAACGACTGCGGACCAGCGCACGCGTTGCGCGAGGCAACGGCGAACCACATGCGATCGCCATTACGCATGCTGGTAGCAAACAGACCGACACCGACCGGACCCGGGAATGAACCCGACGACGCACCGGAGTTGAAGTCAGTCGCTGAGTACGCGCTCGAGAACGCGTACGAATCATTCACCCAACGCTCCTGATTGCTCGGGCTTTCCAGCGTCTGGTCCGGGCCCTTGTAGTCAACGCGGATCGCGTTCGGGCTCTGGACCTGCGCGGACTGACGGTACAGCGACGGACGGGGACCGGCGAAAACGTCGGTACCGAGCGTCGGGTTGTACGCGTAGATGCTGCGCGGACCCGGGTTCTGCGAGTTGTCGAGCGAGTACGTCACCATCGGGTAGTCTTCGAAACGGAAGTTATCCAGTCCGTCGTAGGCACCCGTGAGACCGCCGCACGCGATGTGCGTGGCCGTGCCGGTCGCCGGTGCACCGCTGCCGACCGTGTACGTATACGGCGCGCCGACCTTCTCAACACCTGTCGGCAAACCACCCACGCCAAAGCCGTTGCAGCGACCAAACGTCGCCTGAACGCGATCGATCGTGCGTCCCGGCGTGTAGATCACCGGCCACACCTGGAACGATACGAGACCTGACTGCTGGCCGATCGTGCTGACCGTCGGTCCGCCCCACCAGCTACGCTGGAAGTTGTCGAGCGTGGTGTTCAGCGGCGCCGACATCGTCAGCGCAAAGCCGTCGATGTTGTTGAAGTTCAGGCTCTGATCGTTGTTGGAAGCCGTGCGAATTTCGCAGCGGTTACCAGCCTGAATCGGAGTCGGGCAGGCGCCTGCCGGCGAGCCGGCCGGAAGGTTGAAGAACAGCGCGGCCGAGATGACCTTCAGGCCGTTCGGGTAGCGAACGTCACCGACACCCGTGGCTGCATTCGCATCGAAGTCAGCCGTGTTGATGAAACCCGTGACGATCTGGCCCGCCGTCGGGTTGAGCTGTCTCGCGGCAACACGACGATTGGCCGTGTCGTTCGCGGGGGCGATGTACACCACCACCTCAGACACCGTCGCGTCGTTCGGCACCAGGTTCAGGCGAACCTGAATCTGATCCTTGGTGTTGGTGATGTCGACGGACTGGTCGAGCTGCGGATTGAGCGCCTGCCGGATACCGGCAATCACACCCATGTCCGGTCCGGTCGGACCACCCGCCGCGCCACCTGACGACACGTTGTACGCTGAGTCAAGGCCGGACGTGACGATCGGTCCCTGCGTTACCGTTTCGATCGAGATCGCGGCGAAGTCACGCACGTTGACCGAGACCAGCTGCGTCAGCGTCACCGCGGAGAGCGACGACGTGGCCGGTGACGTGGCCGTCACCGTGATCGTGGCGGAGCCCGGAGACACTGCAGTCACCGTGGCGTTCGCGCCAGAACCAGAAACGGTCACATTCGCCGTGTTCGACGAGGCATACGAAATGGTCGCAGCGGTCGCACCAGCCGGCTGCGACACTGAGGCCGACAGCGTCGCCGTGCGGCCGGTGGCGATCACCAGCGCGTTCGGCGACACGTTCAGCGCCGTCATCGATGGCGGAGCCATTGACACATTGATCGTCACGCCAAAGGTGCGCGTGGCGGCCGAGAAGCCGGCGCCCGTGCCCGTGGCGGTAACGGTGATCGTGGTGGTACCCGGCGCAACCGCCGTGACCACACCCGAACCGCTCACCGTGGCAACCGCAGGCGTCGACGACACATAACCAAACGTCGTCGTCACGCTCGCGCCCGCCGGGTTGGCGTTCGGAACCAGCGAAACATTCTGTCCGACTGAAAGGGCCGCCGTAGCCGGCGACACGGACAGCTGGCCAAGCGCGGACGGCAACTGATTTACCGTAACGGCCGCGGAAGCCTGCTGATTGCCTGACGTCGTGGCCGTGACCGTCGCATTACCCGACGCCACTGCCGTAACAGCGCAGCTGTTGCCCGACACTGCGGCCGTGACAACGCTCGTGGAGCTCGACGTACACGACGCAAGCGTCGGCGTCGGGTCACCACCAGCGATCTGCACCGAGAGCGTACCCGTCTGCCCAGGATTCAGCGTCACCAATGAAGGCGTGATGCTGATAGTCACTGGAGCAGGCGGCGCAATGGGCACCGTAACGTCGTCGCCGCAAGCAGCCAGCACGCCAACGGCGGCCAGGCTCAACGCGAGCGACGCGTTTCTCCGAGAAAAGAAGTGCATTCGTCCTCCCTCTTGCGAGGTCGTTTGAGGTCTGTTTGCCCATGCCGGACTGGGTCGCCGGCCACGGGCGTTGCTACTGAGAGAAGCAGTGCCACATCCGGAACACCATGTCTGGTGTCCGGTGTACCACCGTCACAGGCGGATCCGAGTCGCTGAGAATGGACATCTCCGGGAAGCGGCCGGCTGACATCCACAACAGCTTGGCGGGCACCTGCGCCCAAAAAGCCCTGCACACTGCGTACTGATTCCAGCGCCTGCCACTCCAACCGGCTTACCAACTGCCGGTCTCCTGCCCTGCCATTTCAGTCCCTCTCCTGAGAGGGGCCGACATACGCACCACGCCGACACTGCGCGGACGCAGTGCTGGCGAGGATACCAAGCGCCGAAGATAGGGCCGCCACGCGCTGCGGTCAAGCATGCAGTTCGTGAGACCCTCGGCCTCGACTATCACAATTCGGAAACTTGGCGCCAAACGCACCGATTGTCCACAATCCCGGACGCACCGCGCCCCGTTCCCGTCAAGGGCTAGGACGAATCACCCGCCACACCGTCACCCCTTCGGCACGACCCTCCCGCTCACGGCCCCGCCAACCCATTGTTCGCGCATGTCCTTTCACCCGCCCGCTGACTTCGCCCTCCGCGCCCTGACCAACCCGGTGCAGAGCGCCGCCAACGGCGGTGAACCCCAAGGGCCAGACCTCAACGCCGCCCAGGCCGCCGCGGCCGCCCATGGTGACTCCCCGCTCCTCATCGTGGCCGGCGCCGGATCGGGGAAAACCCGCACCCTCGTGCATCGCGTCGCCGCCCTCGTCTCCCGAGGCGTGCCCCCGGACCGCATCCTCCTGCTCACCTTCACCCGACGCGCCTCGCAGGAAATGCTCGACCGCGCCGAACGC
>JBGTOG010000139.1:0-7270 GCA_041742675.1 Gemmatimonadaceae bacterium | reverse complement strand
GGAGGATTCGCACGGTCTCCGCGGGCGGCAGCCGGCGCCCGTCGGCCATGCGATCCGCCAGGCTGCCACCCTCCACGCACGCCATGACCAGGTAGAAGAGCTCGTCACCGGCCCCGACATAATGGAGGGGCACGATGTTGGGGTGGGCGAGCTGGGCGACGGTGGCGGCCTCCCGGCGGAATCGCTCCAGGACTTCGCGCGTCTGAATCAGCTCCGGTGAAATCACCTTGACGGCGAGCGGACGGCCGAGGGCCAGATCGCGCACCAGGAAGACGGTCGCAAACCCGCCGCTCCCCAGCTGGCGCTCCACAACGAACCCGTCACCCAGCGCGGCCTGGAGCCGGGCGCCGAGCGCGTCAACCATTACACGCTGCGTGAAGCGAGCGGAGCATCCGCAAAGCTATGTCGAAGCCGGATCGGAGGCGAGGACTCTGTGGGTGAGATCCGTGGGGCTACCTCGCATTCACCGCAAATCACCCGTCAGACTCGGAGATGTCGCACGTGCGCGACAGCATTCAGTCGAACAACGCGGCAATGTCGATCGAGAGCTGTGATGTCTCGTCACTTGGCGCCCATGTAATGCTTGTGTTGTGCAACTGCGGAAACTCTGATTGCGCGTCCACCGCTCCAAGGACTTTGCGTCGATGTCAACCAGCCACACCTGCGCGACGCCGTGCGCGATATACGCCGGACGTTTGCGGTGACGATCCGTGTTTCTGGTGGACGGGCTGAGGATTTCGATCACCAGTGCCGGTGCGTGTAGCTCGCGCCAGTGAGAGGCCTGTTTGCCGCCCGGCACCGAATACACGGCGACATCCGGTTCGAGCCACGATGTCTCACTGATGAACACACCGCCCGGCGCGAAGAACTCCCAGCCGGGGTTTGCCTCGCACCATCGGCCGATCATGGCGGTGAGTCGCGCCGCAACCCGCTGATGCCACAGCACCGGCATCGGCGTCACGAGCAGTTCGCCAAACAGGATCTCGTAGCGATTGCCGTCGGCCGGCAACTGCTCGAGGTCAGCCACGGTCCAGATCGATTGTGGCGGGATTGGCGGCGAGATCGGCATAGCTACACCTTCGGCTCGGTGGGAGGGAGCGGGCGCCGGGGCAACTGTACCTCGGTGCTGGACGTGACGCTTTCAGCCCGCGATGCGCTCCAACTCCCCGGGCAGTCCGTTTATGACGAGACGCTGCATGGCCACTTTCTCGCTCGCGTTGTCGATGTCGATGCCGACCAGGTTGCCTGTCGCATCGTAGTCCAGCACGATGCCCTCGGAAACCTCGCGACTCTCGACACTCGTCTGCTCCGAGAGGTCGATGTAGAGCGAGTCAGTATCGCGATGATAGCTGAGCCTCATGGCTTGAATCCCCGGTCCGGAAATGCGTTGTGGATCGTGCGCTGATCTTCGAGAGTTACAACCCGCAGGAAGCGCCCATCAAGTTCTGGAATCGGTGCCCAGAATCGCCACCGATTGTGCTCCTGGAGCTCGCTCCTGACCGGTGAAAGCACCACGCGGATGCACCACTCCTTTCGAAGATACGGCCGTTTCCGGAGTACATTTTTCTCGAAGTACTCCGTGAACTGAACGTCGGTCATAGGAATCTAACCTTGCAATCTCGCTGTGGCGTCGGGGACATTCGACACACTACAACGGGACGGGTTTCGACCGTCATCATTTTCATGCGCGCGACATCGTCTGCTATGGCCGCGGCAACGCTGAATGAAGCTGGTGAGGCCGTCTGGTCCGAGCTACAGGATATGCTCTTCGTTGCGTGGCTGTTCGTCCGGTCGAGCATTCTTGAACAACACCTCGAGATCAACCACCAGCGATGATTCCTCGTCAGGCGGTACCCAGGCGATGGTCGTGGTGTGAAGCTGCGGAAACTCCGACTGCGCCGTCCACCGTTCGACGGTGTGCGTGTCAATGTCAACGAGCCACACGTCGCACACACCGTGTGCGAGGTACGCCGGACGTTTGCGGTGTCGATCCGTGTTGCGCGTGGACGGGCTCAGGATCTCGATGACCAGCGCGGGCGGTGCGAGCTGGCGCCAGTCATTGGGCGAGGAGGAGAGCGCACGGGGCGAACATGCCCCAAGCACATCATTGTGGTGGGTGAGCGCCGTGCAGCATGCGTACGTCACCTTCCGCGCATTCTGGTGAATCGAAATGCTCTATGCGCCAGTGCGCGAACGCCAGTAGCCCGGCCGCCGGCGGAAATGCGCGACGGCGAGAATGTAGACGCGCGTTTCCTCCACCGCATAGAGCAGGTAGTACGGGAATCGGCGCACGAATACGCGGCGAAGGTTGTCGCTGACCGGGGCGCCGGCATGCGGCGTGCGCTGTGCGTACTCGGCAGCGGCTTGCATCTCGGACACGAACGAGGTGCCGAGCCCTGTTCGCTCCATCTCGTAATAGCGCATGGCGGCATCAAACTCTGCGCGCGCCTCGGGATGGAACTCGACAGGCAGCGTCACTACGGCGCGAGGCGCTGACGTGCGGCTTCAAACACCTCTGCCGCGGGAATCCCGATCACCGTACCGCTGCGTAGCTCCTCGAGCCTGTGCGTAGCCTCTTCAACCCATGCCTCTTCCACTGCGGTGGTGGGACCGGAGTCGATATCGGCATCCAGGCTGGCCAGCAGGAGCTCGGCCAACCGGGCGCGATCCGCGTGGGGAAGTGTCAGCAGCTGCGACTCGAGACTTTCGGGAGACCGAACCATGTACACATCCTTTTGCTATAGTTTCCCGACAGTATTCTCGAGGCGTAAACGCGGGCAACTGTTCGAGGTCCGCCACCGTCCAGAGCGATCGGTGCGGCATGGCCGGAGTGATCCGCATAACCATACGTTCGGCTCGGCGAGGGGGAGAGCGCAAGGGGCGAACATGCGCCACGCACATCACGCCAACACACAATCCGTCTGCGGGAAACCATCGCCGACGCAGAGCAGCGGTTCGTCGGCCACCACCGCCATCGCATACGCCAGACAGTCGCCGAAGTTGGGTGCTGCAGGGTGACGTTCTGTGCCGAAACGCATCCAGGCGTCCATGGCCACCCCGTAGTGCGTCTCCGTCACGCTCACGACTGCAATTCCACTCTCGTGCAGCAGGCGGGCCAGCAGCCCGCGCGCGTCAGACTGCAGGCGAGCTGACAGGACGATGCCGGTTTCGAGCAGCGTTGCGGCGCCAATGCGGAGCGCCGATGCTGAGCGCATGCGAGTGAGCAGCCGCTCGGCCTCCGGTTCCTGCAGTACGATGGCGACCAGCGCCGAGCTGTCGATCATCATGACAGCAGCGCAGTGGTTGCTTCGCCGCTTAGCAGGATGATGGTATTCGTCGTCAGCTAGAGCTGTTTGAGGCAACGCGTTACATGTGCGCCGATCGGATCCATCAACCGTGCGACGATAGCCCGCGCGTCGGCGTCATTGCTGTACATCGAGACCACGCGATCGATCGCGAACGGCATGCGCTCGCCCAGTTCCACAATGCGATCGATCAAAAGATTGGCCGGGAGCTCCACGGCCTTGGCGACAAACCTCCAATGCTTTCTGGTGAGCTTTGACACGCGGTGCTCACCATCGACGGCCATCGCGAGCGTGGCGCCGCCGGGCATCCGCGACGGATACGGCAGCGCGGTGATCACGTCGTAGAGTGGTGCGAGTCGGTGCGTCGGACCGAAGGCGTGCAATATCGAGTAGTTCTTGGCGTGCGCATCGGGAGCAGCGATGAACCAGTTGAATACATTCGCCTCCACGAAGCGGGCGAGATCCAGCATCGCGTTAGCTGAGTGACGCGCGAGGACGGCGGCCACATCGGTAAAGCCTGGTCCACCATCGGATTCATACTTGCGTGTGGGCTGGATGGCGAGCGCCTGGCACATGTCTTCCTGATGCACGCGCGAGACAACTCCTTCGGTACGAACACGGTCGTACCGTTCCACCACGATGGCAGTCTCCGTTCCAAATTGCTGCACAGTAGACATTGCCGTTGGGAGACCGAGTTCTCGCGCGAGTTGTAAGCAGGCATGCTCGTCGTAGGCGAGATCAGCGAGGTCGAGTACGGGGGGCTTGAGAATGTGCGTGCTCGGCACGCGCCCCTTGGGAATGCCCCATCTCCCGTTTGCGTGATAGAGCGTGGTTTTGGGCTGCGCACCGGCCAGGCTGAACTGCCCCTGTTCGCTGCTGCTTCGACCCGCGGCTGGGTTTTGCCTGAGCGCAGCGAGCAGCTTTTCGATATCTCCGAGCGAGAGCCATTCCACCGATCGTTGCTGATCAGCCTTCGTGGCTGCGCCGATCGTTTGTTTGACGCGGTCAGGAGGCACGACTTGCACCGCGCCCGCGCAGTCTTCGCCGACATGTGCCAACAGCGCTGCGGCGTCGGTGCGGGAGATTCCGTGCTGCCGCGCCCAGAAGTTGATGATCCTCGGGTCGTCGGGCAGCAGACCCCACAGGAACGCCGACGTCGCGGCATGACCATGCTCTTCGGCTCGCAGCGGCAGCGACAGCGACAACGGGAATGCGCGGGCTTGCGTGCGCCAAGCCGGCTCGTAACCGAAGACGAGTCGCCGACCGGCCGACCGATACACGTGTCCGGCGAGCGTCCCGTGCAGCAGCACGGACAGCACTGGCCGTGAGGATGCGGTGCGGCGACGGCGTTCAGTCATGGTAGACCGACGTGACGCGGCTGGTACTCATGGTTTTCGCCGTTGCCGTTTGGGCGTGAGCGATCGCCTCGTCGCGCTGGCCCCTGGCCAGCCAACAACCATCGATGGCAACACGTGCGTGAGCGTGGCGTGAGCAATCACTTTTTCGAGTGTGTTACCGGCCACAGGCCGTCGCGTGCTCCGCGTCTTCGGTACTGCCGCCTGGTGATGCGGCGTTCCGACTGAAAACTCGTGCGATGTCGCAATGTCGATCGTCAAGCCAAGCGCCTGAATGGCCTTGAGCGCGAGGCCCAGCTCAGCGCTCGGTTTTCCCTTTTCGAACGCGGCCACCCAGAACCGGCTCGCCCCAATGCGCTCGGCCAGCTGGGTTTGGGACAGTCCCGCAGCGTTGCGCGCTTCGCGGACGAGGGATCCGAGGACGGCAGGGTTGACGGGCTTGGTCATAGGATCGTGTAATCGATCGTAAACATCGGCAAATTGTTGATGTTCGTTAACATACCGCTAATGTTATTGTACGTCAACAAAACATGCATGTAGACGGACGGCGACAGCCTACCGCCCAGAGCTCCCGACAACCACACGTATCCGCCACACGGCGATTTTGTCGCTGGCAATTCGGCGCAGTACCTCGGTATGCCCCTCCGCGTGTGAAGGTTTGCGGATGCCGCCCGGGTGCGGGCGGGACTGGGGGCGTCCGACTCCGCGTGAGGCGGCGGGCGTCTCTACCTCCGCGTTGTATGCCGTCAACGCGTACCTGAAGACGAGCCCTCAGGCAAAAACAGCGCCGCATGGCCCCACGCCGCACCAGTCGCGCCGTGCGGCCATGTGTCCTGGCGCAGACTGATGTAGCCTGTCTTGCCATCGCTCGCAAACGCCGAGTCGAAACTGAGCGCGCCGGTGTTTTCATCAATGCGCAACATGAAGAATCCGTCTTCACCGCCGAACTCGGCGCCGAGAACAAGACGGTTTAAGCGCGGGTCGCGCGCGAGCCAGTGTGGATTGAACGTATCCGGCGTTTTGAGACGGAATACCTCGCGAGGCTGCGCGGGGTTGCTGATGTCGAGCACCACCACGCTGTGCAATGCGCCCACCGGATTGATCCAGTAGTTGCCAACAACCACCGGAATGCCGCACGCGCCGCGGATCGAGCCGGGCGCGGTGTCGGGCGCAGGCGTATCGAGCGCAAAGAACGTCGCAAGCTGCGGCGCATCGCTGTCGATCGCCGTCAATCGGTAGAATGCGCAGCCGTAGCTGTTGAGGAACACGGAGCCATCGCCGAGCACACGCGGTCCAAAGCCTGCTCGCTGTGATCCCGCTACCGGCTCACCCTGCGTGTTGCGCGCCGCGGGCAACTGAATCGTGTGCAACAACGTGAAGTCGGAGTAGCGATACACCTGCACGACATCAGCCCAGGTGGTTTCCATCATGGGTGCGCTGGTCACGACCAGTCGATCGATCGCCGGCAGCAGCGCAAACGCATACGGTCGCACGGGCTGACCGTTCGCGTCGCCGGCCATCGTTGTACGCATCAGGGCACCGTCCGCCGAGTACTCGGCGATGCCACCATGGTTGCCGGGTGTTGCCGTTTCGGTGGGATCGATGCCGGCACCTTCGCTGCGCAAAAAGCCAACCAGTCGTGTGCCCGTGGGGGTGCGCGTGTAATCGTGCGGATAGCGCAGCGGAGCAGGGGCGTTGAACGTCTTCGCGACGCGCAGGGCCGAGGGATTCGACACGTCGAGCAGCATGCTGGCTTCGTGATGATGCGCGTTCAGGAACAGTAGTTCGCCCGCCGGTGGCAGCGTGTACTCCATGTGATGTGGCATGGACGCTGTCATGTTCGTTGGCAGGGTTGATATGGCCGTGCCGAACGTGGCGCTGCCGTCTCGCAGATCGATCACGGCGAGGAAGTCGCTGTGTGCTTCGTCTGCGTCGCCGGCGGAGACGAGCAGGTAGGGGGACGGGGTGTCGGTTGCGCTTGGCGTGTCTGGTGATGGCGGTGCACATGCGGAGAGGAGCAGCGCTGCAGCGAAGCAGCGCGTGAAGGGACGGGCGATGGTGGCGAATGCGCGCGTGGTGTGTAGGCGAACGTACGCGGTAGAGCGCCCCGCTGGGGTAGCAGCCGACGAGTGTTCGCGCAGATGGTCAAGCGATGTGGTCATGGCGGCAGAAGTTCGCAGACGGATACGGGAATTGCGAGCTGCGTCAGTGAAATCCTTCACATGCGCGTGATGGAGCAGTCGGTCGAGCATGCCGCTATTCGCCGGTAGGTCCGCGCCGTAGTTTCGCGTCGTAGTTGCCCTTGCCACGACGCGCGTTGTGCGTGCGTTGCATCTGGTACTTCGCGTCGCGTTCGGAGTAGTCACCGTCCCGATACCGCGCCTCCATTTGCGCAAGGTCGGCTGCCTCGGCCAGCATCTCCGATGCGAACGCGACGTCGATATAAGCCGGGGAGGAGAGAATGCACTGCTGCGCGTCCTGCATGTGCTGTGCGGCCGCGTCGGCGTTGCCTGCACGTTGTTCGCGAGCCGCGGCTTCACGCGCCTTCGCGGATCGGGCCATGACGATGGCGCGTTCGACCTCTGGCACCATGTGCGCCTGGCCGTCGAG
>JBGTOG010000143.1:0-3697 GCA_041742675.1 Gemmatimonadaceae bacterium | reverse complement strand
TGATTGGTCGTGGGTCGCTCACGGTGGTAGCGTCGTGAGTGCGCCAGTCGTCCTCGCCATCACCGGCGCCAGCGGCGCACCATACGCGGTGCGCCTGTTGCAGGCACTCGTCGAGTACAGCGTGCCCACATGGCTGATCGTCTCGTCTCACGGCTGGCGGTTGCTGCACACCGAGACCGGTGTCGCAGATCTCGCCGCGCTGCGCGAACAGGTAGGTAGCGAGGCGTTTGATGCCATCGTTCGTGTGTTCGATGACAACGATCGTGGTGCCCTTCCCGCGTCCGGCTCGGCGCGCACATCGGGCATGATCGTGTGTCCGTGCAGTATGGGCACCGTGAGTGCGATCGCGCATGGCACGTCGCGCTCACTCGTGGAGCGTGCGGCCGATGTCACACTCAAGGAACGTCGGAAACTGTTGTTGGTGCCTCGCGAGACACCGCTGTCGCTGGTGCATCTGGAGAACCTCACCGCGGTTACGCGCGCCGGGGCCATCGTCTTGCCAGCCGCGCCGGGCTTTTATCACGCGCCGCTCACCATCAGTGACCTCGTGGATTTTGTGGTCGCGCGTATCTTGGATCAGTTCGATGTCGAACATTCGGTGGGTCGCCGCTGGGGCGACGCATAACGATCAGTTGGTCGCCGCGCTGGCGACGTTTCCGGGCCACACGCCCAAGGCGAAGGGATGACACCAGTACCAATGGAAGGACGGGGCGCCGAACATCTGGTCATCGGCCTCATCTCCGACACGCACGGGCTGCTGCGTCCCGAAGTCTTCACCGCGCTGGCTGGCGTCAGCGAAATCCTGCATGCGGGTGATGTGGGACCAGCCGACATTCTTGTTGAACTCGCCACCATCGCACCAACGCGCGCCGTGTTCGGCAACACGGATGCACCGGGCAGGTCTGATCTGTCGGAACGATGGGAACTCACGCTCGGCGGCATTCGTGTGCTCGTCACGCATGGGCACGAGCTTGGTGTGCCCACGCCGGAAAAGCTGGTCGCGGCGTACCCGCAGGCCGAGGTGATTGTATATGGGCACACACACAAGCCCATGGTCACGCGTGTGGGTGATACGCTCGTGGTAAATCCGGGTGCCGCGGGGCCGCGGCGATTTGAGGTGACACCGACGGTGGCGCGACTGAGCATCGCACGCGGCGCGGCGAATGTGGAGATGGTGCCGTTGTAGCAGTTATGCGTTGGCGCGACTGCGCGTGTCGCGCCACGCGAGTAGCAAGAGCGACACCTCGCCCGTGTGAAACGCGATTGCGGCCGCGCCGATCGATGAGAGCTGCCATATGAGCACGGTGGCGGCGACCATGAACCACGAACCGAGCAGGTAGCCGACGGCGAATGGGGTGGCAATCGGCCGCGCAAATCTCCACCACAGCACAGCGGCGGCGACTGCAATGATGCCCGCCTTGATCATCGCCATGCCGCGCATGAGTCGCACGAGCGACGCGTCCATGGCATCGGCTGGCGCCGGACTGGTGGCAAAGGCGACGGCAGTGGCAACGATAACGATGCCGGTCACGAGCACCATGCGGTACAGCGCGCGCCGGATCCCTGCGAGTGCGTTGCTACGCGGGCCTGCCGCTGAAGTCTCGTGCGACGCGACCACAACTGAAGCGGGCGTGGTGCGGCCGCGGGCGGATTGGGTGGCAGCGAGATTCGTCATCGGCAATCAACAAAGGTCATAATGAAATCAGGCGCGTGGATGGTCGACGGACAATGAACCCAACCTATACTCCGAAGCAGCTTTGATGCGCCGGTCGTCATGCGGCAAACCCTCCGAGCGGCCATTCACGCCGATTCCGAGTCGCCAGTGCCGTCGGGCCGCACTGAGAGCGAGGCGCATATGCGTCTTTCGGGGAACTGCCCGCCGTGCGTTGGTTGTATACCTATATCTTTAAGCACTCCTAAGTATCTCCCGTCGCGCAACCCTATTTGTGAACGCATGGCATTGATTCCCTTGCAGGATACCCCTGAAACGCCGTGGCTGGCGCAGCTGTCGACTCCGGGACTTGTACTGCTCTACAAACACAGTCCGGCGTGCGAACTCTCGTCGATCGCGCTCGAAGAAGTGCGTCACTTTTCAGGCGAGCGAAGCGATGTGACCGTGTTCATGGTCGATGTCCTGCTGCAGCGCACGCTCAGCCAGGACATTGAGCGCGAGTGGAAAATTCGGCATGAATCGCCGCAGGCTATACTTACGCGCGATGGCAAGCCCGTATGGAATGCTTCGCATCGACAGGTACGCTCTCAGAAGCTGATTGATGCGGTGGAGCGAGCCGGGTAGCGCAGCGCACAGTTCGTCACGCGTGACCTTGAGTCGCGCGTCGGCTGCTCGAGGAAATCCCGCTACTGCAACGCCGCCGATATCCGCGGCAGCGCCAGCGCCAGTGCAACACTCACCGCCAGCCCCGCTGACACCTTCAGCCCGTCGCGACCGACCATCCGCAGCGTATCAGGCATCGGTCTCGACTTGAGTCGTACGGTCATCGCGATCTCGCGGCCGGCGAGCAGGCCAAGAAACACCCACGTCGTGCTCATGGGAATGTTGCTCCACTCCTTGAACACGAGCAGCACCAGGCCAAAGCAGAAGTCCACGATCGTGGCCGAGCGAATGTCACCGGTGTTGGTCTTGCTGGTGACCACCTTCTGGATTTCGCCGCCGCGATTGTAGAACGTGTACGCGTGCAGCCCGCCAATCACACTGAGCGCAAACACCAGCCAGCCCACGCTGAGCTGTCGTGGCACGTACACGAAGATGTTCGCCAGATCCTGAATGAGCCACTGACTCCACAGGAAGCCTGTGGACAGCCACTGCAGCACCACCCAGTGTCGCGGCGGAGGCATGTGCGCGGTGGCGATGAAGTTTCGCTCAAACAGTTCCGCAATCACGTAGTAGAGCGCGATTGCCATCAGAAACGCAACGGCGTAGCCCGACAGCGACTTCGTCATCATGGCGCCAAGACTCTCCGGCGCGAAGATGGTGAGAATGAGAAACGTGGTGCTTACCGGAATGCCGCGACGCGTCAGCAGCAGCAAGACGACCGGTGGCACGAGATAAATCCACGTAAACGGCTGCGGCAGCGGAATCTTGTCGAGGCGGCCAAATGAGGTGTCGCCACCGTTCACCGCCCAGCCGAAGATGAGCACGGCGTACAGGATACCGACGGCGTATAGCCACAGCACCCACCACGGTCGCTTGCTGTTGGATGACAGGAATGTGCCGAGCGTCTGCAAGGCATCATTGGCCACAATCGAGTACGACGCGACCGCGAATCCCGCCGTCATGAACAGCAAATCAGGCGTCACGCATCACTCGGCGGCGGTCAGCAGGGTGGGTGTGGTGTGCGGCAGAAATGGTGTGGTCCGGCTGATGACTCACGCGGCGGGTCCGGCGCTGCTTACGGGGACCAGCGTGGATGCTGAAATCCCGGGGGAAAGGTGGCGCGCGTTGCGGCAGGTGGCAACCGGCAATTGTCACAGCTAAAGCAACTCCCGCACCGTCTCCGCCGTACGCAGCTGCTCCTCCGCTCGCGTGCGAAACCAATGCTCCAGCAGCGTCAGCTCCTCGAGGGCATCCACCGTCAGCGCCGTGGCCCGCACCGGTGGACGCGCCTCGAGCGTGAGCAACCGGTCCATCGCATCAACATCGGCCACGCACGCATCGGCGAGCACTCGCCCCTCCCGC
>JBGTOG010000131.1:0-6999 GCA_041742675.1 Gemmatimonadaceae bacterium | reverse complement strand
TCCGGAGTCGCTGGCGGAAGTCGACGCGCGTCGCGAGATCCGCGATCGTTTGCAGCGCGCCGTAGATGCCGAGCAGTTTGAGTTGGCGGCTGAGCTGCGTGACAAACTGCGGGTGATGGAATGACACGTCAGGGACCGTTGGACCTGTCACTGCTGCCCGACGGCGGTGTGCGCTGGCTGGATGCATCCGGGCCGAACGCAGATATCGTGATCTCCACGCGACTGCGCCTGGCGCGCAATCTCGTGGGCTACGCCTTCACGGGTCGCGCGCGGGATGGCGAGCGACTGCGCATGCTCGCGCAGGTCAAGGAAGCGCTGGCGCACGTGCCCGTGCTTGACGGGAGTGTGTTGCTCCGACTGGACGAATCGACGCCACTCGACCGGCAGTTGCTCCACGAGCGGCATCTCGTCTCCAAGGAGCTGGCGGGGCTCGACGCGCAACATCCGTTGCGCACCGGCGCGGCCGTGTTTCTTGGCGAGCAGGTTGGCGTGCTGGTGAACGAAGAAGATCACTTGCGATTGCAGGCCATGCGCAGCGGCTTTGATGTACCGGCGGCGTTTGCGATGGCGTCGCGCATGGATCGCGAGCTTGGCGAACGTGTGCCGTTTGCGTTTCACAAGGAGTTCGGCTTTCTCACGGCGTGTCCAACCAACGTGGGCACCGGGTTGCGTGCCTCGGTGTTGATTCATCTGCCGGGGTTGGTGCTGACCAAGGAAATCGGCAAGGTGCTGGCCGGATTACAGCAAATGGGGCTGACCTATCGCGGCTTGTACGGCGAAGGGAGCGAGGTGGTGGGCAACTTCTTTCAGCTGTCGAATCAGACCACGCTGGGTCGGTCCGAGGAGGAGTTGCAGGATCTGCTGGTACGCGTCGTTCGACATGTCATCGATCGCGAAGAAGAGGCCCGACGGGTATTGGTGCGCGACGCCGGGTATATTATTGAAGACAAGTTGTGGCGCGCGTATGGGACGTTGCGGTTTGCCCGCAGTCTCTCGTTCGAGGAAGCCATGAACTTTCTCAGTGGGGTACGCCTCGGGGTTGGTCTGAAACTGATCCCCGGGCTCAGTGTATACACGCTCAACAAGCTCCTGATCTTTGCGCAGTCAGCGCATCTGGCCCATCTCGAAGGGCGTGCGCTGACAGATAGCGAGAGCAACCTGGTGCGCGCGCGTTATGTGCGGCAGGTGCTCGCGACGGAGGGGAGTGGCGTCGAGTGACCGCTCCAGCCCTGGGCTGAGGAAACGATGAACGGCTACAACTTCACTGAGCGCGTACGGAAAGTGCTGGCGATGGCCCGAGAAGAGGCTGCTCGCCTGCATCACGAGTACGTCGGCACGGAACACATTCTGCTTGGCCTCATTCGTGAGGGCGAGGGAGTGGCTGCAGCCGTGATGCAAAACCTCAACGTCGATCTCGATGAGGTGCAGCAGCGCATCGAAGACACGGTGAAAAAGGGGAAGGCTGCCGCGGCAACCGGGCCGGACTTGCCCTATACCTCGCGCGCCAAGAAGGTGCTCGAGCTGGCGATGGCGGAAGCGCGCGACCTCAATCACGCCGACGGTGGCACTGAGCACTTGTTGCTCGGATTGCTGCGGGAAGAGAAGGGGATTGCGGCGCAGGTGCTGACCGATGCCGGTGTCAATCTCGATGCCGCGCGCACCGAAACGCTGCGCCTGCTCGGCACGGAAATGCCGCAGGGTGGTTCGTCGTCGGGAAGCGCTGAAAAGGCGGGGACCGCGCCGCCCTCGTCTGCGCCAGCCAAGGGTGACAAGAAGTCCAAGACGCCCGCGCTGGATCACTTCTGCCGCGATCTCACCGCGTTGGCCGCCGAGGGACAGCTTGATCCCACGATTGGCCGTGCGAAGGAGATCGAGCGGGTGGTCGAGGTCTTGTCACGCCGCAAGAAGAACAATCCCGTGCTCATTGGTGAGCCCGGTGTTGGCAAGACCGCCATCGTGGAAGGGCTGGCGCAGATCATCGCCACTGGCGACTGCCCCGAGCCGCTTCGTGATCACCGCGTGCTGTCGCTCGACATGGCGGCGGTGATCGCGGGCACGAAATATCGCGGTCAGTTCGAGGAGCGCCTCAAGGCGGTCATGAACGAAATCGCGCAGAACAAGCAGATCATTCTGTTCATCGACGAGTTGCACACGCTGGTTGGTGCCGGTGCGGCCGAGGGCGCAATCGACGCCAGCAACATGCTCAAGCCTGCGCTCGCGCGTGGTGAGCTGCAGTGTGTCGGCGCGTCGACGCTTAACGAGTACCGCAAGTACATTGAGAAAGACGGTGCGCTGGAGCGTCGCTTTCAGACGGTGGTGGTCGAGCCGCCTTCAATCGACGAAACCGTGCAGATTCTGCAGGGGCTGCGCAAGAAGTACGAAGATCATCATCGCGTCACGATCCCTGATGCCACGCTGATCGCGGCCGCAAAGTTGTCGGAGCGCTACATCACCGATCGTTTCCTGCCGGACAAGGCCATCGACGTGATCGATGAAGCGGGAGCGCGCGCACGCCTGGCCGCGCAGGCGCCGCCACCGGAAGTAGCAGCACTCAAGGAACGCCTCGAAGGCATCAACACGGAGAAGGATGCGGCCGTGCGTGATCAGAACTTCGAACGCGCGGCGTCGCTTCGCGATACGGAGCGTGAGCTGCAGGGTGAGATTCGCGCCAAGCAGGAGGAGTGGGAGCTGCGGCGTCAGTCGCATCGCCCCGAGCTTGGCGAAGAAGAAATCTCGTTTATCGTGAGCCGCTGGACGGGCATTCCCGTCACGCGTCTGCAGGAAGCCGAGACGTCACGCCTGTTGCGCATGGAAGAAGAACTGCACGGTACGGTGGTGGGTCAGGACGAGGCCATCAAGGCGCTGGCGCGCTCCATCCGCCGCAGTCGTGCCGGGCTCAAAGATCCGCGCCGTCCGATTGGTTCGTTCATCTTCTCCGGTCCGACCGGCGTTGGTAAGACGGAGCTTGCGCGAGCACTCGCACGGTTCCTCTTTGCCGATCCTACGGCGCTCATTCGCGTGGATATGAGTGAGTACATGGAGAAGTTCTCCGTGTCCCGACTCATTGGCGCACCGCCGGGCTACGTGGGCTATGAAGACTCGGGCACGCTCACCAAGGCTATTCGGCGCAAGCCGTACAGCGTGGTGCTGCTCGATGAAATCGAGAAGGCGCATCCGGATGTGTTCAACATTCTTCTGCAGGTGCTCGATGAGGGGCACCTCACGGACAACTACGGGCGCGTGATCGACTTCAAGAACACCGTGGTGATCATGACGTCCAACGTGGGCGCCAAGGACATCACGCGGAACCGATCGCTGGGCTTCGGTGCTGCCGATGCGCAAGCGGATTTTGAACGCATTTCAGAGAAGGTCAAGGAGGAGATGGCTCGGGTGTTCAACCCGGAATTCCTCAATCGCCTCGACGATGTGATCGTGTTCCATCCGCTGGTCAAGGAGCACATCTCCAGCATCGTGAGCATCCTGTTCCGCGACGTGCAGAAGCGTCTCGACGAGGAAGAGATCAAGATCTCCCTCACCGATGCGGCGACGGAGTTCCTGGTGGATCACGGCACTGACGAACACTTCGGCGCGCGGCCGCTCAAGCGGGCCATACAGCGCTACATCGAGGACCCGCTTTCAGAGAAAATCCTGATGCGCGAGTTCTCCAAGGGCGACGAGATTGAGGTGGACGTGGGTCCGGAGAAGGAGAAGCTGGAGTTCCGGGTGCTCGCTCCAACGCCCCAGAGCTAAGGCCACGCAGGCTCACACGCCGATCGGTCCCAAAGGGAGGGTCCGATCGGCGTTGTGCTTCGCTATATTGCGAGGCTGATCCCGTTCGGGCTGACAGGGCACCATTTGCCTTTTGGCGGTGTCCAATCCCGTCAGACCCTTTTCCCCTTGCTCGTGTCCCCAGTGCTGCTTCCGTTGTGGCGCCCGGCCTGCCGGAGCGTATCGAGTGCGCTAATGATCGTCGCGGTGTTGCTGCTGCCTGGCCGTCTGGCCGCGCAGGACGCGCAGCCGCAGCTGGCTGGACGCTGCGCCACGCCGGACTCGATTGCGGTGCGCGGTTTAAGTCGCGTCAGTGAAACCAGCGTGCGCTCGGCGAGCGCCCTGTTCGCTCGCACGCAGCTCAACTTTCAGGTGGTGCAGCGCGCCATCAAGTCGGTGTTTGCGCTGGGTCAGTTCGACGATGTCCGAATCGATTGTGACCTGTCGTCGGTGCCGGATCGTGCTCTCACGGTCATCAATGTCGTCGAGCGCTCACTGCTCGGTGATGTGTCAGTCACTGGTACGAGCGCGGTGTCGGAACGCTCGGTACGTGACAAGGTGAACATGCTGATCGGACGTCCGGTGAATCCGGCGGACATCGCGAGTTCGCGCGCCCGCATTGATTCGCTGTATGCTGCGGCGGGGTACTATCTCGCCACCGTGACCCCGGACAGCGTGCGATTGCCCGATGGTCGCCTGAGCGTGACGTTCCGCATCGATGAAGGGCGCCGACTCGCAATTTCTGGCATTGAGTTTGTTGGCGCTGAGTCGATCAAGGCCAAAACCGTCGCTGGATCGATGCAAACCAAGCCGGAAGGCTTCTGGTTTTTCCGTAGAGGTGAGTTCGACGAGGAGAAGTATGCCGGCGATCTTGGGGAGCGTATTCCAGACCTGTATGCCCGCCTCGGCCACATTGATGCGCGGGTCCTTGAAGACACCCTGCTCGTAGACGAAGAGCTGGGCAAGGGCAAGCTGCGCATCACGGTCGAGGAAGGACCGAAGTATCGCATTGGAAGTTTTGGCATCACTGGCAATCGCGTCGTCTCCACCGACATCCTCGACGGGTTGTACCGTAGCAGTGGTGGGAGCAAGTCGCTGAGACAGCGGTTGTTTTCGCTCGTACGACGGGACGCAAAGGCCGAAGAAGGTGTGTTCGACGCGTCGAGTTTCCAGAAGGCCACGCAGGAGGCCCGCACGCTGTATGCCGACCGAGGCTACATCTATGCAGAGGTGTATCCGGTCATTGAGCGAAGTCAGAACACGGATTCGGTCCCGACGGTCAGCTTGCGTTGGGAAGTCGACGAGAAGACGCCCGCGATTGTCAATCGCATTGAAATCGTTGGTAACGACTACACCTCCGAGGACTGCATCCGTCGCGCGATCATGCTCGTGCCGGGTGGTGTGTTCAATCAGACGGCGCTGATCAACAGCTATCAGCAGATTCAGAATCTTGGATTCTTTGAGTCGCCGATGCCGCCGCCGGACACGCGCACGGTCAACGAAGCGGGCGACGTGGATCTGGTCTTTACGGTGAAGGAGAAGCGCACCGGGTCGGTGAACTTTGGTGCATCCATGGGGCAGGGCGGCGTTGGCTTCGGCGGGTTCATTGGCGTGGAGCAGCCAAACCTGTTTGGCCAGTGCAAGCGTGGTAATCTCAACTGGCAGTACGGCCGTTTCTTCAACGACTTTACGCTCACCTATCAGGATCCAGCGCTGCGCCGCACGCGCACCTCGGGCACGATCACTGCCTATCGTACGCAGTCGCGGTTCACGGTCGGAGATCTGGGGCAGAATATTCGCACCGGTGCGCAGTTCCGTCTGGGTTTCCCGGTGCCATGGTCGTACAATTCGGCGCTGTCCGTGACGTACGGCGCGGAGTCGGCGACGTTCACGCAGGGCTTTATTCAGGATTCGTGTACGCGCAACTGCTTCCGGTCCAGCATCGGACTGGACTACACGTTCGACAATCGCCTCGGCATGCCATTCCCGTTCACGGGATCGCTGCGTTCGGCCACCGCCGATTTCAGCGGCGGACCGCTTGGTGGCACCGTGAATTTTCAGCGCTACACTGGCGAAATGCGTTCCTATGCGCAGCTCGCACAGCTTGGCGGCTCCACGCCCGGCTCGCAGCCCATTCCGATTATCATTGGTTTGACGACGCGGGCTGGCGCACTGTTCGGGAACTCGGGTCCATTCTTCTTTCAGCAGCAGTTCGCTGTTGGCGGTGTGCAGTTTGGTGAAATGCTCCGAGGGTATCCGGAGTTCTCCATCACGCCAGACGGCTTCAATCCGAGCACCGATCAGTTCCGCTCTGATCGAGAGTCGTTCGGTAATGCGTTCCTGAAGGTGTCTGGCGAGGTGGGTGTTCGCATCAGTCAGATGCTGTACATCAACTCATTTTTTGATGCCGGCAACAACTGGGCATCGGCGCAGCAGTTCAATCCCACGCGGCTGTTCCGTTCAGCCGGTGTCGGTGTATCAACGGTAACACCCTTGGGCCCGCTAGGGCTCGACATGGCGTACGGATTCGATCGCGTGGCGATTGATCCGAACACCCTCCGCGTGCGACCGGACCCGCGGTGGCAGTTTCATTTCCGGCTCGGACAGCTCTTCTAGGCAGGCACTCAGATGCGTTCATTGATTTTGCAGAGCGCGCTCGCGCTCACGATTCTCGTTCCTGCTTCGGCGTTTGCGCAGGCCGCGCCGCAGAAAATTGCGTTTGTCAACACCAACCTGATCTTGCAGTCGGCGCCTGGCGCAACAGAAGCGCAGGCCACGTTCAACAAGGAGATGGAGGGATTCGGCAAGGAAGTGCAGGTGTTGACCGACTCGCTCTCGAAGCTTGAGCAGGCGTACCAGAAAGATGCGCCAACGCTCAGTCCGGCCGCCCGCGAAAATCGCGAGCGGTCGTTGCTGGCCAAGCGCGACACGTTTGCAGAGCGGGCCAAGACGCTCGAGCAGCAGGCGGAACAGCGTCAGATGGAGTTGATGGAGCCGATTCGCGACAACGTCGTCAAGGCGCTCGAAGACATGCGCATGGAGGGCGGCTACAGCTTCATCTTTGATGTCGCCAACTCCTCGATGATTGTTGCGGCGGACAAGAACCTGGATATCACAGACCGCGTTATCGCACGGCTGCGCACCATGACCAAGCCGGTCGCCGCGCCAGCGGCTGGTCCCACGACGCGGCCTGCCGGCGTGCAGGCGCGTCCACCACGGACGACCCCGCCC